>JAFYFY010000125.1 GCA_017543485.1 Lachnospiraceae bacterium | reverse complement strand
TGATGCTTGCCAAATATGAGTGCGCGAAGCTTTACGGCAAGCTGCGGGCGACGCAGAGAGCGGAGGAACTGGCCAAGCTGCAGCAGGAGCTGAGCGAAAAGGAAAAGCCGGGTGCAGAGAAGGCGGCGAACGAAGAGGAACTCCAGGAGCTCAGGGATCGGATCGAGGAGCTGAATGCGAGCAAGCTTGATGATGGTCCCGAGTGGACGACCATGTCTGCCTATGACGCGTTCCGGGAGATCGAGGAGAACCTGACACGCAGCAACAAAACACTCAAGGACTTTGCCGATGCCGCGAACGGAAACGGAGCGCAGGCCGGGAGGCAGGAGCAGCTGTTGGCCTATCTGTACAGCGACTGGACAGATGAGGAAATGCAGAAGGCAGTCGAAAAGGGCAGGCAGATGTACGATCAGTTCCTGGAGCGTCAGGCGCATCTGAAGCAGCAGGCCGAGGCTGTGGAGGCGGAGCACAAGCGCCAGGACGCTCAGCCCAGGATCACAGCGGAACAGATCGCCTCTCTTCGGGACAGGATCCAGAGGATGAAGAAGGAAAAGGGCATCGATCTGGAGGAGTTTCTGGACGCGGGAGGTCAGGGCAGATACACCGGAGAGCTGGAGGACAAGGAGCTGTACTTTGCGGAGCTGCAGCCCTTTGAGATCCTGTACGCGGCCATAGGAACACCGAAGGAGCAGGAAGTGCTGAAAACCCTTTCCGGAGTGTACTACGATGAGGCGGTGAAGGCACTGGACTATCTGGAGAATCTTGCCGCCTCGGCGAAGCAGGACGTCAACAGATACAACTATGCCGATATGGGGACCAAGCGTCTGGCGGATTGGTTCAATTCCCATGATTATAGCAATGTTTTGCAGAATTACATCCTGGGCATAGAAAAGGTGGAGAAGAAGGAAAAGCAGGACGGGACCAGCTATACGGTCTTTTCCCTGGCAAAGGATCTTCCGGGGGAGAAGTTCGATCCGGACAAGGTCGAGGATTTTGACCCGCAGATCCTTGAGAGAGCGAAAACGCTGTATCAGGAAAATGAAGATCTGTTCAGCAGCGCACTGGACAATATGCATATCATTACGCATGAAACTTACGGCGCGGTCCTGGGGGGCGCGCTGCAGCGGCTGCAGCCCATTGATGATTTCGCGCAAGGATACGAAGGAGCGCTGGCCAAGCTGAATGAGTTCCGGCACCTGATGTTTGAGATCTACAAGCAGGATCAGCGGGTGTGCAAGCTGGGAACGGATCTGGAGCCTGTCTATGTGGAGCCGCTTTACCCGGATCCGGATACGGGTAAGGTCGACTTTGCGGCGGCCAAGTTCTGTCATACGGAAAGCGAGATCCTGAAGACCTGCCACAAAATGCTCAAGGACGGCGCAGAAGGGGTCTCCTGGAACTCCAATGAATACAACGACATCATGCGGGCGGTGCAGGAGCTGGACACGAAGCTCCAGACCCTGTCCGGGGGGGATCAGAACCCTGAACAGGAGTACATAGACGCCATTTCGGACATCCTGAACAAGTGCAGTCTGTATTTCCAGCACAAGGCAGACGACGGGATCAAGAACGACGGAACCATGGACAAGATCGTGGCGGTGGAGCGGATCTCCAAAATGCTGAAGGAACGCTACAGGACCGTGACGGGAGAGGAGTACACCGATCCCATCGCGGCGAAGGCGGAGCTCTTCGATCAGGACGAGATGATCCAGCCCGTGGATGAGACCCTGCGGGGCAAAGCCTACGTGCAGGATGTGGGACTGAAAAAGATCGCCAGCATCAAGGCACACAGTCTTTCGAAGAAGGAGCTGAAGGACCTCACAAAGAAACGGCCCAGTCTGGCAGCCGGAAACGGCGGACAGAAGGTCATCATAGAAGAGCCGAGAATGTCCAAGTAGACTGCAGCGGTGAGCCCGAATCGGAACAGGAGCCAAAAGGCCTTTCTCTCTTTGCGGAGGGGAGGCCTTTTTGCCTGTCTGCCGATTGCATGAAACCATCTTTTAGGGTAAAATAGATTGATTATCTATATCAAAGAAGAAAAGGAGAACGCATCTTGCAGATCGTACTTTTGTCGGGGGGAAGCGGAAAGCGCCTCTGGCCCCTGTCCAATGATGTCCGCAGCAAACAGTTTCTCACCCTTTTTCGCGCAAAGGACGGGTCCTATGAGTCCATGGTCCAGCGGGTCTATGGCCAGATCCTGGAGGCCAATCCCGATGCGCATGTGACCATCGCCACCGGCAAAAGCCAGGTCAGTGCCATCCGCAACCAGCTGGGAGACCGGGTAAATGTCTGCGTGGAGCCCTGCAGACGGGACACCTTCCCTGCCATCGCCCTGGCGGCCGCCTATCTGAAGGATGAACTGGGAGCCGGGGAGGAGGAGCCCGTGGTGATCTGCCCCGTGGACCCCTACGTGGACATCACCTACTATGAGACCGTGGCCAGGCTGGCGGAGCTGACCTGTAAGGAAGGTGCAAATCTGAACCTGATGGGCATCGAACCTACCTACCCCAGCGAAAAGTATGGGTATGTGATCCCGGAGAGCCGGGAGGCGGTGAGCAGGGTATCCGCTTTCAAGGAGAAGCCGGACCTGGAGACCGCAAAGCGCTATCTGGAGCAGGGTGCGCTGTGGAATGCCGGGGTCTTTGGTCTGCAACTGGGGTATCTGCTAAAGCGCTGCCATGAGCTGCTCTCCTTTACGGATTACCGGGACCTTCTGGGAAAGTACGAGACCCTGGAAAAGATCAGCTTCGACTACGCAGTGGTGGAAAAGGAGCCCGCCATCCGGGTCCTTCGCTACAACGGCAGCTGGAAGGATGTGGGCACCTGGAACATGATGGCGGAGGTCATGAGCGACCCGGTGAAGGGCAACGTCATCACGGATGACACCTGCCAAAACACCAATGTGGTCAATGAGCTGGACATCCCCATCCTGTGCATGGGGTGCAGGGACATGATCATCGCCGCCAGCAGCGACGGGATCCTGGTGTCCGACAAGCAGCAGAGCAGCTATATGAAGCCCTATGTGGAAAAGATCGACGAGGAGGTCCGCTATGCGGAGAAATCCTGGGGGACCTACACCGTCATCGATGCCCAGTCGGATGCCCTGACCATCAAGGTCACCCTGAAGGCGGGAAACCGGATGAAGTACCACTCCCACAGGTATCGTGATGAAGTCTGGACCGTGACCTACGGCCGCGGACGGGTCATCGTGGACGGCGAAGAGAGCCGGGTGTCCCCCGGCAGCGTCATCACCCTGAAGGCGGGGCAGAAGCACACGCTGATGGCGGATACGGATATGAATGTCATCGAAGTGCAGATGGGACAGGATATCACCAGGGAGGACAAGATCCATCATGAAGAGGAGCTTTTACGGTAAGGTCAAGGCGGTTTTGGACAGAGTGCTGGCGGGAGCGGCGCTCCTGCTTCTGGGCCCCTTCTTTTTGGGACTCGCCTTGGCGGTGAAGCTTTCCGGCCCCGGGCCTGTCTTTTTCCGGCAGAAGCGGATCGGGATCCACAAGAGCACCTTTGAGATCCTGAAATTCCGGACCATGCGCACCGACACCCCCAAGGATGTGCCCACGCACCTTTTGCAAAATCCCGAACAGTACATCACAAAGGTGGGGGCCTTTCTTCGAAAGACGAGTCTGGACGAGCTGCCCCAGCTCATCAACATCCTGAAGGGGGAGATGGCCATCGTGGGACCCAGACCCGCCCTCTGGAACCAGGATGATCTCATCGCCCAGAGGGACCGGTACGGAGCCAATGACATCCTGCCGGGGCTTACAGGCTGGGCCCAGATCAACGGCCGGGACGAGCTGGAGATCCCCCGGAAGGCCCAGTATGACGGATATTACGCCAGGCATTACTGCCTGCTGTTAGACATCGTGTGCATCGTGGGCACCGTGGTGGGTGTCCTGAAGCATGAGGGCGTGGTAGAGGGCGGAACCGGAGCCCTGAAACGGACGGAGCGGAGATGAAACGGATCCTGATCACGGGAAAAAGCGGATATATCGCAAATGCCTTTGCCAAATGGGCGAAGGATCATGAGGCGGTGCTGCCGGAGCGGTTAAAGGTGACGCTGGTGAGTGTCCGGGAGGGCGCGGAGGAGATCTCCTTTCGGGGGTACGACGCCGTGCTCCATACCGCCGGCATCGCCCATGTGGATGTGGCAGGGAAGGAATCCCTCCGGGAGGAGTATTTTCGCGTCAATGCGGACCTCACCGCACAGTGCGCGAAGAAGGCAAAGGAGCAGGGGGTCCGGCAGTTCCTGTTCTTAAGCAGCATCATCGTCTACGGGGACAGTGCGCCCCTGGGACGGACAAAGGAGATCACCCGCCGCACGAAGCCTGCCCCCGCATCCTTTTACGGGGAGAGTAAGCTCCGGGCGGAAAAGTATCTGTCGGAGCTGGCAGACGATTCCTTCGGGGTCTGCATCTTCCGGCTGCCCATGGTCTACGGGCCCGGATGCAAGGGGAATTACGGGAGTCTGGAGACCTTTGCCAGGTTTCTGCCCCTGTTTCCCCTGGAGGAAAATGCCCGCAGCGCCATCCGCATCGACAGACTCTGTGAACGGATCTACGAGGCCATCCTCTCCGGCGAGACGGGGCTGGTGCTGCCCCAGGATCCCGAATATCTGTGCACCAGCAAAGAGGTACAGCGTCTGGCGGGGGCCAGGGGACGGCATATCCTCCTGACGAAGGCCTTCCATCCGGCGCTGTTTGTCCTGTCCCGGCTGGGGGATGCACATCCCGGCTTTAAGCCCGGCGCCTATGTGAACAAAGCCTTCGGGAATCTCACCTATGCCCGGGAGAGCGCCGGAATGGAGCTGCCCACGGCAGCGGTGGTGACCATCTGCCGAAACAGTGAAAAGGAGCTCCCCCGCACCATCGAATCAGTGCTGAATCAGACGAGGCCCCCCGCGGAGTATCATCTGGTGGACGGCGGATCCACCGACAGGAGCCTGGAGATCATCGAAAGCTACCGGCAAAGAGCGGAGAGCCTGGGCATCCGGTACGTGGTGACCAGCGAGCCGGACAAAGGGATCTATGATGCCATGAACAAGGGCGTCGCCAGAGCCCGGGCCCGGATCGTGGGGATCTTAAACGCCGGGGATGTGTACCGCAAAAACGCCATCCGCCGAAGCGCCCAGACCTTTGCACAGACGGGCTGCGACATCTCCTTCGGGGACATCCTCATCCGAAAGACAAACGGCGCCGCCGTGCGAAAGCGGGCCAGACTCCGCGGCTTCCAGACCTCCAGGGACTGGAATCACCCCACCATGTTTGTGCGGCGCTCCCTTCTGGGGAACAGACCCTTTGCCTGCAAGGGGATCCATGACGATTATGCGCTGTATCTGAAGCTTCGAAAGCAGGGGGCAAAGATCGTGACCATCCCGAAGGTCCTGGCGGAATTTTCCATGGGGGGCGCCAGCAACCGAAAGAGCCTGAAGGCCTCTCTGGGAAGGATCCGGGACCGCTTTCTGTACTGCTATCTGGCGAACGGCTACAGTCCCTTATATCTGTTTGAGTGCCTGGCCATCGAGGGAGTGAAGGTGCTGTTATGAGGATCGGCGTCTATCTGATCTGGCTGCGGCCGGGGATCGTGGGCGGGACGGAGAGCTTTACGAGAAACCTGTTAAAGGGTTTTGCTCAGGCGGCTCCCGAGACGGAATTTGTCCTGTTTACCACGAAAAACAATCATGAGAGCTTTGCGGAGTTTGAGCGGTTCCCTAATATGCACAGGCACCTGTGCCGGGTGGACGCTTCCTTTCAGCCCCTGCGGATCGCCTGGGAGAACCTGTTCTTCGACCGGGAAGTGAAACGGGAAGGAGTGGATGCGGTGCTGATCCCGGTGTACTGCAAGCCCCGCTCCGACGGAAAAGTTCCCTACGTGACGGTGATCCACGACCTGCAGGCGATGCATTTTCCGGAGTATTTTTCAAAGCTCCGGAGGGCTTTTTTACGGCGCTCCTGGAAGGCGGCCTGCCGCACCAGCCGGCGGGTGGTGACCATCTCGGACTATTGCAGGCAGGATGTGCTGCGGCATTTTGAGATCTCACAGGACCGGGTCTGCCGGATCTACGACCCCATCGAACTCACCGGAAGCGCCGGGGAGAGTGCGCAGGACCCGGAGGAGCGGGAGCTGTTTGCAAAGCTGGGCATCCGGCCCGGGGAGTACGATTACTGCGTCAGCTCCCTGCTGCCCCACAAAAATCTCGCCACAGTCCTTCGGGCGGTGCTCCTTTCTAAAGAGCAGGGGACGCCCTTTACGCTGGTGGTGAGCGGAGTCTCCGGCGGCGCGGAGGAGTTTGACGCCCTGGTGCGGGAGATGGATATCCGGGACTGTGTGATCCGGACGGGCTTCATCCCGGATGCGCAGCGCGACGCCCTGTACCGAAACTGCAGGGTATTCCTGTTTCCCAGCGTTTTTGAGGGCTTCGGGATGCCTCCCATCGAGGCCATGCACTTCGGAAAACGGGTGGTCTGCACGAAGGAATCCTGCATTTACGAGGTGACCCGGGGCAGGGCCGTGTATGTGGAGGACCCCTATGACGAGGCCGAGTGGCTGGACAAGCGGGCACAGGCCATCCTTCTGGGGGAGGAAAAGGTGGACTTTCCCATGTATGAGCCGGCAGTCATCGCAGGGGAATACATGGAGCTGTTCCGGAATATGACGGGCCGCGATAAAAGCCGGATCCGGTGAGGAGAAAACGTGACAGAGGAACAGATCGAGGTTTACGGGAAGCTCTTTGACGCATCGGCTGCGTCCATGGAGCGCTCCGGAAGCGAATTTCATTATCTGCGCAGCACGCTGACGGCAAATGTGGGGACCCACCCCCGGAAGCCGGATCTGTCGCGGATGCGGGATCTGGACAACGAAGCCTTCTTTCAGGCACTGTTTTCCGGAACCTATAAAAGGCTCCCGGAGGAGCGGGAGGAGGCTCCCTGGAGAAAGCGCTACGGGGAGGACCGGGAGGTTTTTCGGGAGGCGGTGCTCAGGAGCTTTGCGGGCTCCAGCGTGGCGGCCATCTACCACATGGAGTGGGAGAACAATCCCTATTTCGTGCAAAGAAAGGGCCTGAAGTATCTGCTCTTCGGAAAGCTGTATGCGCTGACGGACAAATCCTCGCTGCGGACCTTCGGAAAAAAACTCCCGGGGCCCCTGCAAAAGATCATCCGGAAAGTATTTTTGTGAGGATCCCATGAGAAGACTCTACATCGATGTCAGCGTGCTGACGCTGGCCACATTTATCACGGGGATCCAGAGAGTGACCCGGGAGGTATGCCTTCGGATCGCGGACGACCCGGAGATCTGCGAGGTCTTCCTGCAATACAATGCGCTGAAGGACTGTTACCACGAGATCGACAGCGCGCTCTTCGTCCGGTACTACCGGGAGGGGAGCGGGGTCAAGGAAAAGATGGTGACAAAGCGCAGGGTGGACATCTCCGAGATCGGTCCGGAGGCGGTGTTTTTCGACATCGACGCAGTCTGGCTGGACCGGATGAAACGAAGCTTTCTCCTGCCGCAGCTGAAGGCGGGAGGAGCGAAGATCTGCTGCTTCCTGTATGACCTGATCCCCATTTACTACCCCCAGACCTGCATCGAGCGCACGGTGTACAACTTCCTGGACTACCTGGGGGCGCATATGCAGTTCGCGGACCTGTTCCTCACCACGGCGCAGGAGACGAAGCGGGAGCTCTCGGAGCTTTCGGAGCGGGTGGGAGCGCGGCAGATTCCCTGTGAGGTGGTGCCCCTGGGGTCGGATATCCGGCCTGCGGGAGCGTCTTCGGGGGATGGCGGGGCGTCCTTTTCGGAGCGGGAAGGACTGACGGACCGGCCGTTTCTCTTGATGGTGGGGACGGTGGAGCCGCGAAAGAACCATAAGCTCCTTTTGGATGCCTATGACCTGGCCCTCCGGGAGAGAGGGTACCGCATCGTCTTTGCCGGCTATATGGGCTGGAACATGGAGGAGTTTGAGGCACGGCTGCACGCACACCCGGATTTCGGCACCGGGATCCGGCACTACGAAGGGCTGGGGGATGCGGACATCCGGGATCTGTACGAGCACGCCAGGTTCCTCATCTTTTCCAGCTACTCCGAAGGATACGGCCTGCCCGTGGTGGAGGCCATTCAAAAAGGGCTGCCGGTGATGGCAGCGGATATCCCCGTGATCCGGGAGGTGGGCGGAGATGCCTGCGAATACTTCCCTCAGGACGACCCCGGGGCGCTGTGTGAGGCTCTGGCGCGGTATGAGGGGGAGGAAGATGCCTACCGGGCCCGCAGGGACAGTCTGAAAGGACTTCACTTTCCCAGCTGGGACGAAGCATACGGACAGATCGCCGGGCAGCTGAAACCGCTGCTGGCGGATGAATAGAAAACACGGAACATACGGAACATTTCACGGAAAGGTCGGAACATGGAAAAAGTACTCATTTTCGGTGCAGGGGGATTTGTGGGCCCCTATCTGGCAAGAGAATTTGCCGCCAGGGGATATGAAGTCTACGGGAGTGACCGGAGCGGCGCACGCTTCGAGGATGTCTTTGAAAAGACCTACGAATGCGACCTTCTGGATACCGAGGGCGTCAAGTCCATCATCTACAACGTAAAGCCCGGATTTATCGTGAATCTGGCAGGGATCAGCAGCGTGGGCCTCTCCTGGAAGATCCCGCAGCAGACCCTGGAGATCAATGTCTGCGGCGCCCTGAACATCCTGGATGCGGTGCGGGATATGGAGCAGGATCCCCGGATCCTCCTCATCGGCTCCAGCGAGGAGTACGTCCCCTCCGAGAGCCCCATCAGCGAGAGCCAGCCCGTGAGCGCCAACAACCCTTACGGCATCTCCAAGGTGACCCAGGAGCAGTTTTCCAGGGTCTATCATGAAAAATACGGACTGCGGATCTATCATGTCCGGGCCTTTAACCATACCGGGGTGGGGCAGACAGACAGCTTCGTCATTCCCAGCTGGTGCAAGCAGGCGGCGGAGATCTCCAGAAGCGGAAAGCCCGGCGTCATGCAGACCGGCAATCTGGAGATCCGCAGAGATTTCTCCGATGTCCGGGATATCGTCCGGGCTTACCGGATGATCGTGGAGAGCGAGGACTGCACGGAGATCTACAACGTGGGAAGCGGCCGGAGCCTCCATCTGCGGGAACTGTTGGAGGCGGTGACGGGATACTGCGACCAGCCCATCGAGCTGACGGTGAATCCCAAGCTCCTTCGCCCCATCGAAAATCCCACCATCTGCTGCGATCACTCCAAGATCACCCGGATGCTGGGATGGCAGCCGGAGCATGATATCCTGGACACCGTGAGGGAAATCTATGAGTACTACCGCGAAAAGTGACGGCCGGGAGGATGCCCTTACCGGGTTGATCCGCCTGTCCCGGGAGCAGGCATCGGATCCGGATGCGCTTTTGCCGGAGAGTCTGGTGCGGTACATCGCCACCTCCCGGACCGGGACGGTGGACTATGCGGACTTTGAGAAGGTGCCCCCGGAGCTGACGGCGGACTGTGCCTGCTATGGGATCTGGGGGGATCTGCCGGAAGCGGTCTTCCCGGAGGGGATGGACCAGGGGCTGCGCACTCCCCGGGAGGGAGAGGATGAAAGACAGATGCAGCGCAGGGTCCTGCAGGAATTTGCCGGCAGGCCCGATGTCCGGGCGCGGCATGTCCGCTTCCGGAATCTGTTCTGGATGGAGCGGGCCCGTTCGCAAAAGACCACGCTCAAACAGAGGCTGATCACCTTTGCCTTCGGCATCGGCCGCAGGCTCCCGCTGGGGTTAAAGATCCGTCTGAAGAAGATGGCGATGAAGGTATTGGTGAAATGAGCAGGATCCTGATCGACGTATCCAATTTCATGAGAGCGGGACATCTCACCGGGATCCAGAGAGTCGTCCGGAAGCTGATCGGATCCATGATGGATCTGGGGCGGGCACCGGAGCTGTTTTGCTATGACCGGGAGAAGAAGCTGTTTTACAATGTCCCGGCGGAGGGCTTTCGGGAAATCAGGCCTCTTTCCCCTGCGGGAAAGGGGATGGGGTATGACTTTTTTGCACCCGGAGACATCCTGTTTGACATCGATTCCGTCCACCATTCGCCCCTCCCCAGGGCGGTTCTGTATCCGGAGCTGAAGGCCCGGGGGGTGCGGATCGTCATCTTCCTTCAGGACATCATCCCCGTGCTTTGGCCGGACTATGTGGAGAAACTCACCCAGGCCAGATTTCTGGGGCTCTTTTCCGCCTGTCTGGAGTACGCGGATCTGATCCTTTTATCCGCCCGGTCCAATATCACGGATATTCAGCAGGTGGCGGAAGCGGTCCTTCCGGGCAGAGCGGTGCGCTGCAGAGCCATCGGTCTGGGGATGGACTTTTATGAGCCGAAGGGAGAGCCGGAGATTTCGGAGCGGATCCGGGAGATCACGGAAGGAGCCCCCTACGTCCTCATGGTGGGGACGGTGGAGCCCAGAAAGAACCACGCCCTGATCCTGGATGCCTTTGACGCGGGGCTGTACGGCGAAGGGTATCGCCTGGTGATCGCCGGCAAGATGGGATGGAACGTGAAAGCCCTGGAGGAGCGGATCCGCTCCCATGCGCAGTTCGGTAAGGGGCTGATCTATCTGGACAGGACCTCGGACGCGGAGCTCTATGCGCTGTACCGGGGGTGTGAAGCCGTGGCTTTTCCCAGCTTTGCGGAAGGGTACGGTCTGCCTGCGGTGGAGGGGATGTGCTGCGGAGCGAGAGTCCTTTGCAGCGATATCCCCGTGCTCCGGGAAGTGACGGAGGGCAAAGCGGAATACTTTGACCCCGGGGATGCGGAAGGGTTTGCAGGGCTCCTAAGGATGGGAAAGCCGAAGACAGAGCCCGAACCCATCCGGCGAACCTCCTGGGAGGAGGTGACCCGCAGCGCACTCTCGGCCATAGAGGAACTGACGGATCTGATCCGGAGGCCGGAGGAAAAAGAGGCCTTTGCACCCGGGGGACCCTTGCGGCAGATGCTGATCCTCACCGGGCGCTCCCGGGATCTTCTGCGGTGTCTTCCCTATCTGGATGCCTACATGCCCTTTCTGGAGGAACTGGTGCTGTGCTGTCCGGCTGCGGTGGCACGGGAAGTGAAAGGGGGATATCAGGGGAGGCTGTCCGTCCGATATATCACCGACGAAGAACTCCTGGGAGGGGACCCTCTGCCGGAGGATCACAGCCGGCGGAATATCTTCCTGCGGACCAGGGCTGTGGCCAGGCCGGAGGTGGATCCCATCTTTCTCATGAGTGACGATGATTATCTCCCCCTGCGGGAGATGGGAGAGGACTTCTTCCTGGACCGGGAGAAGGGCAGATACATCGCCTACCATCAGGGAGACCTGCGCCGCTGGCGGGGAAGTCAGGGATCTCCCACCTCCTTTGACAGGCTTCGGTTCACGAACCGGGAGTTTTGTATGGCGAAAGGCCTCCCCACTTATATGTTTGATGTGCATATGCCGGAGGTGATCTGCAAGGAGGCCTTCCTGCGGATGAGCGCGGAGTATCCCGAGATCGAAGCGGGGGCTGCCAGTGAGTGGAGCGGATATTTTAACTATCTGCTGTATAAGGTCCCGGAGCTGGTGGAGCTTCGCCCCTACGAAACCCTGTGCTGGCCCGGACATCTCAAGGATTTTGAGCCGGACGTGGGGCCGGCGGACTACAGCTTTGAAAACTTCTACGAGGAGCTCTACGGCGAGACGGATGCCTACGGCGACCCCGGGATCTTTCGGGGACTCCATCCCGGATTCGGCCCCCATACGCCGGAGGAAAGCAGGGAGAAGATCCGCCGGATGCGCAGCGCGGCAGAGCGCCACGACGAGGATCTGGCATTTTACCGGAAATGGGAAGAAGAAGTGATCCGGACCTTCGGGATCTGTCCCGTCTGGTCCGTGACCCGGGACGGGAATGTGGCGGTCACACGCTGTTTTGAAGTGAAGGCCGGGGCGTTTTTGCGGATTTCCTTTTCCATCCTGGACGGAGAGGAAGAAAGCATCGCCACACCGGACGCGCAGTGGCAGCTGACCTGGAGTTTTCTGCAGCAGGGGGAGCTGCGGAGCACCCTCGGTTCAGCCAGATTCAACCCCATGGACAGAGAGCTGGAGATCCTGATGGAGGTGCCGGAGGTTCCGGGAGAGTACGACATCGAATTTCACCTGTTCTCCGGGAAAAAGACCACCAGGAGAATGCAGCAGGTCACGGTAAAAGCAAGATAGAGAGGAAAGAAGGAGGCACCGAATGAAACGATACAAGGCGGGAAGACTGGGCAGATTGCTGGCGGCAGCGGCGGTTGCGGCCATGACCCTTGGGGGATGCGGCGGCGCGCAGGAAGCGCCGGTACCGGCACCGGCACAGGATGCGGTGCAGACAGCCCAGGCGACGGAGGAAGCGAAACCCCAGGAGACCCAGGAAGCCCAGAGCACCGGCGTCAGCGGCCGAAAGACCGGCCCGGAAAAGACGGATCAGGTGGAGGAGACGGCGAAGGAAGAGGAGCCGGAGGGCCGGATCTACGGAGAGGAGCCGGCGGAAAAGCGCTCCCGCCCCGCAGTGGATGTGCGCTACACCTATGAGGCCCCTGCGGAGGCCCCGGAGTATGACATCTATATCCAGCCCGTGGAGTATCTGAACCAGGAGTACGTCCTGGGCATGGACCTGTCCAGCGTGCTGGCGGAGGAAGCCAGCGGCGTCACCTGGAAGAATGCCGCAGGGCAGGAACAGGACCTGTTTGAGATCTTCGCCGAAAACGGTTTGAATTATGTGCGGGTCCGGGTCTGGAACGATCCCTTCGATGCGGAGGGCCACGGCTACGGCGGCGGAAACTGCAACGCGGAGACCGCCGGGATCATCGGACGGCGGGCGGCCGAGGTGGGGATGAAGCTCAATGTGGACTTCCACTACAGCGATTTCTGGGCGGATCCCTCCAAGCAGATGGTCCCCAAGGCCTGGGCGGATCTGAATGCGGACGAAAAGGCAAAGGCGCTCTATACCTACACCAAAGAGAGCTTGGAGAGCATCCTGGACGCCGGCGCGGATGTGGGCATGGTCCAGATCGGAAACGAGATCAACCCCGGCATGAGCGGAGAGCGGTTCGATGCCAATGTGATCAAGCTCTTAAAGGCCGGGTCCCAGGCCGTGCGGGATGTGGCATGGGAATATGATGCGGACATCCGCATCGCGGTGCACTTTACCGATGTGGACAACCCCGACGGAATCTACAAAAAGGCCAACTGGCTGAAGGACCAGAAGCTGGACTATGACATTTTTGGGGTTTCTTACTACCCCTACTGGCACGGGCCCTTCGAGAACATGCAGCAGGTCCTTGCCTCCGTGCGAAAGATCACGGACAAAGAGGTGATGATCTTAGAGACCGCTTTTCCCTATACGGGAGAGGAGGGAGACGGCACCGGCAACAGCGTCTCCGCAGAGGATATCACCGGGCAGTATCAGGCCTCCGTGCAGTGCCAGGCCCAGGCGGTGCGGGATGTGATCGCAGCCTCCGCCGAGGCGGGAGCCGTGGGGTGCTTTTACTGGGAGGGCGCCTGGACGCCGGTATCGGACGGCGGCTATACCGCCAACTTCCCCATCTGGGAGGAGTACGGATCCGGATGGGCCAGCAGCTATGCCGCGGACTATGATCCCAAGGATGCGGGTGTCTACTACGGCGGCAGCTCCTGGGACAATCAGGCTTTCTTTGATTTTGGCGGCACGGAGCTGCCCTCTCTCGGGGTGTTCCGGTATCTCCGGACCGGTACCGTCTGCGAGCCGAAGGTGGAGATGGTGGAGGATCCCGTCATCGAGACCGCCATCGGAAGCGCCCCCGAGATGCCGCAGCGGGTGAATGCCATCTTTAACAACCGCGCCCTGAACCGGACCATCGATGTGGAGTGGAGTGCATCGGATCTGGCAGCCGTAAATACAAATAAGGGCGGCGAGTACAAGGTGGAAGGCACCTACGACGGCGGGAAGGTCGTGGCCGTGGTGAAGGTGATGAATGTGAACTTCCTGGCCAACGGAAGCTTCGAGGAGGAGGATGCCTCCATGTGGCAGGTGCGCTACGAGGGAAGTGCGGATCCCACGGATGTCCAGACCAAGGCCTCGGATGCAAAGACCGGGGAGAAGGCGTACCACTTCTGGAGCACCTCGGACCTTTTCTTCGACGTCTATCAGACCGTAACGGATCTGGCTCCGGGAACCTACGGCGCGGCCGGATTCTTCCAGGGCGGGGACTGCGGAGACTGCGACATCTACCTTTATGTGCAGGTGGGGGACAAAGACCCCGTCACCGCAAAGGTGACCCCGAACGGCTGGGTCCAGTGGCAGAATCCCGTCATCGAAGGCGTGGAGGTGGCCCAGGGAGAGAGCGTGACCGTGGGATTCCATGTGCAGGCCGCAGCCCAGGGCTGGGGCACCATGGATGATGTGGAACTGTATCGCATGACAGAGTGACGCGTGCATCACGGAGTGATGTGCGCATCACAGAGTGATGCGGAGGGGATCTGAGGAAAAACTGTGGACCAACTGGATCTGTTTAACTACATGACGGAACAAAAAAAGGAGACCGAATCCCCCCTGGCAGCGCGGATGCGCCCCCGGACCGTGGATGAGGTCATGGGGCAGGAGCAT
>JAFYFY010000124.1 GCA_017543485.1 Lachnospiraceae bacterium | reverse complement strand
GTCGGGATTGCGCTGTCCGTCCTCCACGGTGGGGAAGGAGCGGCATCCCATGCAGGGGTACACATCGCCCTTTTTCAGCTCCCGCATGACCTTGGCGGAGATGTAGTCGGGGACCATGCGCTTTGCGGTGCACTTGGCAGCCAGCTGCGTCAGGTTCCAGTAAGGAGAGGTCTCGTGGATATTGTCCTCGTCCAGGACATAGATCAGCTTCGGGAAGGCCGGAGTGATCCAGATGCCCTTTTCGTTCTTCACACCCTGCATACGCTGGATCAGGACTTCCTCGATGAGCATCGCCAGGTCGTCCCGGGTACGGCCCTCGGGCACCTCGTCCAGATACATGAACATGGTGACAAAGGGAGCCTGTCCGTTACAGGTCATCAGGGTGATGAGCTGATACTGGATGGTCTGGATGCCGCTGCGGATCTCCTCCTTCAGGCGGCTCTCCACGATCTTTTCCACCTTGTCCTCATCCAGGGAGTCCCCACAGGCGGTGCGCTCCTCGATGACGGTCTGGCGGATCTTCTGACGGCTCACCTCCACGAAGGGAGCCAGATGGGACAGGGTAAAGCTCTGGCCGCCGTACTGGTTGCTGGCCACCTGAGCCACGATCTGGGTGGTCACGTTGCAGGCGGTGAAGAAGCTATGGGGCTTCTCGATGAGGGTCTCGCTGATGACGGTGCCGTTCTGGAGCATGTCCTCTAAGTTGATGAGGTCGCAGTTGTGCTCCTTCTGTGCGAAATAATCCGCATCATGGAAATGGATGATGCCCTCCTCATGGGCCTTCACGATCTCCTCCGGAAGCAGCACTCGCATGGTGAGATCCTTGCTCACCTCGCCGGCCATATAGTCCCGCTGCGTGGAATTGATGACGGGGTTCTTGTTGGAATTTTCCTGGTTGATGCTCTCGTTTAAGTGATCGATGAGGGCCAGGATGCCATTGTCCGTGGTATTGGACTTTCTCTTTAACTCTCTCTTGTACCGGTAGCGGACGTACTTCTGCGCCACTTCATAGCCGCGCATCTCCATGATGCTGGTCTCCACCAGATCCTGGATATCCTCCACCTGAACCGCATAGCTGTTGGTTCCGATCTTGTCCACCACCATACGGGACACTGCCTCGATCTGGTAGGGATTGAGCTGATAGATGGGATCGACTTCCTTATTCGCTGCCTTGATGGCATTGGTGATCTTTGACAGATCGAAATCGACCTCCATGCCGCTTCTTTTGATGACTTTCATGTCCGGATCTCCTCCCCCAAACACACACTTACGCGACAAACCCGCGCACAGATTATGTTACCATATCTTGTGTGCCGTTTCAAGGTGAAAACTATATATTGTATGTTATTTTATCTGTGCCACACTTCCCGGCGACACTTCATAAAAGAAGCAATTCGTGATAAGATATGCATATTGGTCACACATTTTCTTTATAGAAAGAAGGAGCCTATGAAAATCGCAATGATCACTGCCCGGGGTGGCAGCAAGAGAATCCCCAGAAAAAACATCAAGGAGTTCTGCGGCAAGCCGATCCTGGCCTATTCCATCGAGGCGGCCTTGGAGAGCGGCGTCTTTGACGAGGTCATGATCTCCACGGAGGACGACGAGATCGCTGAGATCGCCCAAAAGTACGGCGCTTCTTTTCCCTTCCGCCGGAGCGCGGAGATGGCCGGGGACCACGCCATGACCATCGATGTCATGCTGGAAGTGGTGAATGAATATAAAAAGCTGGGGAAGGAGCCGGAATCCGTCTGCTGCATCTATCCCACCGCCCCCTTCATCACCGCGGAAAAGCTGCGGAAGGCCAATGCCCTGTTTGAGGAGAGCGGCGCCGATTCCGTGATCCCGGTGGTGCGTTTTTCCTTCCCGCCCCAGAGGTGCTTTATCCTGGACGGGCCTTATATGAAGTACAAATGGAAGGAATATGAGCTGTCCAGATCTCAGGACTTAGAGCCCTACTATCACGATGCAGGACAGTTCTACTTCCTGCGGACCAAGGCCATGATCGACCAGCACACCCTGGTGCCGGAGAAGACCTCTCCCCTCATCATGGATGAGATGGAGGTACAGGACATCGACAACCTGGACGACTGGAACATCGCAGAGATCAAGTACCGCGCCATGATGAAAGGATCCGATCATGTATAAAGCCGCCGTTCTGGGTCTGGGGCGGATCGGGCTTTTATACGAGGCGGAGCCCCAGCGCCCCCACCCTTCCACGCACGTGGCAGCCTATGAGATGTCGGAGGGCTTTGAGCTGGTCTGCGGCATCGACGGGGACCCCTCCAAGGAACCCCTCTTAAAGGAAGCCGCACCGGGGGCCGCCTATTTTCCTTCTCTGGAAGAAGCCATGGCGACAGGGGCCCTGAAGGACATCGACGTGGTCAGCATCTGCACCCCGCCGGATACGCACCTGCCATTGGTAAAGCGCCTCCTGCAGGCCGGTACCTCGCGAATCCTGTTCTGCGAAAAGCCCCTGACGGAGGATACCGGGGAGGCAAAGGAACTGCTGCGGGCGGTAAAAGAATCCGGTGTCACTCTGATCCCCAACATCTCCAGAAGATGGAACGGGGGACTTCGCCGGGTCACGGACCTGCTCCGGTCCGGGGAGATTGGGGAACTTCAGAAGATCGGCGTCCGCTACACCAGGGGGATCCGAAATACCGGATCCCACCTCTTCGACCTGTTACATATGTGGACGGGGAGTCCCATCGACTGGGTAGAGACCCTGGGGGAGACCCCCACCTCCGCGGAGCCGGAACCGACTCTGAGCTTTGCCTTCGGGCTTCCCGGGGGCATCACGGGATATGCGGAAGGGGTGGACGACAGGCAGTACTACCTCTTTGACATCGACCTGTACTGCTCCAGGGGAAAGGCGGAGATGCGCTGCAGCGGGGATGAGATCCTGGTGTACGGCACGGGGCCCCACCACCTGTTTCAGGGCTTTGCGGAGCTGACGCCAAAGAGTCATGAGACGGGCCTGTTACAGGACGCCTGCATGGGCAATGCCATCGAGAATATCCGCCGGATCCTGGACGGAACAGAAAAACCATATTGTGAGCTTTCGGATGCCGTCTACCCGCTGTATGTGGCGGAGGCGCTGGAGCGCTCACGGATCAGTCAGAAAAGGGAGGAAGTCAGATATGAGTAAATGCGCGATCCTGGGCGGTACGCCCGTGAGAAAGGAGGCCATCCCCTGGACCAGCACCATGGGTCCGGAGGAGACCGCAGCCGTGGTGGAAGTCATGAATTCCGGGTGTTTCTCCGCGTTTTTGGCCAATTCCGGGGAAAAGTTCCTGGGGGGCCCCAAGGTCCGGGAGATCGAAGAAGCTTTCTGCAAGCGCTTCGGCTCCAAGCATGCCATCTCGGTAAACTCCGCCACCACCGGCCTCCACACCGCCGTGGCAGCCTGCGGCGTTGGCCCCGGAGATGAGGTCCTGGTCTCCCCCTATACCATGGTAGCTTCCGCCAGCGCCATCCTCATGAACTGCGGCGTGCCCATCTTCGTGGACATCGATCCGGATACCTACACCATGGATCCGACCCAGATCGAGCGCTGGATCACCCCCCGCACCAAAGCCATCCTCACGGTGAACATCTTCGGCCTTCCCAGCGACCTGCCGAAGATCATGGAGATCGCGAAAAAGCACGGCCTCTATGTCATCGAGGACAATGCCCAGGCCCCCGGCGCCACCGTGAACGGCCGGGAAGCAGGCACCATTGCGGACATCGGGGTCTTCAGCCTGAACTACCACAAGGTCATCCACAGCGGAGAGGGCGGGATCCTGCTGACGGACAATGACGAACTGGCCAGAAAATGCCAGCTCATCCGAAACCACGGAGAAGTGGCTCTGGATGAGCAGGGAGATATGGATACCGTGGCCCTTGGCAGCAACATCCGCATGAGTGAGCTCCACGCCGCCATCGGCATCGAGCAGCTGAAAAAACTGGACGGATTCCTGGCTTCCAGAAGAGCGCTGGCAGATCAGATCACGGAAAACTTCAAAAAGCGCCCCGGCTTTACCCCCGTCACCGTGCCGGAAGGCTTTACCCACTCCTATTACATGTACCCGGTGAAATTCGACAGGAATGTCTGGGGCATGTCCCGGGAGACCTTTGCCGGAGCCATGAAGGCGGAGGGCTTTCCTCTGGGCACCGGCTATGTAAAGCCCATCTACCTTATGAACCTGTATAAGCACAAGCGGGTCTTTAACGAGACCACCTATCCCTTCGCCTTTATCGAGCACCCCACCCAGGAATACAGGAAGGGACTGTGCCCCGTGGTGGAGCGGATGCACGATGAGGAGCTCCTCACCGCGGATATCTGCCGGATCCCCTACACCCCGAAGGACATCGATGACTTCTTCACCGCCATCGATAAGATCTGGGAGGAAAGAGAGGCCATCGCAAAGTGAAGGAATTCGTATTTCTGGCAAACGACCCCGGGGGATATGACTGTGTCTATCCGGTGACGGAAGCGTTCCGGAACCTGGAGGGGGTATCCGTGCAGGTCTTCTTTACCGGCCCCGCCGGGGAAAAGGCACCGCAGTACCGGTCGGAGAAGGAAGCGATCCTGGCGCTTTTGCGGGAGAAGATCGCACAGGGGCAGGCGTTTATCCTGGTCACCGGCACCAGCTGGAACTGCGATACGGAGACCAGCGCCATCGGCCTTTGCAAAGCGTCGGGGGTAAAGACCGTCTCCATTCTGGACTACTGGAGCAATTACAAACGGCGATTTGTCCTGGGGGAAGGGTACATCTTCCCGGATGCCTTTTTCGTTATGGATGAGCTGGCCAAAGAGGAAGCGGAGGCCGACGGGATCCCCGCAGGAATCTGTCGCATCACGGGAAACCCGGGACTGGACCGGTACGCCGGGAAGGCGTCCGCACCCAAAACCGTCCTGTTCCTCTCCCAGCCCCTGTCCGTCATCAACCTCACCAGCGACGGATATACGGAGGTGGAAGCCTTCGACGGGGTCTGCCGCGCCTGTGAGCAGCTGGGTCTCATCCCCCGGATCAAGTTCCACCCCAAGGAAGCCCCCTGGATGCTGGAAAAGTACCGGCACCTGGAGGCCGCAGGCACCATGGACGAAGCGGTGGCGGAAAGCGATGTTATCGTGGGCATGACCACCATGGGCCTTCTGCAGTGCGCCATGAGCGGGATCCCGGTGATCAGCTACCAGCCGGGTCTGAGCGTGCCGGATAAGTGCATCACCAACAAGCTGGGCATCACCCGGGGGGCCTTTACCTACGAGGATCTGGTGGCGCAGCTCCAGGCCATCACCGGTGCCATGGACCCCAAGGCCCTGCCGTTCTGGTTTGACGGAGCGTCCACGAAGCGGTGTGTGGATGAGCTTCTGAAGATGGCGGAGGAGTAAAAAGGATTCAGAACATGTCAGAAACGAAGGTACTGCTTCTTAGCAACAATGAGATCGCGAGAAAGCTGGAATACCGGCTGAAGGAGAAGGGATGCCGCGTCACCTGGTTTGAGGACCGGGTCACGCCGGAGGTGATACAGGACCTGTCGCCGGATCTGGTGGTGAGCTACAACTACCGCCACATCGTGAAGGCGGACGTCATTGATCTCCTGGGGGACCGGATCTTGAACCTCCACACCTCGCTCCTTCCCTGGAACCGGGGAGCCTCCCCCAACATCTGGAGCTTTCTGGAGGACACCCCCAAGGGGGTCACCATCCACCGGCTGGAACAGGGGCTGGACACCGGAAAGATCCTGTTCCAGAAAGAGCTGACCTTCGATGAAGAGACCGAGACCTTAAGCTCCACCTATCAGAAGCTGAATGAGGCCATCGTGGACCTCTTTCTGGAGCACTGGGAAGAGATCCGGACCGGGACCTTCTCTCTGCAGGATCAGGCAGGGGAAGGCAGCAGCCACCGGGTGGCGGATCTCGCGGAGCGGCTAAAGGGACAGACCCCGGACTACGGGATGACCATCCGGGAGTTCCGGGAGTGGGCAGAGCGGATCCGGGAAACTTCATAAGCACGAAAAAGAGGCCTCCGAGTGGAAGGCCTCTTTTCTTTGGACAACTACAGGCTTTCGCATTTTGCAGCGCCCGGGATGCTGCGGTTCATGCCGCGCAGGATCCGGCCGTTTCCGATCTCATAAAAGGTCTCCACACCGGCCTGTGTCATATTCAGGATACTGTCATACCAGCGGACCTGCCCCGTGATCTGAGCGATCAGATTCGCTTTCAGCTCCGCGGGATCGGTGGAAGGCTTCCCTGTCACATTGGATACCACCGGACATATGGGCGTCCGAAACTCCGTCTTCTCCAGGATCGGTGTCATGATCTCCGCCGCCTCCTTCATCTGCGGGCTGTGAAAAGCCGCGCTGACCGCCAGACGCTTCACCAGCACGCCCTCCCGGCCGGAAAGTGCTTCCTCCACGGTATCAATCCCGGATCCTTCTCCCGAGATCACGATCTGCGAAGGCGTATTCAGATTAGCCAGTACCACGCGGTCCTTGACGGGCTCCACCGCTTTCAGCAGTTCCTCCTCCGGCACACCGATGACGGCAGCCATGGTCCCCTTGCCGTTTTGTCTGCTCATCGCCTCTCCGCGCTTCCAGACCAGCTGCAGGCCTTCCTCAAAAGAGAAAACACCTGCTGCCGCCAAAGCGCTGTATTCCCCCAGACTGTGCCCCGCTGCAAAGTCAGGGGTCATCCCTGCTACCTTCGCCTTTTCCAGTGCCATCATACTACAGGTATAGATGGCCGCCTGCGCATAACGCGTATTGTTCAGATCCTCCTCGGGGCCTTCCCACATCAGCTTCTTCAGATCATACCCCAGGCATTCACAGGCCCTGTCCAAAACCGCCGCCGCTGCAGGCAGCTGCTCATACAGGTCCTTTCCCATTCCGATCTTCTGGGACCCCTGCCCCGGGAACAAAAATCCGATACCCATTTCTATCTCCCTTCTTCTTGCAAAAGCGGCATAACGAAAGCTTCTACCTTCCGTTTCAGCATCCCCTGCCGTATCAAAGTGAGAATCAAGCAGGAAATGCCCTGATTGTAGCACAACGAGGGAAAACCCACAAGGAAAAAACATTTGACCCCCCTGCCAAATCCGCTAAAATGGAAGTACAGACAATTCCGCATTCAATGACAGGCAGATTACGTACAGTGAGGAAAAACAGATGCTGAATTTTACGGTTGGGCCGGTGATGTCGGATCCGGAGGTCCTGAAGATCGGAGCGGAATCCTCCCCCTACTTTCGGACACCGGAGTTTTCAAAACTGATGTTGGAAAATGAGCAGATGATGCTCCGGCTCCTGCATGCACCACAGGAGAGCCGTTGCGTCTTTCTGACCACCTCCGGAACGGGGGCCATGGAATCCATGGTGATGAACATCCTCTCAGACACGGACCGGGTGATCGTCATCAACGGCGGCAGTTTCGGACAGCGCTTTGCGGATCTCTGCGCTCTCCATCACCGGAATTATACACAGGTACCGTGCACCTTTGGACATCAGCTGAAAAGAGAACAGTTAAAGGACCTGGAGGATCACACCGCCCTGCTGGTGAATATGCACGAAACCTCCTCCGGCCTTCTGTATGATATGGAGATGATTTCGGAGTTCTGCAAAGAAAACGGGATCCTGCTGCTGGTGGATGCCATCTCCGCCTTTCTGGCTGATGAACTGGATATAGAGCGCCTGGGGGCGGCCGCTGTGATCACAGGCTCCCAGAAAGCCCTGGCGGTCCAGCCCGGGGTTTCCGTCGTAGCCCTGGCCCCTGCGGCAGTGCAGCGCGTGGAGGAAAACCCCGAAACCTGCCTGTACCTGAGCCTGAAGCAGGCCCTGAAAAATGCGGAGCGGGGCCAGACCCCCTTTACCCCCGCCGTCACCACTCTGCTGCAGATCCATGAAAGGCTCTCCTCCATCACGAAAAAGGGACTGGATGCAGAGCAAAAGCGGATCGCCCAGCTGGCGCACACCTTCCGCGAGTCCATTGCGGATCTGCCTTTCATCGCAGTGCCGGATGATCCCTCCAATGCCGTCACCGCCCTGCGACCCTTCGGCGGCGGAGCAAAGGAGATCGTTCGGATCCTGAAGGATGAATATGGGATCTGGGTCTGCCCCAACGGCGGAGAATGGGCGGATGAAGTGTTCCGAGTCGGTCATATCGGATACATCACGGATGCGGATATCAAATGCCTGACAGACGCATTGCATGATATGAAAAAACGGGGACTGCTGTAAAAAGCAGTCCTCGTTTTTATCTTTATCTCCCTTTTTTACCCGGATAAAGATGCTTTACCCAAGTTCCAGTTCCTTCATTAAGCTGACCGCTCCATGCCCCGGCAGGATCAGCGTATCTCCGGGGATGGATTCCAGGTAGGGTCTCGTCACTTCCCTGTAATCCTGCTTATTGCCTCCCGGCAGGCGGGTGATCACCTTATTCCCCTGCACCAGGCTATCCCCGGTAGCGACCGCAGCCAGTGTCCCATCTGTCCATATTTCGATGCAGATACTCCCCGGGGAATGTCCCGGCATCTCCCGCAGGACGAGGTGCAGATTCTCCCAGTCCAGCTCTGTCGCTCCATCAAAGACCACATCCGCATCACAGGAATAATCCGTTCGGAAGATCTGCGCCGCCAGTTCCCGGTCTTCCTCCGTCCGGCCGATAAACATACTCATAAAATACCGGGACAGACTCTTGTCCGGATTCGGGATCATCTCCGCGCAGGCCCGGCTCGCATAGACCATGCAGGTTCCGCGGGGCTGTGCATCTGCCCACTCCCGGCAGCGGTTCACACCGGAGATATGATCAAAATGCTCATGGGTCAGGAGGGCGGTGAGGTCCGTGATGCCCCGTTCCTCCAGAAGATGCTCCGTTTCCGCAGACTCCGAGGGATCGATCAAAAGCGCCCGTCCGGAGCCACACAGGAGAAACATATTCGAGGTCATCAGCGGAAGTGTCGCCACATACAGTTCATGTCCGCCCACCTTCCTGCTCAGATTGAGAAAAGCCAATGTACGCTCCTTCCGTTTACTCCCGGAAAATCTCCGGGATCTCCATGCCCTTGTCCCGGAAA
Organism: Lachnospiraceae bacterium; assembly: GCA_017543485.1. Lineage (GTDB taxonomy): Bacteria > Bacillota > Clostridia > Lachnospirales > Lachnospiraceae > AC2028. Next base: position 6,100 of record JAFYFY010000124.1, on the reverse strand, counting down.
GCCCGGTGCAGATCTTCCATCTGCTCCTTGTAAAAGGGATATCCATGAACGGACTTCCCTTTCACAGGTGTCATGTAATCCTTGTAGATCATCCGCAGGACCGCATCATAATCCGCCGGTGCCGGGATCTTCCTCCCCTCAAACTCCAGATAAACCGGCTCTCCGAACCACTCCCGCCGAAACCGAGTCTTTGGATTGTAACGAAAAGCCTGCACATTCGCCACATACTCACTCTCATCCAGCCCATCGGAAGCCGTCACCAGGTCGCAGAGCATAGAGAGCTGCTGCTTCACCGGGATCTCCTCGATCAGTTCATAGCCCACCGCTTCCGTCAGGATCCGAAGTCGGAGCTGCTTCTGCGCAGAAGAAACCAAAGGGTCTTCCCAAATCTCGGCCAGCTCCCAGGCCTCTTTGGACAGCCGGAACTTCTCCATGATCAGTTCCTCGTCCTCCGGAAGATTGTCCAGTGCAAACAGATCGATCCGCATGCTGAACGGGCAGCCATAATACTTTGACAGTCTCTCTTCAGACAGATCGGTATGTCGTCCATTAAAGACTCCAAAGATTGGATTGTTATAGTCCGGTTCATTATAGGGCGTGATCAGTTCCAGCCCGTATTGAGGCAAAATCTGCTCCGCCAGTTCCGCGAACCGCATCAGGTCATCCCGGAACATCCAAAGATCGATGTCATCATCCCATGGAATAAACCCATGATGCCGCACGGCGCCCAGCAGAGTCCCATATGCCGCATAATACCGAATCCCGGCTGCCCGACAGAGGGTATCGATCACCTGCAGCATATCCAGCTGCCCGGCCCAGACTCGCTTCATCATAGGCGGCACATAGAAATCACAGATCGTCTCACCCTGAAAAAAAGACTTTTCAAACGGCATCCCGACACCTCATTCCTGCCAATGGATATACTCCATCGGCTTCCCGGTATTTTTGAATAATTCCGCCACGATCCCGTCATCTCCATAGAAGGAATCACAGGATGCGATGGCGTTTCGGTAATCTCCGCTCTCATCCAGGAACAGTCCCGTCTTTGAGAGGGTGTTCAACCATCCTCGGAACCTCCCAAGCAGCCCCGGCATGGCGCCTGCTAAAACATCCGAGGAGTTCCCATCTAAAACCAGATATCGGATACGGATATCCGGATTGCAAAGAATTCTGTCGAATAACCGCTCCATCCCCTCCATCACGGCAGGTCCCTCCGTCATCAGGGAGGCCAGGGACAGATAGACCAGAACCTGCTTTTCTCCGGCATCCGGCAGTTCCAAACTGCCCGTTCCCGTGTGAAGCGGCCCCTGCTGCCAATCCTGCTGCCGCAGTTCCAGCTCCGCCAGCTCCAGTTCACAGGCCAGCACATAGGCCTGTCCCCGGAAAAAGGGGTACTCATGGATCGACAGCCCCCTCTGAGGTGTCATATACGCCCTACCGTAATGTACACTGAGGGCCGTGTCATACAGCGCCGTCCCGGGAATCTTCATCATCTCGAAGGGGAGCTCTGTCACCTCCCGGAACCACGCGACCGGCATTCCGGCGGATTCCGGATGGTCCTTTTTCAGCATTCTGGCGTAGTAAGCCACTCCATGGCAGGGCATGTCCTGTGAGAGCATCGCAATCCGGTCTGCTAGGCGGCAGAGCATATTCTTCAGCGGCCGGTCCTCTTCCGGAAGGATCAGATTTCCGTAAGACTCCTCAAGTTTTTGAAAGAACCCGTCCATCTCTGTCAGAAACGCTTCCGCTTCCTCCTCGGATGCAGGATCTCCGTGCTCGCTCCGGTCCTCCAAAATCATATATTTGTGAAGGAGACTGTAGCACCAGACATAAGTCAGGTTCTGCAGCTTCGCCTTTTCCGGATCCGAAGGAAGCCTGTCCAGCGGGAAGATATCGATCCCCACGATAAAAGGAAAACCGTGAAACAGCACCTGCCTGTACTCCGGAGAAATCCGATCCATCCCCCGGTTGTTTTTCACCACCGCGTGCATGGTATCAAAGGTATCGGAGGAATAGATGGAGAGGATCCAATACGGCTCTGGGAGTTCCTCCGCATGCTCCAAAAGCGTCATATAATCCCGGCGAGGCATCTCGATATCGATATCATCATCCCAGGGGATAAACCCCTTATGGCGGACCGCACCGAGAAGCGTCCCGGAACTGGCATACCAGCGAAGGTGATACTTCCCGCAAAGCTCCGCAACAGCATCAAGCGTGAGCAGCATCGCCGCCCACGCCCGTTTCATCATTTCCGTCACCAAAAAACCGTCGCGGACCTCTTCTTCAAAAAAGTGTTCCGGGAACTCCAGCATCTTTTGATCTCCTTCCGACCTTCCTCTGTATTGTACCAAACCCCTCTTCCCTTGACAAATCCTGCCGAAATGCCAAAATAAACAGGAAAGGAATCGATATGAAAATCCTGTATCTGGACATTACAACCTTTTTTGCGAATATGGACATGCTCGATGCCCTGAAACACTACCGGGATGAGCAGGGGCAGCCTTTGGAGATCATCCGTTACCCTTATGTCTATGAAGAGTCCCGTGTTCGCTCCGATCCGGCCTTCGAGGAAGCATTCCTGAAAGCCCTCAAACAGCACGACCCGGATTTCGTCTTTTCCTTTAACTTCCTGCCTGTCGTCTCAAAGGTCTGTAAGATCGACGGCTATATCTACGTCTCCTGGATCTATGACAACCCGGAAATCTTCCTGTATTCCTACCAGGTCATCAATCCCTGCAACATCGTATTGATGTTTGACTCCAAACAGTACGAGACCTTCCGGAAAGGCGGAATCCAAACGGTGGAATACCTGCCGCTTGCGGCCTCCGTCAGAAGGCTGGATGCCCTGGTCCCCACAAAGGAACAGAAAGAAAAATTTGCCGCAGACATCGCATTTGTGGGTTCGCTCTATACGGAACGAAAACAGTACTATCAGGAAATTTTCCCAAAGCTGGATGAATACTCCCAGGGGTATCTAGAGGGGCTCATACAGGCACAGCTTCAGGTAGACGGGATCAACTTCATCGAGGAAACCCTGCCGAAGAATGTGGTAGAAGAGATCCAAAAAGCCAGCAACCTGTATCCCTACCCGGACAGTGCGGAAACACTGGAATACCTGTTCGCCAATTATATCATCAACCGGGAGATCACCATCCGGGAGCGCAAGGGGATCCTCACTGCCATCGGGGAACGCCACCCCGTGAGGCTGTACACATATCGTTCCAACAATGCCTTTGCGCCAAAGGGCGTGGAGAATATGGGACCGGTCGATTATTTCGAGGAGATGCCCTATATCTTCAAACTCAGCCGCATCAACTTAAACATCACCCTGCGCAGCATTCAGCACGCCATTCCGCTGCGCGGATATGACATCCTGGGGGCCGGCGGATTCCTTTTGTCCAATTATCAGGTGGATCTGGAACGGCATTTTGTACCCGGGGAAGATTACGTGTATTATGAGAGCAGGCAGGACCTGCTGGATAAGATCGACTACTATCTGAGCCACGAGGACGAAAGAGCTGCCATCGCGAGAAATGTCCACGATAAGGTCAGCAGGTATCATACCTTCGATGTGCGGGTTGCGGAGATCATTGAGCTGGTAAAAAGCCGCCAGACCTGATCCAACCCCGGAAAGGAACTTCAATATGAATCCCCTGTACATCCTGATCACGGTCGTACCCGGAAGTGAAGCCTTCGTGCCGATGTGTATCAAAGGGCTTCGTCTGTTTGGAAAATCCGAAAACATCCATATCGTTCTGGTGGATAACGGCGCCGGCCTGCAGCCGGAAGCTTATGTCTGCCCGGATGTCCCCCTCTCTTACATTGATATGGAGGGAGCTTATCCGTTTGGGGAGATGCTCCGGCAGATCATCCCTCTCCTTGAGACAGATCACGACCTGCTGCTTCTCAGTCCCTATATGGTCTGTGTCCCCGGATCCCTGACAGCTTTCCAAAATGCCCTTAGGCACTATCCACACGCAGGGGTTCTTGGTTGTACCAGTAACGGAATCCGTGTTGGACGCCAACACGTTTCGGACTATGCCACCTATGAAGACGCCGTTCAGAAAAGGATTTCCGCCTTTTCCTCCGGAGCTGTCCATCGCATGATCGCCCCTCTGGACGGAGGCCTCTATATCAGCCGGGATCTGCTGCAGACTGTTGACGGATTTGATCTCGAACTAGGCTCCGAGAGCGGTGTTGTTGAGGATCTGTGTATTCGTGCCGCGGAGCACGGATTTGATGTGTACTGCGTTAAAGATGCCTTCTTCTGGGCTCTCCCCGGGTTTCGGATCCACGTCGGAAGAGGTGCTGATTGGAATTATCTGGAAAAAAAGTGGGGAATGCATTACTTCAACACCATCCCAAATCTCTACCTGGTAAATGCAATCACCGCACCCAAAGATGCTCCCATCCATGTCCTGGAAATCGGCTGTGACTGCGGTGCCACCTTGCTGGATATTCAGGATATCTACCCCAATGCCACCGTCTGCGGAGCCGAGCTCAATCCCTCAGCGGCAGCCATTGCAAACAGGTATGTAACAGCCTGCGAGGGCAATATCGAGCACTACGATCTTCCCTATCCGGAAGACTCTTTCGACTATATCATCTTCGGGGATGTTCTGGAGCACCTGCGCGACCCTTATGAAACGATCCGATATTGCAAAAAACTCCTGAAACACGGAGGCGCCATCATCTCCAGCATTCCCAATCTGATGCATGTATCGGTGATGAAAGAGCTCCTGAACGGTACCTTCACCTATCAGGAAACCGGGCTTCTGGACCGAACCCATATCCATTTCTTTACCCAGAAAGAAATCCTCCGCATGTTCCTGATCTGCGGCTATCAAACAGAGAGCCTGTCCTCTATTCAGCACCCGCTCTCCGCAGATGAGGAAGATCTGATCGACTGGCTGCTGCAGAGATCCGGATCGGATGTAACCCGCGAAATGTACCAGACCTTCCAGTATCTGTGCATAGCCAGAAACCCGTAAATACACTTTTCGAATAGGAAATCCGTATGGCAAAGATCATCCTGTGCTGCTGGGGAAGCATCATGGAAACAGGCATAGAACGAGGCCTGTCCTCCCTGGGCATCACCTGTATCCGCCTTGACCGGGAACTCAAAAACTATGATACGGACGCAGACTACCTGGGTGCACTGTCATCCCTGCTTCTGTCCCACCCGGATGCACATTTCGTATTCAGTGTCAATTTCGTGCCGGTCATTGCCATGGCCTGCAAAGCACATCAAGTCCCGTACCTCTCCTGGACCGTGGACTGTCCGAGTCTGACGCTCTACTCCGACACGGTGGCTTACCCCACCAACTACCTTTTCCTGTTTGACCGCATTCAGGCCGAAAAACTGTCTTCCAGAAACCCGGGGCATGTGTTTCATCTCCCTCTTGCATTTGACCCGTTCACAGCCGCAGATCTTTCACCCACACCTGCCGATCATGAAAACTATGACTGTGACATCTCCTTTGTCGGTTCGCTTTATCTCCGGGGGAACAAATACGATGCGGTCGCAGACCGGCTCTCACCCTATCTGAAAGGGTATCTGGATGCTGTGATCACCGCCCAGAAACAGGTCTACGGTTACTATCTGACTGAGGATGCACTGTCGGACCCCATTGTATCGGAGTTTATGGACCTGGCCGGCTTTGGGCTGCTACCAAACTACAAGGCGGACCGCAGAACGCTCCTGGCAGACTACTATCTGGGATATAAGTGTACACAGCTGGAGCGCGTGCAGATCCTGCGGGAGGTCAGCAAACTGGCACAAACCAGTCTCTACACCACAGAGGACACTGCGTCCTACCCCGAGATCCAGAACCGTGGGATCGCCGACACCGCCTGCGTCGCACCCAAGGTGTACGCCTGCAGCAGGATCAACCTGAATATCTCTCTGCGTCCCATCCAAAGCGGCATCCCGCTTCGGTGTTTCGACATTATGGGGATGGGGGGATTCCTGATCTCAAACTATCAGCCCGAACTGGCAGAGCATTTTATTGACGGAGAAGAACTGGTCCTGTACGAAAGCATACCGGACCTTCTTTCGAAGATCCGGTACTATCTGTCCCACGAAGAGGAGCGCACCGCC
>JAFYFY010000123.1 GCA_017543485.1 Lachnospiraceae bacterium | reverse complement strand
CGCCGAGAAGCCCGTTTTCGTCGCTGACTCTGGCCAGCTGTGCGTCCGCGATCCGCTTCGACAGCATCTCCAGCATCCGCTGCTTTTCCGCCAGCCTGGTCATAGCCGCTTCCTGTGCGCCGGCCGCGCTCACGAGTCCGTTAAACTGAATCTGCATCCCGTCTCCTCCTGTCCTCAAACGCACGCCCTGCATGCGGATCATTTCCAAGTGACATAAGAAATATCGGATGGGTTTTCCAAAAACTTTACCTTCCGGAGGATTCTTTCGGATGGGGGGATCTGCCCGGGGGAAGCTGCGAATATCCCGGAAAAAAGAAGAAGCCGCGAACCCGCATTTGCTGCAAGCCCACGACCTCGTGCACCGCCAGGGGCTCGAACCCTGGACACCCTGATTAAGAGTCAGGTGCTCTACCAACTGAGCTAGCGGTGCATGTCTTGGCGACGACTGATATCGTATCACAGGAAAATCAGAAACGCAAGCGTTTTTTTTATAGAATTTTTTCTTCTTTATGTTACAATGTCAAAGTATCCGCAAAAATCGGTCCGTAGATGACAAAAAACATGAAGCTGATCTTTCGTTCAATGGGGAAATACAAAGGGGCCATCGCACTGGCCGTCTTCATCAAGCTCATCGGGACCATGACGGAGCTTTCTCTTCCCTATATCCTGGAATACATGATCGATACCGTGGTGCCCGGAGGCAGCATGGGACGGGTGGTGCTGTGGGGTGCCCTGATGTTCGCCGCTGCCGTGCTGTGCAGGGAGTTTAACGTCCTGGCAAACCGCCGGGCCATCTTCAATGCCCACCTGGTGAGCTTCGATGTTCGCCAGGCTTTGTTTCAGAAGACCATAAACCTCTCCGGGGACCGCTTTGATTCCTTCACCCTTCCCAGCCTCATCAGCCGTATGACCAGCGACAGCTACAATGTGCAGTCTGCGGTACAGCAGCTCCAGAGCCTCTGCGTCCGGGCCCCCATGATGCTCTTCGGCGGCCTGGTGATGACCCTCCTCATGGATGCACATCTGGCCCTGATCCTCATCGCCATCCTGCCCATTCTGATCTTCATCGTCGTCTTTGTCTCCTCCAGGGGCATCCCCCTATACACCGGCGTCCAGAAAAAGCTGGACAATGTGGTGCGCATCATGCGGGAAAACATCACCGGGATCCGGGTGGTGAAGGCTCTGAGTAAGGGAGAATTTGAAAAAGCGCGCTTGGCCGCAGCCAATGAGGAGATGACGGGGAGCGATATCCGGGCCAGTCAGGTGATGGCTGTTCCGGGGCCCTTTATGCAGCTGTTCTTAAACATCGGCCTCACCGCCGTGGTGATCTACGGTGCGGTGCGGGTCAATGCGGGACAGACCCAGCCCGGCGTGATCCTGGCCTTCCTCACCTATTTTAATATGATCAACATGGGGGTCATGGGCCTGAACCGGATCTTCATGAGCATGAGCAAGGCCAGCGCCAGCGCAAACCGCATCGACGAAGTCCTGCGCGCCCCGGAGGATCAGGAGGTTCTTTCGGCGGAGCCCCCTACGCAGGCTGCGGCGACAGGCGAAGCCCCCGCCCACATCGCCTTCCGGGAGGTGTGCTTCTCCTACGGCGGAGAGGCCGGATCTCCGTCAGACGGGGAGGACGCAACCCGGCCGGACAAAGGGAGCACCGCTCCGGCAGCCGCGGATTTTGCCGGCGGCACCAGGGAGCGGGCTCTGGAGGGGATCTCCTTTACCTTAAAGCGGGGCGAGAGTCTGGGGATCATCGGCCCCACGGGCTGCGGAAAGACCACCCTGGTAAATCTCCTGATGCGTTTCTACGATGCGGACGCAGGCACCGTCATCGTGGACGGGCGGGATGTGCGCTGCTATGAAAAGGATGACCTTCGCCGGAAGTTCGGCGTGGTCTTCCAGAATGACATGGTCTTTCAGGACAGCCTTCGAAACAACATCGATTTCGGCAGAGGGCTTTCGCCCGAAGCCCTGGAACGGGCCACGGAAGATGCCATGGCCGCGGAGTTCATCCTGGAGATCCCGGAGGGACTGGACTATGAAGCCGCCATCAAGGGAGCCAACCTCTCCGGCGGCCAGAAGCAGCGTCTGCTGGTGGCCAGAGCCCTGGCGGGAGATCCCGAGATCCTGATCCTGGACGACAGCTCCAGCGCCCTGGACTATCGCACCGACTCCCTGATGCGCGCCGCCATCCGGAAGAACCACGCAGGCAGCACCCTGATCATGGTGGCGCAAAGAGTCAGCAGCGTCATGGGAATGGATCATATCCTGGTGATGGACAACGGAAGATGCATCGGTTACGGAACCCATGCGCAGCTGATGGAGACCTGCCCGGCTTACCGGGAGACCTTTGAAATGCAGACCAGCTAGGCAAAGGAGAGACAGATGCCCGGCCCCGGAGATCGCGGAACCGAAAAGCAAAAACCCAAGCATGCAAGGCGCACCCTGCTGCGGCTCATCAGATATCTGATGGTGTACGGCTGGGCCGTGGCCCTGTTTTTGTTGTGCGCGCTCCTTAGCAACATCGGAAACCTGCTGGGCCCGAACTTTGCCGGAAAAGCCATCGCCGCGGCCAGCGCCGGAGCCGGCAACGTGGCGATCCCTACCGTCATCCGCTACGGGATCCTGATGCTCATCGCCTATGTCAGCAGCAATATCTTAAGCTTTCTCGTGAACATCGGCATGATGCGGGTGGGACGTAAAGTCGCCCGGAACATGCGACGGGATGTGTTTAACAAGCTGATGGAGATGCCCGTTGGGTATTTCGACAGGCACCTGGCGGGAGACATCATCAGCCGGGTCTCTTATGACATCGATGTCGTTTGTGCCAGTCTCTCCACGGACGTGGTCCAGATCCTCACCAGCCTCATCACCGTGGCGGGCAGCTTTGTGATGATGTGCATCATCTCCCCTCCTCTGGTGCTGTGCATGGCCTTCACCATCCCCGTCTCCATCCTCTTCACCAGACATATGAGCCGAAAGACCCGCCCCCTCTACCGCCTGCGCAGCCGCTCCTACGGGGAGATGAACGGGTTTGCGGAGGAGATGTTCACCGGCCAGAAGACCATCCTGGCCTACGCCCGGGAGGAGGATATCTGCCACCGCTTCGAGCAGATCAACCGAAATGCCGCAGAGAGCTACCGGAACGCGGACGGTCTGGGGATGACCATGGGCCCCACCGTGGGGATGATCAGCAACATCGGCCTCTCCGCCATCGGTCTGGGAGGCGCCATGCTCTACATGCGGGGGATCGTGGACATCGGACAGATCTCCAGCTTCATCCTCTACAGCAGGAAATTCTCCGGCCCCATCAATGAGATCTCCAACATCGTCAGCGAGATCTTCAGCGCCCTGGCCGCGGCGGAACGGGTGTTCCAGCTTCTGGACGAGGAGGAGGAGGTAAAGGATCTCCCGGATGCTGCCCCGCTGGAGCGGGCGGAAGGGAATGTGGAGGTCCGGGATGTGAGCTTCGGATATCTGCCGGGGAAACCCGTGCTGAAGGACTTTCGCCTGAAGGCACAGCCGGGCCAGACCATCGCCATCGTGGGCCACACCGGCGCCGGGAAGACCACCCTCATCAACCTCCTGATGCGCTTTTACGATGTGAGCGACGGCGCGGTCTATGTGGACGGCCGGGAGGTCCGGGCCTACACCCTGCGGAGCCTTCGAAAGAGCTATTCCATGGTGCTCCAGGATACCTGGGTCTTCCGGGGGACCATCTTTGACAACATCGCCTACGGCAAGGAAAACGCCACCACGGAAGAGGTGGTGGCCGCTGCAAAGGCCGCTCATATCCACAATTACATCATGCGGCTCCCCGCAGGCTACCAGACCGTCATCAGCGAGGACGGCGGCAACATCAGCAAGGGCCAGAAACAGCTCATCACCATCGCCCGGGCCATGCTCTACGACACCGGGATGCTGATCCTGGACGAAGCCACCAGCAACGTGGACACCGCCACGGAACGGAAGGTCCAGAAGGCCATGCGCAGCCTCATGGCGGGAAAGACCTGCTTTATCATCGCCCACCGCCTCTCCACCATCCGAAATGCGGACAACATCCTGGTGGTGGACGAAGGAAACGTGGTGGAACAGGGGACCCATGAGGATCTCATGGCCCGCCGGGGGGCATATTACCGTCTCTACCAGAGCCAGTTTGAATGAGGGGGATCAAAGCGTGAGCTATATTGAGGTTCGGGACCTGAAAAAGACCTTCACGGTCCGAAAGAAACGGGAAAAAGGACAGTTCTTTCGCCAGAAGGACCTGGTGACGGCTCTGGACGGCGTCTCCTTCTCCGTGGGAAAAGGAGAGCTGGTGGGATACATCGGCCCCAACGGCGCCGGCAAATCCACCACGGTGAAGATCCTCTCCGGGATCCTGACGCCGGAATCCGGCTCTGTGCGCGTGGGGGGGCGGATCCCCTGGGAGGCGCGCAGGGAGCATGTCCGGCACATCGGCGTGGTCTTCGGACAGCGGAGCCAGCTCTGGTGGGATGTGCCCATTCTGGACAGCTACTCCCTTCTAAAAGATATCTACCGGATTCCCACAGGGGATTACGAAGCCAGGCTAAAGGAGCTGACACAGGCCCTGCAGCTGGAGCCCCTTCTGCGGACGCCCCTGCGGCTTCTGAGCCTGGGACAGCGGATGCGGGCGGAGCTTTGCGGATCCCTCCTGCACAGGCCGGAGCTTCTGTTCCTGGACGAGCCCACCATCGGGCTGGATGCGGTGAGCAAGCTCTCCCTCCGGGAGTTCCTCCGGTGGGAAAACAAAGAAAACGGCACCACCATTCTCCTCACCACCCATGATATGGAGGATATCGCCGCCCTGTGTTCGAGAGTCATGGTGCTGGGCCACGGCCGGAAGCTCTTTGACGGAAAGCTGCCGGATCTGCTGGAGCAGTACGATACGGTGCGCACCGTCAGCGTCCGGTATGAGGGCAGCGCCCCTGCGCTGCAGCTTCCGCCGGGGGTCACCCTCTCTGCAGAAGACGGCAGCCTTTCCGCGGACGGAGAGCTCCGGTTAAACTACGCCCCCGCACAGATGCCCACCGCACAGCTCCTGGCCCTTTTGCAGGAGGCGGGCACCATCCGGGAAATGACCCTGCAGCCGGAAAACATCGATCATCTGATCGCAGCCATGTACCGGGAGATGGATCTATGAGAGCATATCTGACCGTGTTCCGGATGCGGCTCCGGATGGAGCTGCAGTACCGGGGCGCCATGATCGGCGGGATCCTGTGCCAGATGTTCTTCGGCATCGTCCTCGTGGCCTTATACCGGGCGCTGTATGCGGGGCATCCCCAGAGCGTCCCCATCGCCCATGTAACCACCTATGTGTGGCTGCAGCAGGCCTTCTTTCGGATGATGCTGGCCACGGACCCGGACCTTCTGGACAAGATCCGCACCGGGGACATCTCCTACGACCTGTGCCGCCCCGTGGATCTGTACGGATTCTACTACGCCAGGATCGGAGCCCAGAAGCTCATGGGGAGCCTCATGCGGGGGATCCCCATGCTGGTGGTGGCTGCGCTCCTGCCCTACGGATGGGGGATCCTGCCTCCCGCCTCCCCAGCAGCGCTTTTCGCCGCGCTGGCAGCTCTGCTGCTGGGACTTCTTTGCATGTGCGCACTGGAAAACATCACCATGGCCTTTACCATGCGCACCCTGGACCCCAGGGGGATCCAGAGTATGCTGAACCTGTTGATGGTCACCTTCTCCGGAAACCTGCTGCCCCTGACCCTTTTCCCGGACAGCTGGCAGCGGGTGATCCGGCTTTTGCCCTATGCACAGCTCCTGGACGCCCCCATCCGGCTCTATACCGGGGATGCCCCGCTGTCGGAGGCGCTTTGGATCCTGACGGCTCAGGGGATCTGGGCGACGGTGCTGATCCTTCTGGGGATGGCCCTCTGGAATGCAAACCGAAAGCGGATGATCTTGCAGGGCGGATGACCTGCGCGTTAGATGAAAAGACGGGAGGAACCCGGATGAACACATTCAAACTCTATATCCGGTCCATGGGGATGCTGCTTCGAAGCCATCTGCAATATCCCTCTTCCTTTCTGCTGCAGACCCTGGCGCAGCTGGTGATGGAAGGCGGAGAAATGCTGATGGTCATTCTTGTGGTGGACCGTTTTGAGACCCTGGGACACTGGAGCGGCGGAAATCTCTTCTTCTTTTTCGGGATGATGTCGGTCTCCTTCTACCTGACGGAGTTTTTCGGCCGCGGGGTCACCGGGGATTTCCCCTCCATGGTGCGAAGCGGCCGGCTGGATACCTTCCTGGTGCGGCCCAGGGGGATCCTGACCCAGGTCCTGTGCGGCGGCATGGATCCCAGACGCATCACCTGCATCGCCGTGGGCGCAGCCTCCCTCATCCTGGGGAGCAGGCTCTCGGCCGTGGTCTGGACCCCGCTGAAAGTCCTGGCCCTGGCAGAGTCCATCCTCATGGGATGTCTGCTGATCCTGGGGCTTTTTCTCATCGAGGCCTGCTTTTGCATCCACAGCGTCAAATCCGTGGAGCTGGTAAACGCCCTGACCTACGGGGGCCGAAGCGCCTGCCAGTACCCCATCGACATCTACCCCCATCCTTTGCGGATCCTGTTTTCCACCGTGGCGCCCTTTGCCCTGACCCTCCACGTGCCGGCAGCCTATATCCTGGGGAGTCCCCTTTACGGATGGCCCCTCTGGACCGTCTATGTGACACCTCTGTCAGGAGCGCTGATCTTTGCCATCATGACAGCGGTCTTTCACCGGGGGATCCGGTATTACCGCTCCACCGGGAGCTGATACCGCCTGGGCGGTGACGGTCGCCCTCTTGTCAACGCGATCTACTGCCTCACCATCTGTCTCGGGCACTTGTGGGGCATCCCCGGACCGTACTGACAGCTCCGGCACTCCAGGCAGCGCTTGAAGGGGGCTCCGGTAAGGACCGCCTCCGGAAAAGCGGGATCTGCCAGCACCGCTCTCGCCAGATCCACCGTATCCGTCAGGTCGTTCTCGATGAGGTACTGCACCGTCTCCGGATCCAGGATCCCGTTCACACAGGATACCGGCACCCGGCCCCGGAAATGCTCATGAAAACGCACCCCCAGCGAGCAGAAGCGGTTGTAGTGCTCCGTATCCGCCACAGAGCTGTCCTCCCACTCGATCCCGGTGGACACCTGGAGATAGTCACAGCCTGCCCGGACATATTCCTCCGCGATGGCGATGGCGGTCTCCACATCCGGTTCGATCCCCGCGGTCCGGACGCTGATCAGAAAATCCTCCCCGCATTCCTCCCGGATCATACGGATGATCTCTGCGGCGAACCGGGCTCTGTTTTCCACGCTCCCGCCATAGGCATCGGTGCGAAGGTTCGTCTTTTTGGAGATGAACTGGTTGATGAGATACCCGTGGTAGCCGTGGAGCTGGATCCCGTCATACCCGGCGGCCTTTGCACGAATGGCCGCGGTCAGGAAGCTTTCCTGCATCTCCCGGATCTGAGCAGCGCTCATCTCCTCCGCGGGTTTTCCGGTCTCTCTGGCCGTTACCGCGGAAGGGCCCATGGCAGGCCCGCAGTCCGGATTCGCCGTGATCCCGGTGTGATTGAGCTGGATGATCACCGGAACGTCCCTCTCATGGCAGGCGGATACGATGCGCCTGTGTCCCTCGATCTGGGCGTCTTCCCACAGACCCATATGGTTTTTCCAGAATCTTCCGCCGGGAGTTACGGCAGTGGCCTCCACGCAGATCAGACCGATCCCGCCTGCTGCCCGCTCCCCGTAATGCCGCACATGGGCGTCCGTCGCCATGCCGTCCGGCCCGGCGTAGTCAAACTTTACCGTGGGTGCCATGGTCATCCGGTTTTGGAGTTTCAACGTTCCTATGGTGATGGGATCCCCTGCTTTTGCCATCCTCTGGTCCTCCTTCGCATCTTTCGGCGCCCCCAGTGCTTCTTTGAGGCGCTTTTGCCGCGCACAGACTGATTATAGCACATCTGTCCGGTCCGATGTATCGCTCCCGCTTTTTTCCTCCGGCGGGATGTGATATCCTAAAGAGCGACGCAGCACCGAATAAAGGATACCTTCACAGGATACGGATATGACAAAACAGACGGATTATCGGAAAACAAAACTTGCATGCTACCTGGGCTTTGTCACCCAAGCCATCACGGCAAACTTTGTGCCCCTTCTGTTTCTGACCTTTTATGCTCATTACGGGATCTCCTATGCCAGACTATCCCTCATTCCCCTGACCTTTTTCGTGACCCAGCTCATCGTGGACTTTTTAAGCAGCGGGGTGGTGGACCGGGTCGGCTACCGAAAGAGCATGATCCTGGCACAGATCCTTTCGGGTCTGGGGCTGGCTGCCCTGGCCGTTGTGCCGGACCTTTGCCCGGATCCCTTCCCGGGCATTCTGCTCTGTGTGATCCTCTATGCCATCGGAAGCGGTCTCATCGAGGTGATGTGCAGTCCCATTATCGAAGCCTGCCCCTTTGAAAACAAGGCCGGGACCATGAGCCTGCTCCACTCCTTTTACTGCTGGGGGTCCGTGGGGACGATCCTTCTCTCCACCCTCTTTTTTGCCTTCTTCGGCACCGGATCCTGGCGGATCATGGCCTGTCTGTGGGCCGTCATTCCCCTTTACAATGTCTGCAATTTCGCCACCTGTCCCATGGTCCCCATCGTTCCGGCCGGGGAGGGCATGACGATCCCGCAGCTTTTAAAGACCCGGATCTTCTGGGTCTTTATCCTGCTGATGGTTTGCGCCGGCGCCTCGGAAATCTCCATGGCCCAGTGGGCCTCCGCCTTTGCGGAATCCTCTCTGGGGATCTCCAAGACCCTGGGGGATCTGGCGGGTCCCTGCGGGTTTGCGGTCTTTATGGGCCTGAGCCGGGTCTGGTACGGAAAATACGGGGAGAAAGTGGATCTGTCAAACTTCATGATCGCCTCCGGCGCTCTGTGCCTCTTTAGCTATCTCCTGGCAGCCTTTGCGGCCCTGCCCGTCATGGGGCTCCTGGGATGCGTGCTGTGCGGCTTTTCCGTGGGGATCATGTGGCCCGGCTCCATCAGCATCTCCTCCTCGAAACTGCCCAAGGGCGGCACGGCGCTCTTTGCACTGCTGGCCCTTGCAGGGGATCTGG
>JAFYFY010000122.1 GCA_017543485.1 Lachnospiraceae bacterium | reverse complement strand
CCCCCGCCCCCGGTTCAAACGAACCAGATCCTGCCCGGTTCCTTCTTTCTGTTTCCGGTTTCAGTGTCCGTCTCTTCCTGCCTCAGTTCACGGCCCGCATGGACTAACGCCCTGTTCGGACGATGCCGCCAGCCATTTCCTGACATAGCGCTCAAATTCCTCTGCGGGAAGAGGGCGTGAAAAATAATACCCCTGGATGATGTCACAGCCCGCATCCTTTAAGAGCCGGTATTCCTCCTCCGACTCCACCCCCTCCGCAATGGTGGGGATCTCCAGGAACTGGGCGATCTCGATGATCAGCTGCACCATCCGAACCGCCTTTTCATCCGTAGTGATGCTGTTTAAGAAGCCCTTGTCCATCTTCAGGGCATCCACGGGCATCACCGTCAGCATGTTCAGGGAGGAATACCCGGAGCCGAAATCATCCATTTCCAGCCGGAACCCCTCCTGCCGAAGGGCCTGCGCGATCCGCAGGATGTGCTCGGAGCTTTCGGTGTAGGCGGACTCTGTGATCTCCAACAGCATGTCCTCCGTGGTCAGGTCGAACTCCCGCAAAAGGGACTCCAGGTAGTCCTCGAAATCCGGGGCGTAGATGTCCATCCGGGACACATTTACGGAGATGGGCACCGCGGCTCCGTACAGCTCCTTCCAGGCATGGATCTGACGGGCCGTCTCGCGCCACACATGGCGGTCCAGCCTCTGGATAAAGCCGTTCTCCTCAAAGACCGGGATGAAATCCCCGGGACTCACCATACCGAACTCCGGATGCTCCCAGCGCACCAGCGCCTCCGCGCTGGCCAGGACCGGCTTTTCGCCCTTGATGTTAAACTTCGGCTGATAGTAGATCCGGAACTGCCCCTCCGCAATAGCTTTGTCGATATCCTCCATGAGCCTCGCCTGGTAGACCCGTTTTTCATGCATCTTCCGGTCATAGATGGCGCAGCCTCTGCCCAGGGGGCTGCCGTTTCTCTTGTTGCAGGCCTGGAGGGCACGCCCGAAGCCCTCCTCCAGGGAGGCGTTACGGTCCAGATCCGGGTAGACCCCCATCCGCAGACGCATCTCGGAATCCGTAAGGATCTCTCCCAGACCGATGAGGATCAGGTCCAGGATACTGTCGTACTCCTCCCGGTGGGGCAGGAACACATAAAAGCTGTCCGCATCGTACCGGCTGGCCAGACCCCCGGCGACCATCACGATGTGCCGGAGCCTGTTGGAAACAGCGCAGAGGACACTGTCCCCGAAGGCGCGCCCGTAGAGCTCATCGATGACATGGAACTGATTGATGTTCAGCACCAGGGCATCCATCTGCTGATTGGGATTCCTGTGCCGGTACTGGCTGCAGTACTCAAAGAAAAATTCACGATTGTAGAGCCCCGTCAGGGGATCTCTCTCCGTCGCACGGATCAGATTGGTATTCTCGAACAGGCGGATGGAATGGTCCACTCTGGCGTGGATCACCTCCGGCAGATCGTAGGGCTTCGTGAGAAAATCCGCGGCCCCGATCTTCAGGCACTCCACCTCCGCCCCCTTGTCCGAGGTCAGCATAATGGCCGGGATCCGCTTCAGTTCGGCATCCTCTTGCATCTCCTGCAGCACCTCGACGCCGTTTTTCTTCGGCATCATGATGTCCAGGATGACCAGACTCAAAATGTCCTTAAAGGAGCGGATCATGGAGAGCGCTTCCTCTCCGTCTGCGGCAAACAGAAGCTCGTACTTATCCTCCAGAATGACCCGCAGAAGCTCCCGGTTGACCTCCTCGTCATCCGCCACCAGCACGAAGCGGATGAATTTCTGTCTTTCCCGACTCTGTTCCGGCATATCTGTCCAAACCTCCTATCCTGCACTTACCGTTACACCGCAGATTATACCAAAAAAACTGCCTTTGGAAAAGAAAAAAGGAAAGGGCCTAGACCCTTTCCTCCATCGGTACGTATTCCACATGTCTGCCCACATACTTAAAGGCAGGGCGGACGATCTTGTCGTCGTTCATGATCTCCTCCAGGCGGTGTGCGCTCCAGCCGGAGATCCGGGCGATGGCAAAGAGCGGTGTGAAGAGCTCCTTGGGGATCCCCAGCATGCCGTAGACAAAGCCGCTGTAGAAGTCCACATTGGCGCAGACCCCTTTGTGGATCCTGCGCTGACTGGTGATGAGCCGGATGGCGATGCGCTCCACTCTGTCGTAGAAGGCAAACTCCCGCATCATCCCCTTCTCCGCCGCCAGCTTCTTGGCGTAATCCTTCAGGATCACCTCTCTGGGATCCGAGAGGGTGTAGACCGCATGGCCTACGCCGTAGATCAGGCCGGAGCCGTCGAAGACCTTTTTGTCCAGGATCTTCTGCAGATAGGTCTCGATCTCGTCCTCGTTTTCCAGGTCGCTGATATTGGCAAAGAGATTGTCGAACATCTCCTGCACCTTCAGGTTCGCACCGCCGTGGCGGGGCCCCTTCAGAGATCCGATGGATGCGGCCACCGAAGAGTAGGTATCGGTGCCGGAGGAGGACACCACATGGGTGGTGAAGGTGGAGTTATTGCCGCCGCCGTGATCCGCATGAAGGATCAGGGCGATGTCCAGGACCTTCGCCTCCAGCTCCGTATAGGCGCCGTCGGGCCGCAGCATCTGCAGGATGTTCTCCGCGGTGGAGAGCCCCTTCTTGGGATTGCGGATCACCAGAGCCTCGTCCTTTCTGAAATGCAGGTAGGAATGATAGGAATACACCGCGATGAGGGGGAGCTTGGTGATGAGCTCCATGCTCTGGCGCAGCACATTCTCGGCGCTGCAGTTGTCCGGATCGTCATCATAGGTATAGAGGGTGAGGACGCAGCGCTGCAGGGCGTTCATCAGGTTTCCGTTGGAGGCCTTCATGACCACGTCCCGGACAAAGCGGGCCCCCAGCTCCGCAAGGCCCTCGCACACATTTAGGAACCTGTGGAACTCCTCCTCCTTGGGCAGGCGTCCGAAGAGAAGCAGAAATGTCGTCTCCTCAAAGCCGAACCTTCTCCCCTCCAGGCCCCGGATCAGGTCCACCACATTGATCCCCTGATAGTACAGTCTTCCGTCACAGGGGATCTGCATGCCGTCCACCAGATCGTACTGCACGATGTCGGAGACCTCCGTGAGGCCCGTCAGCACGCCTTTTCCGTTGGCATCGCGCAGACCGCGCTTCACATCATAGTCCAGATACAGATTCTGATCGATGCGGTGATTTTTCTCCAGCTCTCCCGAAAGATAATCGAAATCGCTCTTGATGTCTCCCATTTCGCTCAGGCTGAGCATTTCATTTTCGGCCATAGTCTCGTCCTCCTGCACTGCCGCATCTGCCCCGTGCAGGACGGATCCGGCCATTCGGATTCCAGGAATTCTTAATGAATTCTTACATACATGTATACAATCTTGGGGCTATTATAGCACACTTTCCTCCGAAGGCAATACCTTTTTCGGATTTTGTGCGCTATTTATGAGGTTTTGGGGGTTGCGGTCCTCAGGCGATATCGAAATTGCTCATGACCCGGATGCGGAAGTTCTCCGAGGGCTGCGCGGAGGTGCCTTCCGAGGGGGCCTCTCCCGCCGCGCTCTGCTCCGGTGTCTGCGTGACCGCGCTTCTTCCCGCAGCCGCATCCCGTCCCCGGACCTCGCACACCTCCACCGTCTTCGTCTCTCCCGGCAGCAGGTCGAAGAAGTTGTCGGAAAAGAGCACGTCCGCTCCCTCCACGGATACGCAGACCCTGCGGGCAAATTCCCGGGCCGTCAGCCGGATCTTCGCATGCTCAAGCTTCCCGTCCTCGGAGAGGATCTCTGCGGCGAAGCGGGGGTCCTTAAAATCAAAGGCCTTGGGCGGGCAAAGAAGCCTGTTGCAGCTGTCCAGCACGGTCTCCTGCAGGTTTCCGTCCTCTTCCGCGGTCTGCACCACCACCTCGCAGTGCAGATACCGCTCCCTTTGTCTCTTGGAATAATACGGCACCGCACCGAAGCCCTGGGGCCCGTTTGAGAAGTTCTCGGTCCACACCACCCGCTCTTCTCCAAAGGCACCGGACTCTTCCATGGTGGAAAAATCGCTCTCCGGCGAGATCCGGAAGGCGCAGACGCTCCCCAGGGGCTTCACCCGGATCTCCCCTTCCTTTTCGCACAGCACGCCCTTTTCCTGATCCATGAGTCTGGCCCGGACGATGACGGAGGCTCCGGGCTGTCCGTAGGGGCAGTCCTCCGGCACCAGATAGGCGTACCTGGCGGGCAGGGTGTCAAAGGAGACATAGACCCCGAACTCATCGCTGTCGGCGCAGGGCTCCGCGTACACCGTCACCGGTGCATAGGCCCGGCGGATGATATACTGGGCCCCCTTCCAGCGGCCGAAGTAGTCGATGGTGGCCCAGGAGACCGTGGGCCATACATCATTTACCTGCCAGTAGATGCTTCCGGCGCAGCGGTCCCGGTGACTGCGCAGATGCCGGATGGCCATCTCCAGAAAATCCCCCTGCAGGGACTGGGTGGCATAGATCAGCTTCCCGAAATCCCCGGGGAAAAGATAATACTTCATCAGATAGGACAGGAGCTTTTCGTTCCCGCCGGCGCACTTCTGGTGCAGCTCCATCACCGGCCCGGACAGGTTCAGATCCTCCTTGTCCATGACCGCCAGAAGGGTCCGCAGATCCGGCAGCGCCTCGAAGCCGTACTCACTGAAGAACCGGAAAAACTTCCGCTCCACATCCTCGAAGGGCCTGCCGCCGTGCCACACCTCCCAGTAATGGGCATCCCCCCGCTCCTCGCTGGAGGGATCCGCAAAGCCGCCACCCGAAGAGGGGGAGGAGGGCCAGTAGAACCGGTCCGGATCTTCCTTTTGCAGCACTGTGGGGATCAGCCGCTCAAACATGGTGAGGTAGTCCCCCCGGAGACGCTCGTCGGGAGGAAGGCCCCAGCCCACCCAGGCCGACTCCATCTCATTATTGCCGCACCAGGCAGCCAGGGAGGCGTGATTGCGAAGGCGCCTGACATTGTCCGTCACCTCCGCCCGGATATTTTTCGCAAACTCGCTGCTCAGGTCATAGACCGCGCAGGCAAACATAAAATCCTGCCACACCATGAGCCCCAGCTCGTCGCACAGATCATAGAACCAGTCGTCGGGATAGTGGCCGCCGCCCCAGACCCGGACACAGTTGTAGTTGGACCGCACGCAGTCCCGAAGGAGGCGCTCCGTCCGCTCTTTGCTCCGGCGCCCCAGGATCGCATCCTCGGGGATGACATTGGCCCCTTTGGTGAAGATCTCGCACCCGTTGACGCAAAGGGAAAAGCTCTCTCCCCATCTGTCCGGGCGCCGCACCACCCGCAGATCCCGGATGCCGAAGGGGATCTTCTGACAGGAGACCTCCTCCCCGGATACGGTGAGGGTCACCTCTGCCTGATACAGGGGGTGCTCTCCGTACCCCGCGGGCCACCAGAGCCTGGGGTTTTCGATCTGGGCCACAAAGGAGGACTGCCCTCCCGCCTTTTTGTTCTTCCGGTAGATCTCCAGCCCTTCCGGGTCCCGGATAACACAGATCAGCTCCGCCTCCGGGGCGTTGCCGAAACCCGCCTCCAGATACTCCGAGGGGATGCTCTGAAACTCCGTCTTTACCTCCAGGGCGATGCGGGACAGGTCCTTTCGGTTCTCCTGACGGATGTAGACGCTGTCGATCCGGGCGCTCTTACTCTCCTCCAGATAGATGGAGCGCCAGATCCCCATGTCGGGCAGCTGCGGGCCCCAGTCCCATCCGAACTGACTGTGGGCTTTTCGAAGGTACGGGTACCCCGGCACCGCATTGTCCACGCCCCAGATGGGACGCAGCCCGTTCATCTTTCTCACATAGCGAAGGGGAGAATAGAAATGGATCTCGATCTCATTCTCGCCGGAGGTGAGGAACTTCGTCACGGAGAAGCGCCAGGTGCGATGCATATTGTCACACCGGCCCACCCGCTTTCCGTTGATGCGGATCTCCGCCAGGGTGTCGATCCCCTCGCACACCAGGTCGTACCTGGGGAATTTCGGCATCTCAAAGGTCCTGCGGTAGTAATAGTCCCGGCCGGAGAGCTCTCGGGCCGCCACCTCATTCTCTCCCGCAAAGGGATCCCGGATGGCGCCGCAGGATAACAGGTCCGCATACACCGATCCCGGCACCCTGGCGGGATGCCATTCGTTTTCGTTTTCCGATCTCATTTCCCAGGCGCCGTTTAATTCTATCATTTCACTCTCCGAATCTTTTCCCCAAAAAACGCCCTTCCGGGATTGGAAGGGCGCTTTTTCGCTGTGCGATTGTTCTGTCATCCTCCGAGGCGCTGCCCCTTACGCGGAATCCTTAAATAAATCCGTTAAAGAGAGACCCGCTTGAAGTTCCGGCCGCATTGTAGGTGCCGCTGCTTCCGTAGAGAAGCTCTCTGGAAGCCGCATACTGGGCGTTCCCGGACATCATCTGTGCGGAGGTGGTAAGGCCCTTGGTGAAGCTGCTGTCCTTTCCGAAGAGGTTCCCGATCTGCCCCTTGTCCGCCGCCTTTAAGGTGTCCTCATTCAGCTTCAGGCCCCCATCGTCCCCGATGGAGATCCCCAGGCCGTTTAAGGCCTTTTCGTTACTCTTTACCAGCTTCGAGATGGAGTCCATCCGGCTGCTCACCGACGCGTCTGCCGCGCCTGCCGCCGCATCCTTCATCTCATTGTAGCTTTTGACGAAGCTGCTGACAGCCTTGGCCGTCGCCTCCTCATCGGTTACATCCGTACTCTGGAGCTTTTTCACGGAATCCATCGCAGCGCCCACGGTCGACTGAACCTTGTTGTACGCCTTGACGCTGGAGCTTTCCGTTTTTTCCTTCGCGGCGGTCTGTGCACTCCGCTTCTCATCGATCAGCTTCTGTGCGATCGATGTGGAAGCACCCGAAGACTTCGCTGCGGCGGATGTGCCATCGGAGCCCTTGTAATAAGCCTTCATCAGCTTATAGTAGGACCCGCTCTTGATGCTGGCATAATCCGACAGCCAATTCACCGAGCCGCTGCTGCTCCCGCCTGAGGAAAAGAAATTTGCGATATTGATACTGCTCATACGCTCACCTCCGGCATCCATGCCTTTAAAACCTGTTAATCCGTTAGAGAAAAAAGCCTTGCGCGAGAAGCTTCTATCTCATTTCAACCATACCATGAAGTCAGGCAAAAAGCAAGGAAAACCGAGATTATGTAAATCACCTTTTAGTCATAAGACTCCCTAATTCAGGATCTCATTCAGACTCCGGATTCGGTTCTTCCGGGAGGAAGCGATGATCACCCGGTCCCCTTTCCGGATGGCAGTGGCGCCGGAGGGAATGATGAGCTCTCCGCCCCGGAGGATGGCAGCGATGAGCACATCCTTTTTCAGGCGGAAAGCTTTGTCCATAAAGGGCACATCCAGGCAGCTAAAGTCCCCTTCCGCAGGGAAATCCATAACCTCCGCCATGCCTCCGGCCAGCAGATAGAACTTCCCCATATTCTTCCCGGCATCCTCTGCCTCATGCCCCCGGAGGAACCGAACGGCCCGAAGGGCCGAAGACTCCGCGGGAGACACCGTGATGTCGATGTTTACCTTGTGCAGGAGCTCCAAGTGCTCCGGCTTATCCACCCGGGTGATGATGGAGGGGATCTGACAGGACCAGGCGTACATACTGATGACCAGGTTCGTCTCGTCCCGGTCCGTGAGGGAGATGACCATATCGGCCTTGGACACCTGCTCTTCCTCCAGCACCTCCAGGGTATTGTCCCCGCCGGCGTAGATGATGTTCACCTTCGGGTACTGTTCCATAAGCTCCCGGCACCGGTCCGCATTCCGCTCCAGGATCGCCACCTCGCTCCCCCTGCTCCCCAAAAGGGTCAGGAGATGGTCGCAGGTGGTGCTGCCACCCACGATGACGATCTTTTTCGCCTTGCTTCGTTTGATCCCCAGCTTTAGCAGGCTCTCCTCCAGCTTCTTTTTGGAGATGGCCACATGGATGGTATCCCGCTCCTTCAGGACGAAATCTCCCTTGGGGATG
>JAFYFY010000121.1 GCA_017543485.1 Lachnospiraceae bacterium | reverse complement strand
CCAGATGCGGCGGCGCAGGTTCCGGCCTCTCCCGCCTGGGATCCTGCCAGTTTCCGGACCGGCTGCGCCATGCCGAAATCATCCAGCACCCGCAGGAAGCTGTTCCAGGTTTCCGGCATCACCGTCTGGAAATAGGCCAGCTTGTCCCCACCGCTCAGGGCATAATCCATGCAGATTCCCACATATTCGGAAAAAAGATCATTCGGGAGCTCATCCCGGTAGGTTTCCAGATATTCCAGCAGATTCTCTTCCCGAAACCCGGCGATCCGGTCCAGGGGGAACCCATCCGCGGATACCCCTGCGGCAGCCAGTTCCATCAGCAGATGCGCGCGAAAGAACGTATCCTGAGAGATGGCCGCGCCCCGCTCTCCCAGGATCCGGTCCAGTTCCGTACCCAGCTCACGGAAAAGATCACAGGGCTCATTGGTGGTCCCGTCGGATCCGCGCAGTCTGTCCGCAGTCATTTCGATCAACTGATCCGCAGGCAGGGTCCGGGAAAGAAGTTCCACAAGCCCCTCATCTGCACCAGGAAAACGAAGCCTGAAACCCCGAAAGAGCTCGTCGTAATCCACCAGCGTGATGAAGCACCCATCTTCTTCATCAGCCATGGCGCCTTTTACGGAACCGGATGCAGATCCGGCACAGCTCCCTCCGTATGCCGAAATCCCGTCCGGATCTGGATCATAAGAGCCGCTTCCCCCAAGGCTTTTGTCCAGCAGATTTACCGCCATCTGCCCCAGCCGCACCCGGGCGATGACATCCGCCATCATGGCCTGGGCCTTTGCACCGAACAAAGCTTTTTGCATCTCCTTGAAGATGCTGATGTTTTTCTTTTCCCGTTCGATCTTCTCCCGGGTTTCTTCCCGGGTATCCTCCCGCTCCCGGATGTTTTCTAAGATTCCATCCCGGATCCGGTCCCGTTCCAGCTCCGCGGCTGCGGCTTCCCTTCGCTGATCCGCAGCCTGCTCCAGAAGATCCGAGATCAGATCCTCGTTGGGGCATTCTCCGTTCTCATCCCGTTCCGATTCCAGTTCCGCGATCTCCGCCAGGGTGGATTCGTAGGATGCTCTGGTCATGGCGCAGCGCATCTCGGACATTTTCAGCTGCTGATCCAGCTTGATTCCGGTCTCCACCAGCCCTTCCGCATATTCGACTATATGCTGAAAAGAAGGTGTCTTTTTCAAAGCAGACTGTTCAGCGTATCCAGCTGTTTCGCCAGCCGGTCATTCGCTGCCTCCATGATCTCGTCCGCGCTCTCGCTCATCTCCCGGTATTCGTCCGCGCTTTGTTCCATACCGGCTTTTCCCCTTTCCGCCGCATCCGAAGCCAGGTCCGATGCTTCCCGCATCTGATCGAACACCTCCGCGTTCCGCTCCGTACGCTCGGTTTCTTCCGAGATCTCTCCCTTGACCTCTTCCATCTCTCCTTCTGCCTGCTCCTGGGCCTCCTGTACCTGGGATTCAAAAGCCCGGTCCACAGATTCCTTGGTCTCCTGTCTGCTCTCTTCTACCAGCTCCAGATCTCCCTCATCGATGTCCAGATCCAGTTCACCGAAGAGTCTGTCCAGCTCCGTAGCATCCCCAACGATGGCATCGCCCTGTTCCAGGTTCTTTTCACCGGTACTTTCCACCTTCTCGATGCCGCTCCGCAAATTGCTTTTTTTCTGCATATCCCATACTCCCTTCTATCTCTTCCCCATATGCGTTTTCACGCATTCCGGCATCAGATCCGGTTTTTCCGCCGGATGATATCCTGCTTGTCCTCAATCCCGAATTCTTTTGCCTTCAGAAAGAACGCTCTGTTACCCGCTACGACTTCGGATGTGACGGGATCCGGAACCTGAGCCAGCTCGGCACCGGCCTGAGCTGCCAGGATCAGTTCGTCAAAGAGACCGATCTCCTCCGCGAACAGCATTTGCTGGTTTTCCTTCAGGATCAGGGAAATCTCTTCTCCGGCATCCTCCGTGAAGGGCTTCTGCAGCGCCTTCCACTGTTCTTCCTTGCGGTTGGCCATGACACAGCTTTCGATAAGGTGCGACAACAGTTCCCGGAACTCTCGGTAATCCGGGCTCTTCATTACCTGATGGATCCGGGCCTGGGCTGCAGCGGCAGAACCCTTCTGTTCCTTCGAAAGCAGCGGGCGCTGCTCCGACACTCCCTGTTCCCGAAGGGCTCTTGCCTCTCTCCGGATTTCCTCCAGGTCGGGCTTCAGACCATCCGTCAAAGCAGGCACCAGCGCCGCCCCCTTCTCCAGATGCTCCCGCGCTTCCCGGATCCGGCTCCGTTCCTTTCGGATGCGCAGCACCGCCCGGCTCCCCTCGCAACGAAGATGTCTTCGGATGGTATCCAGATAGCTGCCCTCTCGGAGCAGGAGCTTTTGCAGATCCTCATCGTTTTTGGACCTGGCGGTCTCTTCCCGGATGGATCTGTCTTCGATGTATGTGGATGCATCTCCGACACCCAGCCATTCATGGGTCTGGAGCGCAAAGGGCTTTTGCAACCCTTCGTAGCTGATAAGGGCGCGTCCCACCCCGAAGATCCCCATCTCCTCCAGCTGGATGGCGGAGGCTGACATGGTGCCTCCCAGAAGGGACCTGTCATCCTGGGCCGTGATCCGAAGTCCGATCTTCAGTCCGGTGTTTTTCAGTACTTCATCCGCCATCACCGTGGGCAGCTGGTCCGCAATGACGATGGCTTCCTTTAACGCCCGGACCTCCGCCAGCATCTTTACCAGAAAGGCGGTGGCTGCCGTCTTCGGATCTGCCTCCCCGTTCCTTTGCCGGGACTCCGGTCCGATGAGATTGTGCGCCTCCTCCAGGAAGATCACATGCCGCACCGGTCCTTCTTTTCCCGCCGGGTGCATCCGAAGGGTCTCCCGAATCAGGGTGCACACCAGCAGCATGGTAAAGTTTGCCGGTCCCTCTCCCATGGCCTCCGTTTCAATGATGGCCGGCTTCTCCAGCCAATCCTCCGGAGAAAAGGTGGAAAAGGGAACGTCAAACACATCCCCCATTTCTCTGTTCAACAGACTTCCGATCCGGACCTGCAGCGCGGATTTCATGTTTCCGCTGACTTCCTGACTGTAATCCGTGCTCTCCAGCTCTTTTTCCAGCTGTTCATACAGCTCCGACATAGTGGGAAAAAGCTCCCCGCCCCGCTGCTTTTTGATCTTCTCCGCGTTTTCCGTCGTATAACGCATCTCCGGCAGCCATCCGTGGGCACGGTACACCGCTTCGATGGCACGGTCCAACAAAAACGGCATGGGGGGCTCCAAAGGAAAAGCCCCTTCAAAGACACTGTCCAGATTCCGGATATGCTCCGAGACGATCATCCCCTTGGGAAATTCAAAGGGATTGATGTGAAGCGGAAACCGCATGTCCGCATTGGGAGAAAACAGGGTGATCTCTTTCATCCCTGGCTGCGGCATGTTCAAAAGGGCGCGGTATTCCTGCTTGGCGGGTTCAAATACCAGAAACGGGATCTTATGCGTCAGCCACAGGGCGGATACCAGGTGATGCATCAGGTTGGTCTTACCGGAACCCGGTACGCCGGCGATAAACGCATGCTTTGGAAGAAGCTTTAAGGGAATGCTCACGGGATAGCCATGATCGTCCGTTCCCAGAAAGAGGCTTTCTTTTTCCCGCCCGTTTCCGGGCGCCGTTTCCTTTCGCAGTTCAATGGTATCCCCCTCATTGAGGACCGGAAGCTGAAACATGGGGGATACCTCTTCGAGGGTAAAGAGCGTAGGCAGGAACCGCAGGATGTTTTCTTTACAGCGCAGATCCGCGATCTCATATCCCGATGCCCTGGTGGGTCTGATAAAACGGGTGACATTACCGCTTTGGAACTCCGCCGCGATCTCTTCGTCCAAAAAGGAAAATGTATGACAGGAGCCGCCTTCCGTGCGCACTTCGAAAACGCTGTAATCTCCCTTTTCGATGGCATCGGAGGCCAGGGTATCCAGCAGCAGCTCCACATCGTCACAAAGAGAATCATCCCGCATGGCAGGGCCGAAAGCAAACAGGTTCAACCGGAATTTTGGGGTCCCGTCCATCCCCTCCGCCAGGTGTTCATAGGAGCGCAGGATCGTATCGATCTTGTAATCTTTTACTGCATCCTTCCCATATTGCGATACCTGTCTGTCCTTCAGCTTTTCGGTAGGACCGGAAAAGGCATTCCGGATCCGGTCTCCCCAGGCTACGGGATACAGATCCATCCG
Organism: Lachnospiraceae bacterium; assembly: GCA_017543485.1. Lineage (GTDB taxonomy): Bacteria > Bacillota > Clostridia > Lachnospirales > Lachnospiraceae > AC2028. The sequence goes on along the minus strand of JAFYFY010000121.1, from coordinate 333 downwards.
CACCAGAACCGGCTGATCAAGCGCCTCCATCAGATGATACAGTGCGATGTTTCTCCCCTCATCATTGGGCTCCCACTCTGCCACGGTATAGTACTCTTCTCCGGTCTCCGCGGAAGGCCGCAGGAAGATCTCCTGCTTTGTCAGCGCACAGCACTTCTGATAAGCACACTGTGTCAGTTCCTGAAATTTTCCGTCCTTTTCCGTGATGGTGGTAGTCCGATAGAGTTTAAACAGCGGCGAAGAGTGGAACAGTGCTTCCGCATTGGAAAGTGCTTCCTCCGTCCCGTGAAATCCCAGAAACACAGAGAGTCTGTCCAGACTGGGACGGCTTGG
>JAFYFY010000120.1 GCA_017543485.1 Lachnospiraceae bacterium | reverse complement strand
CTCCCGGACTGCCGTGTACTCTCCCTTGCATTCCTGAAGGAGCCTTGCATGCAAAAGCGCCGTTTCCTTCTTTTCCTCCGGGGAGGGCGGTCCCGGGTCGATGCCGGTCTCCAGGGCCGCAGCCACCCGCCGGAAGATCCAGGGATTCCCTTTGGCCGCCCGGGCGATCATGATCCCGTCGCAGCCCGTCTCCTCCAGCATCCTGCGGGCACTGTCCGCATCCTTCACATCCCCGTTTCCGATGACGGGGATCCTGACGGCTTCCTTTACCTGCCGGATGATGTCCCAGTCCGCTTCTCCCGCGTAGTACTGGGATCTGGTGCGGCCGTGGACCGCGATGGCACAGACCCCGGCATCCTCCGCGATCCTTGCGATCTCTGCTGCATTGACGCTGGAGGCGTCCCAGCCCTTTCGGATCTTCACCGTCACAGGGCGTTTCGAATGCCGTACCATCTCGGAGAGGATCCTGCCTGCAAGAGCCGGATCCTTCATCAGCGCGCTCCCCTCTCCGTTCCCCGCCACTTTGGGCACCGGGCAGCCCATGTTGAAGTCCAGGATCTCAAAGTCGCAGCCCCCGATCATCTCCGTAGCCTCCCCCAGGACCTCCGGCTCGCTGCCGAAGAGCTGCAGGCTCACCGGATGTTCCTCCGGATGAGTCTGCAAAAGGGCTGTGGTGTTTTTGTTGCGGTAGGTGATGGCCTTTGCGCTCACCATCTCCATGCACACCATCCCGGCTCCCATCCGGGCGCAGAGCAGCCGGAAGGGAAGGTCCGTCACCCCCGCCATGGGGCCCAGGATGATATTGTTTTTCAGGGTCACGTCCCCGATGGTCAGTGTCGCCATATCAGCTCATCCCGTCCACGTCAAAGGTTTCGTGCAAAAAGGCCACCCGGTAATACAGGCTTAAGGATTCCAGAAGCTCCGCCCGGCTGCGCCGGATCTCTCCCACCAAAAGCCCCGAGCTGACCTCGTCATAGTAAATGTCATCCTCCTCGGCCCGGGTCTCCAACAGGACGCCCCCCTCCTCGTCAAAGCCGATGGTAAAGACGCCTCCCACCTCCTCGGTAAAGAGGACGCAGATCACATGCAGCTCCTCCTGGATGGACTGGGGGAGGGACTTAAATTCTTCATTGAAATAATACTTTTTTTCGTATGCGCTGGCGCCGCAGAGCACCTTTTCACTCTGTATATCCATATATCCCTCTCACGGAGACCTCTCCTGCATAGACCTCCCGGACAGTTCCGTCCGGCAGTTCCACCAGAAGCTCTCCCGTCTCATTGATCCCCCGGGCGATCCCGTCGTACTCCCCTGCGGGATCCAGCACCCGGACCTGCCGGCCGGCATTGACGAGGCGCTTCAGATAGGGCCTCCGAAGAAACCCCAGATCCTGCTCCCGCAAAAAACGCTGATACAAAGGCTCAAAGCGGTTACATACCGCCGCGGTGAGGGCCGACCGGGAAACACCGATCCCCCAGGCCTCCTCGAGACTGACGGCGTGTCCCTCCAGCTCCGGTGCAAATTCCTGGCGCTTCACATTGATCCCTACGCCGATGACCACATACCGGACATCTCCCATCTCCGCGCTCATCTCCGTCAGCATGCCGCAGACCTTCCGGCCGTCTATCACGATATCATTGGGCCATTTGATCAGGGGCCGCACGGACTCCGGCGCGGATGCCGGGCAAAGCTCCTCCATGGCCTCACAGACGGCCTGCGCCATGAGGAGGGTCATCATGGGCGCCCTGTCGGGACGGATCTGCGGGCGGAGCATCACGGAAAAGTATACATTGCATCCCGCCGGGCTGATCCAGGTCCTTCCCCGTCTGCCCCGGCCTGCGGTCTGCCGGTCCGCCGCCACCAGATACCCTTCCGGCGCCCCTTCCCGGGCCGCCTGCGCCGCAGCCTCGTTGGTGGATCCGATCTGCGCCGCAAACTGCAGGGATCCGGCGATGGTCTGCGTCTCCAAAAGGCTCCTGATCCCCGCCGCGCTGTAGACATCCTCCGGCTCGGCCTTTAACCGGTACCCGCGGTTTCGCACCGCTTCGATCTCGTAGCCCTCAGCCTTTAGCTGTTCCATGGCCTTCCACACCGCCGTCCGCGACACCGAAAAGCGGGTGCAGAGCTCCTGTCCCGAAAGAAAGCTGCCCGAACGAGCAGCTTCCCTCAGCAGTTGTAAGATTTCAGATTTCATCCCTTCCGGTCACCCTCCCAGGGTCAGATCCATCACCGCCTTGATGGTGTGCATCCGGTTCTCCGCTTCCACGAAGACCAGGGACTGGGGCGATTCAAACACCTCATCCGTCACTTCCATCTCGGAGATCCCGTACTTCTCGGAGATCTTTTCTCCGATCTTGGTCCCCAGGTCATGGAATGCCGGCAGGCAGTGCATAAAGATGGCCTGAGGCCCGGCGTTTTCCATCACGGCCCGGTTTACCTGGTAGGGAGACAGATCCGTGATGCGCTCTTGCCAGATCTCGTCCGGCTCTCCCATGGACACCCAGACATCGGTGCAGACCACATCCGCACCCTTGGTGCCTTCCATCACATCCTCCGTCAGCCGGATGCTGCCGCCGCTTGCCTCTGCCAGTTCCTCGCAGATGTGCACCAGCTCCTCCGCCGGCCAGTACTTCTTCGGCGCACAGGCCGTAAAATGCATCCCCATCTTCGCGCAGGCCACCATCAGAGAATTCCCGGTGTTGTAACGGGCATCCCCCAGATAGCTCAGCCGGATCCCTTCCGTATAGCCGAAATGCTCCCGGATGGTCAGAAGATCCGCCAGCATCTGGGTGGGATGGAACTCGTTGGTCAGGCCGTTCCACACCGGCACCTTGGAATAGTAGGCCAGCTCCTCCACGATGGACTGCTCGAATCCGCGGTATTCGATACCGTCAAACATGCCGGCCAGCACTCTGGCGGTATCCGCGATGGACTCCTTCTTTCCGATCTGGGAGCCCGCGGGATCCAGATAGGTGGTGCCCATCCCCAGATCGTGGGCTGCCACTTCAAAGGAGCACCGGGTACGGGTGCTGGTTTTTTCAAAGATCAGTGCCACGTTCTTTCCCCGGTGATGATCCACGGGGATCCCCTGTTTCTTCTTTTCCTTTAACTCCGCAGCCCGGGTCAGGAACGCCTCGATCTCCTCCCGGCCAAAATCCAGAAGCTTCAGAAAATCCTTTCCTTGCAGGTCGACCATTTTTTCTCCCCTCTACCTGGAAGGCTCCCCGCTTGGGGGAGCCTCAGATTGTGTCAGTCAGTGTTCGAAACCGGTGTGGTTATCGTCGAATTCGGTGGGCTTGTGGACGCCGGGTTTGGCCTCCCGAACCGCCTTGGTCCCCTCCGCGATGGCGGTGCCGATGCTGGCGATGCCGCCCAGCTCCGCGGGCAGGAGGATAGTGGTGGCCTGGCCGTCCGCAACCTTCTCAAATGCCTCAAGGCTCTTCAGGCGAAGAACGGTCTCATCCGCTCCGGCCTCACGCAGCATCCGGAGTCCCTCTGCCTTTGCCTGGTTCACCTTCAGGATGGCTTCCGCCTGACCCTCGGCTTCCAGGATCATCTTTTCCTTGTGGGCCTCTGCGTGCAGCACCAGGGCCTGCTTCTCGGCTTCCGCGTTCAGGATCTCGGACTCCTTTGCACCTTCCGCCTCCAGGATCCGTGCCTTCTTGTCTCCCTCTGCTCTGGTGACGGCCTCACGGCGCTCACGCTCCGCCTTCATCTGCTTCTCCATGGCATTCTGGATCTCTGCGGGAGGGATGATGTTCTTCAGCTCCACCCGGTTCACCTTGATGCCCCAGGGATCCGTAGCCAGATCCAGGCTGGACCGCATCTGGGTGTTGATGGTCTCGCGGCTGGTGAGGGTCTCGTCCAGCTCCAGGTCGCCGATGATGTTACGAAGGGTGGTGGCCGTCAGGTTCTCGATGGCCATCATGGGATTCTCAACGCCGTAGGTAAAAAGCTTGGGATCGGTGATCTGATAGAAGACCACGGTGTCGATCCGCATGGTAACGTTATCCTTGGTGATGACGGGCTGGGGCGGGAAATCCGCCACCTGCTCCTTTAAGTTCACTCTTCTGGCCACCTTGTCGATGACGGGGGCCTTCACATGGAAACCCACGGACCAGGTCCCCTGGTAGGCTCCGAGACGCTCGATGACAAAGGCCTGGGCCTGGGGAACGATCTTGATGCAGGATACGAATACGACCAGTACGATCACGATCAGTGCGGCAATAAACGGCATAGTTTTTTCCTCCTTTTCGCTCTATGGGGACGTCACCCTCCGGCGACGCTTCCTTTCACATCTGTCAGAACTTCATGGAACCGAGGCTGTCTCCCTCTTCCTCCTGCTCTTCGATCACCCGGGGATCCAGGTTTGCCTCGGAGCGGATCACGGGAACGGCATCCTCCATGCTCTCGTCGATGGCCACGATGAGCTTGACCCCGTTGATGGCCAGGATCTTGACGATGGTCCCCGCAGGGATCACCCGCCCGTCCTCCTCGGTCCGGGCCGTCCATTCCTGTCCTTTGACGGTGACCTGCCCGATGCCCCGCAGGTTGTCGATCTCGCTGGTGACCACACAGCGCTGCCCCACCAGGCTTTCCGCGTTGGTCAGGAGACGCTCCTTATTGAAATGCTTCATGGCAAGCGGTCTGGTGAGAGCCAGCAGCACCAGACTGACCACCGCAAACACCACCAACTGCAGCCAGAAGGGATTCGGTAAAACGCAGGCCAGAAGTGCCGCCACCAGGGCGCCTCCGGCAAACCAGATGGTGGTCAGACCCATGGTGATGATCTCCGCCACGATCATGACGATCAGGACTGCAAGCCAAAAGATAACCTGTGCACTCATGTCTTTCATGCCCCCCTTGTCCTTAATGACAGTATCTTAACATCTTTTCAGCGGTACTTCAATGTGCAGTCTGCCCGGTCCAGCGTCAGGTTCGGGTTGTAATAGGGGTCTCCCGCCTTCAGGACCTCCCCCCATCTTTCGCGAAACCGCGCACACTCCGCCTTGTAGCGCTTCGCCCGGGCGCTGTCCGCACGGTCCACATCGGAGCCCCGGGAGGCGGATTCATAGTGAAAGAGCTCGCAGTAGGGGTTCCAGACGTTCAAAAGCCCCAGCTCCCGCAGCCGCAGACAAAAGTCCACATCGTTCAGGGCGATGCGGAAGCCCTCATCCAGACCGGATACCCGGTCATAGACCTCCTTTCGCACCATCAGGCAGGCTCCCGTCACTGCGGAGACATTCTGCTGATACCAGAGCTTCCCCATATATCCCAGGTTCCGCCCCTCGAAGCCATAGAAGACATGCCCTGCCGTGCGGTGTGCTCCCAGCCCCAGAACGATCCCCGCATGCTGGATGGTCTTGTCGGGATAGTAGAGCTTGGCCCCCACAGCCCCCACATCCGGCCGCTGGGCATACATGAGAAGCTCTTCGATCCAGCCGGGGGAGGCGACTTCGGTGTCGTTGTTCAGGAGGATCAGATAGGCGCCCTTCGCCTGCGCCGCGCCGAAATTGTTCACGGCGGAATAGTTAAACTCCCTTTCGTAGGTCAGGATCCGGATCTTCGGTCCCCCTTCCCCGCCGAGGCGCTCCAGCTCCCGGTAATACGAGAGGATCCCCTCCCGGGTGCTTCCGTTTTCCAGGATCAGGATCTCGAAATTCCGGTAGGTGCTCTTTTCCAGGATGGAACCGATGCACCGCCGCAGATCCTCCTCATGATCCCGGTTCGGGATAAGGATGGACACCAGAGGGTTCCCCTGGATCTCATAGCGGATCCGGAAGATGGTCTCAAAGGCTCTGGTGGATTCAATGGTAAAGTTTCGAAACCCGCAGCTTTCCAGATGGTCCGCCACCGCCCTTCTGGCCGCCTCGATGGCATAGCTCTTGGCGCTGATGTCCGAGGCCACGCTCCCCTTGTGGGAACGCCAGTAGTACAGGAGCTTTGGCACATGGACCACATGCTCCGCCCGGGAGGTGAGCCGCAGGATCATGTCATGGTCCTGGCTTCCGTCCATCCGGGTCCGAAAGAGCTCTCCCTCCTTTTGGAAGAGAGGATCGGACTCCAGCAGCTTTCTGGAAAAGGCGCTGAAGTGGCAGATGTAATTGTTGGCCCGCAGATTGTCCGGTGCATAATCCGGCTTAAAATGCAGGGTGATCATCCGGTTGACGCTGGGGCCCTCAAAGGTGGCCTCGTCGCAGTAGAGATAATCCGCATCCTCCTCACAGATCCGCTTCATGTATTCGAAGAGAACGGAGGGATGCAGCACATCGTCATGGTCAAAGAGCGCCAGATAGTCTCCTCTGGACATCCGGTAGCAGTGATTGGTATTTCCGGAGATCCCCAGGTTCTTTTCCAGCCGTTCATAGCGGATCCGGGGATCGCGTTTCATATAGGAACGGACGATGGCCTCCACGCTCCGGTGCTTTTCATCCGACCCGTCCGCCAGGCAAAGCTCCCAGCCTGCATAGGTCTGGGCCTGTACGGAATCGATCATCTCCCGCAGGAAGATGTCGGGGGTGTTGTAGAGGGGCACCAGAATGCTGAACAGCACCTTTTGGGGAAAGACCGTATTTTCCTCCGCTTTTCTGCGGGCGGCGTCCGGGTAGGACCTGGTACCGAAATCCAGGCGTTTTCGGCGCTCCAGCATCTTTCCTCTGGCTTTGACATAAAACCCCCGAAAGCTCCCCAGATTCCGGATCCGCCGCAGGGTGCGCTGCGAAAACCGGACCAGACGCCTTGCGGGCAGCGTCAGTTTCCAGAGGAAAGTTCCTTTCAGGCGCCTCAGACCCTTCCGGTTTTTGGCGGGCTCCGCGGCAGCGTCGAGGATCACATACGAAGCGGCTCTGGGGATGGGGTTCGGTTTGCTGTTGATCCTGTTGCCACTCATATGCGCTCCTTTTTCCGAAATGCAAAATCGGGGCTCTTTAAGGACATGTTGGGGTTAAAGTAAGGGTCACCCTTTTCCAGAAACGCCTTCCATCGCTGCCGGAAAGCGCGGCTCTCCGCCCTCCGGGCAAAGGGCACCGGGCCGGAGCAGTCATATCCGGACAGGGCAGACACCGCATTCACGCCTTCGGCAAAGGGGGTAAAGACATTCAGATACCCCGCTTCCAGCGCCCGCAGGCACAGATCTGCGCAGGCCAGCTCTCTGTGATACCCGCAGCTTAAGCCTCCCAGCTGCTGCCAGAGGCTGCGCCGGATCATCATGCAGTTTCCGGACAGGGCGCTCATATTCTGGCCGTAGCAGAGCTTACCCATATATCCGAAGAGGGTTTTGT
>JAFYFY010000119.1 GCA_017543485.1 Lachnospiraceae bacterium | reverse complement strand
TGGAGGTCTGCGACGGCATCCGGATCCGCTTTACCGATGTGGGACATATCCTGGGATCCGCCAGCATCGAGGTCTGGATCACCGAGGAAGGGAACTCCAAAAAGATCGTCTTTTCCGGGGATATCGGAAACAAGCTCCAGCCCCTTCTGCGGGATCCCATCCCCACCACCGAGGCGGATTACGTGGTGATGGAATCCACCTACGGCGACCGGCTGCACGAGCCTCCCAAGGGGGATTTTGCCGAGGAACTGGCGCAGATCCTGCAGGAGACCTTTGACCGGGGCGGAAATGTGGTGATCCCCTCCTTTGCGGTGGGGCGCACCCAGGAGCTCCTGTACTTCCTGCGAAAGATCCGGGTGGGAAAGATGGTGCAGGGGCATGAGAACTTCCCGGTGTACGTGGACAGTCCCCTGGCCGTGGAGGCCACCCAGATCTTCAACGAGAACCGGATGGAGTGCTTTGACGGGGAAGCGCTGGAGCTGGTGCGAAACAACATCAATCCCATCTCCTTTGCGGGGCTGAAGCTCTCCATCACCAGCGAGGAATCCAAGAGCATCAACTTTATCGAGACGCCAAAGGTCATCATCTCCGCATCCGGCATGTGTGAAGCGGGCCGGATCCGGCATCATTTAAAGCACAACCTCTGGAGACCGGAGTGCACCATCCTCTTTGTGGGCTTCCAGGCCAACGGCACCCTGGGACGGGCCATCGTGGAGGGAGCCAGGACCGTGAAGCTCTTCGGCGAAGAGATCGAGGTCCGGGCCCAGATCCGTCAGCTCCGGGGCCTCTCCGGACACGCGGACAGGGACGGTCTCATCGACTGGATCAGCGCCTTTACGGAAAAGCCCAAGAAGGTCTTTATCGTCCACGGAGAGGACAGTGTCGCCACAGCCTTTGCAGAGACCCTGAAGGTGGAGCACGGACAGCGGGCAGTGGCGCCCTACAGCGGCAGCGAGTTCGATCTGGCAGCCAACCGCTTCACCTACGAGGCAGTGCCCATCCCCGTCAAGAAGAAGGCGGTCCGTCCGGCCAGCGGTGTCTTTGCCCGTCTGCTGGCTGCGGGAGAGCGGCTCCTGGCCATCATCAAAAATTCCGACGGGATGTCCAACAAGGAACTGGGACGCTTTGCCGATCAGGTCACATCCCTCTGCGACAAGTACGATACGAGAAAATAAGGAGCAAACAAAAACATGGGTCAGGTCATCATCCTCGAGGAAACGACGCGAAATCCCATCACCCTGATGGGGCAGCGCGCAGGAGTGTGCTGGGGCGCCGATATCACCGACGGGGCTAAGAACTACAAACGCGGTCTGGACTGCATCATCTCCGGCCATCACCGCGTGATGGAATATGTGAATGTGGAGATGATCCTGGACGGATATTCCGCCCGGGTGATCCGGGAGTGGTACACCCACATCGGCGGGGCACCCACCAGATTGCAGGCCAGCACCCGCTACATCCGGTATGAGGACTTTTCCTACATCACCCCCCATACCCTGCAGGCAAACCCGGAGGCGGAGGCGCTCTACCGGGAGACCATGAAGGCCATCGCGGAGAGCTGCGCAAAGCTGGAGCAGGAATACGGCATCCCCCGGGAGGATGCGGCGCTGCTGCTTCCGCTGGGGATGGAGACCAAGATCGTGGACAAGCGAAATGTCCGGAACCTCATCGAGATGAGCCATCAGCGGATGTGTACCAGAGCCTACTGGGAGTACCGGGAGCTGATGCGGGATCTGTGCGGTGCCCTGAAGGCCTACTCCGAGGAGTGGGGATACCTGGTGGACCATTACTTCCTCCCGAAATGCGAAGTGACGGGGTACTGTACGGAGAAAAAGAGCTGTGGCCGGAGGCCGAAGAAAGAGGAGGGATAAGATGATCCTTTTGGTGGCTGCGGACAAAAACTGGGCGATCGGCAGAAACGGGGAGCTCCTGGTGCGGATCCCCGCGGACCATAAGCGGTTTCGACAGCTGACGGAAGGGGGGACCGTGATCTTCGGACGCAAGACCCTCATGACCCTCCCACAGGGACAGCCCCTGGAGCTGCGGGACAATATCGTCCTGAGCCGGGACATCAATTTCACGGTGCGGGGCGCCCGGATGGCCCACAGCGTGGAAGAGGTGCTGGAGATGGTAAAGGATCTTCCCCAGGACCGGGTCTTTGTGGTGGGAGGAGAGAGCATCTACCGGGCCTTCCTGCCCCACTGCGACACCGCGCTGGTGACCTGCATCGACTATCGCTACCAGGCGGATGCCTATTTTCCGAATCTGGATGCGTCGGATGCCTGGGAGAAGGTGGAGGAGAGCGACGAGCTCACCTGCTTTGACCTGTGCTACCACTACGTGACCTACCGAAGGACGTCTCCCGACTGATGGACGCGAGCGGCATTTTGTGATAAAATACCTGTTTGATATTGAAAATATTCGGTCTGCAGGACGGACCGGGAAAAAGGGGCGATTTCCATGGAAAAGAAAAACATTGACTGGGCAAATCTGGGATTCGGTTATGTGAAGACCGACTACCGCTACGTGTCGAACTATGCGGACGGCAAGTGGGACGAGGGCGTCATCACCGAGGACGACAAGGTGGTCTTAAATGAGTGCGCCGGTGTTCTGCAGTATGCCCAGACGGTTTTTGAGGGCCTGAAGGCCTACACCACCGAGAAGGGACAGATCGTCACCTTCCGCCCGGATCTCAACGCATCCCGGATGAACGATTCCGCGGCGCGTCTGGAGATGCCCACCCTGCCCGAGGGCAGATTTGTGGATGCGGTGACGAAGACCGTAAAGGCCAATGCGGCATGGGTACCCCCCTACGGAAGCGGCGCCACCCTCTATGTGCGTCCCTACATGTTCGGCAGCAATCCCGTCATCGGCGTCAAGCCCGCCGACGAGTATCAGTTCCGCGTCCTCACCACCCCCGTGGGTCCTTACTTTAAGGGCGGTGTGAAGCCTCTGACCATCTGCGTCAGCGATTTTGACCGTGCGGCGCCCCACGGAACCGGACACATCAAGGCCGGCCTGAACTACGCCATGAGCCTGCATGCCATCGTCACGGCCCACCACAACGGCTTCGATGAGAACATGTATCTGGACTCCGGCACACGGACCAAGGTGGAGGAGACCGGCGGTGCCAACTTCCTCTTCGTGACGAAGGACGGCAAGGTGGTCACCCCCAAGTCCGGCAGCATCCTGCCCTCCATCACGAGACGGAGCCTCATCTATGTGGCAAAGGAGTATCTGGGACTGGAGACCGAAGAGCGGGAGATCACCCTGGAAGAGGTGAAGGATTTCGCAGAGTGCGGACTTTGCGGAACCGCGGCGGTCATCTCCCCTGTGGGCAAGATCGTGGACCATGGCAAGGAGATCTGCTTCCCCAGCGGCATGACCGAGATGGGCGAGATCACCAGGAAGCTGTACGATACCCTCACCGGGATTCAGATGGGCCGCATCGAGGCACCGGAAGGATGGATCCACGTCATCGAGTAAGATAAGAAGCATATGACCAAACTGCATCAAAGACTGTCCGTCCTCCTGGCCGTGGCACTGTGCATCTGCCTGCTGTCCGGCTGTGGGGAGGACGGAGCGAAAGTGGTCCTGACCTCCGGCTTCGGCAAAGAGGATGTGTTCCTCGTAGGGGATGAACTCTGCACCCTCCCGGAGGTCATGATCTATCTCACCAATATTCAGAACGAGTACGAACAGGTCTACGGCACCCGGATCTGGGAGGCCTCCTTTGACGGGATGACCCTGGAGGAAAACATCAAAGAGATGGTGCTGGCCCAGATCGCCCAGATCAAGACCATGTATCTCATGGCCCGGGATGCGGGGATCACCCTCTCCGAGGGAGAGGAGAAGCTGGCAGCGGGGGCGGCAAAGGAATATTATGCCTCTCTGACGGAGAAAGAGGTGGCGGCTCTGGGCATCACCCGGGAGCTCCTGGAAAAGATGTACGGGGAGATGATCCTGGCGGACAAGGCCTACGAGACCATGATCAGCGAGATCAATCCGGAGATCAGCGACGATGAAGCACGGTCCGTGAAGGTGCAGATGATCTTCGTGCGGACCGCGGTGCGCACCGAGACCGGGGAAGTGGTCCCCTATGCAAACGAAGCCGTGGCGGCAGCCTATGAGCGGATCACCCAGGTCCGGGAGGCGGCACTTTCCGGAGAGCAGAGCTTTGAATCTCTGGCAAACAAATACAGCGATGAGGACAGCGGTTACACCTTTTCCTTCGGGAAGGGGGAGATGGATCCGGTGATCGAGGAGGCGGCCTTTTCCCTGGAGACCGGTCAGATCAGCGAGATCCTAAAGACCGATGTGGGATATTATCTCCTCAAATGCCTCAGCACCCTGGACCGGGAGGAGACGGACGAGAACAAGAAGAACATCATCGAGAAACAGCGAAGGGATACCTTCGAAGAGCAGTACAATGCATACGTGGAGCAGCTGGTACGGAACCTGAACGAGGATCTGTGGGAGAACGTGGAGCTGATCCATGACCCGGAGGTGACCACCTCTGCGTTTTTTGAAGTTTATGAAACCTACCGGGAAGACTGATCCGGGGCGGATGATGCCGACCGGGGATCTTTTCGATAAGAGGATGTAAGTTTTGGCAGTCAAACGGAAATTTGTCAGTACCAGAACCCTGGAGAGCGGCATGCGGATCGATCAGGCCATCATCGATTCTTCCGGCCGGGAGCTGATCGCCAAGGGAGCCTATCTGGACGACTTTCAAATCGAATATCTGCGCAAGAATATCGGCGGGATCTATGTCAGTGAGGGAGAGCCGGATGATCTGGAAGAGATCGAGGCAGCCCTGCCCGCCTTTACCAGGGAGCTGATCCAGAAGAGCCGTGTGGAGGACCGGGCCAAGGTCCAGTTCAACACGGAAGTGGTGAAGCGCGTGGGAGAGGGGATCCAGTACCTCTTCAACAATGCCCATGCCGACGGCTTCGCGGACGCGGCCACCAACATCGCCGGTGAGCTGGTGGATACCATCACCAAAAGCAACGCCGTGGCCGTGGATTTAAACCTCATTAAGTGCAGCGATGAGTACACCTTCAAGCACAGCGTGGATGTGGCCACCATGGCCATGATCATCGGTCAGAACTACGGCCTGTCCAGGGAGGAGCTGCGGGAGCTGGCCACGGCAGGACTGCTGCATGACCTGGGCAAATCCCAGATTCCCCTGGAGGTCCTGAACAAGCCCGGAAGGCTGACGGATGAGGAATTCGCCCTGATGAAGCAGCACTCCCTCTTCGGATTTAAGCTCCTGAAAGAGAGAGGAACCTTCAGCGACGGGATCCTGAAGGGGGTCCTGCAGCATCATGAAAAGATGAACGGCCGGGGATATCCCCTGGGAAGTCCCGCGGAACAGATCCACAAATACGCCCGGATCATCGCCGTGGCGGATGTGTACGATGCTCTGGTGACGGAGCGGCCGTACAAAAGCGCCTTCCCCAAGTGTGAGGCCCTGGAGATGATCATGTCCATGACGGGAGAGCTGGAGATGGATGCCCTGCACAGCTTCCTGCGGAGCGTGATCCTCTACTCCGTGGACTCCCTGGTGACCCTCTCCAACGGAGAGCCTGCCAAGGTGGTGGAAAATACGGTAAATGCCATGCGGCCCAAGGTCATCGGCCTTCGGAGCGGCAAAATGTACGACCTGTTAAACGACGTGAACTGCGCCAGTCTGGTGATCGTAAACGAATACAAAAGACCCGGGACTTAAGGTCCCGGGCCTTTTTTGCAAGGCAAGCGCGGAGCGCCTGGCGAGGCATGCGCGGAGCGCTTGGCAAGGCGAGCGCTCCGCGCTTGGCTATTATCCGAGAGTGACGATGACTTCGTTCTGTTCCTTCATCCGGTCCGCAGGAATCTCTTTTCCTTCCAGGGTCTCGCCGTTCAAGGTGATGCTCTTTACCCCGGATCCCACATGAGCCGCATTGTCGATGCGGATGGACAGGTGCTTTCC
>JAFYFY010000118.1 GCA_017543485.1 Lachnospiraceae bacterium | reverse complement strand
GCGTTCTTCCCCTTCTCGGACAATATCGAGCGGGCCAGAAAGAGCGGCGTCCGCTACATCGCCCAGCCCGGCGGTTCCGTGCGGGATGATGCCGTCATCGAATGCTGCGACAAATACGGAATGGTCATGTGCTTTACCGGCATCCGCCTGTTCCATCACTAAAAAGGACCCGCAAACAGCGGTGAGAGGTCAGAAGAAATGAGCGAAGAAGAAAAGGTATCCAGACATTTTATTGAAAGAGAGATCGACAAGGATCTGGCGGAGGGGGTCTACGATCATGTCCAGACTCGCTTCCCTCCCGAGCCCAACGGCTATCTCCACATCGGACATGCCAAGAGCATCCTGCTCAACTACGGCATGGCGCAGGAGTACGGCGGGAAGTTCAATCTGCGCTTTGACGATACCAACCCCACAAAGGAAAAGACGGAGTTCGTGGAGTCCATCGAAGCGGATGTGCGCTGGCTGGGAGCGGACTGGGAGGACAGACTGTTCTTCGCCTCCGATTACTTCGGCCAGATGTACGAGGTGGCGTTAAAGCTCATCCGGAAAGGCAAGGCCTATGTCTCCGACCTTTCCGCGGATGAGATCCGGGAGTATCGCGGCTCCTTTGAGGAGCCCGGCCGGGAAGATCCCGGCAGAGCCCGCAGCATTGAGGAAAATCTGCGGCTCTTTGAGGAAATGAAGGCGGGGAAATACGAGGACGGCTCCAAGGTCCTGCGTGCCCGCATCGACATGGCTTCCCCCAACATCAACATGCGGGATCCCGTGATCTATCGGGTGGCGCATATGACCCATCACAATACCGGGGATACCTGGTGCATCTATCCCATGTATGATTTCGCCCATCCCATCGAGGATGCCATCGAAGGCATCACCCACTCCCTGTGCACCCTGGAGTTTGAGGACCACAGACCGCTCTATGACTGGGTGGTGCGGGAAGCGGAGTTCCCGAATCCGCCGCGCCAGATCGAGTTCGCCAAGATGTATCTGACGAATGTGGTCACCGGAAAGCGCTATATCAAGCGCCTGGTGGAGGAAGGCATCGTGGACGGCTGGGACGATCCCAGACTGGTGACCATCGCCGCCCTGCGGCGCAGAGGCTTCACACCGGAGTCCATCAAGATGTTCGTGGAGATCAGCGGCATCTCCAAGGCCAACGCTTCCGCGGACTATGCGGCTCTGGAGTACTGGATCCGCGAGGACTTAAAGCCCAAATGCTCCCGGATGATGGCGGTGCTGGATCCCATCAAACTGGTGATCGACAACTATCCGGAGGGACAGACGGAGGAGTTTGAGATCCCCAATAATCAGGAAAACGAATCCCTGGGAACCCGGAAGGTCTCCTTCGGAAGAGAGCTCTACATCGAGAGAGAGGACTTCATGGAGGAGCCCCCGAAGAAGTATTTCCGTCTCTTCCCCGGCAATGAAGTCCGGCTGATGAATGCCTATTTCGTCACCGCCACCTCCTTTGAAAAGGATGCGGAGGGCCGGATCACCGTGGTGCACTGCACCTACGATCCCGAGACAAAGGGCGGCAATGCCCCGGACGGCCGGAAGGTGAAGGGGACCATCCACTGGGTGGATGCGGCCACAGCCGTCACCGCAAAGGTCCGCCTCTACGAGAATCTCATCGATGAGGAGAAGGGGGTCTACAACGAGGACGGCAGTCTGAACCTGAACCCCGAATCCCTGAAGGAGATGAACGACGCAAAGCTGGAGCGCGCCCTTGGGGAGGGGAAGGCCTTTGACCGGTATCAGTTTGTGAGACAGGGATTCTTCGTGGTGGACTGCAAGGACAGTGCCGAGGGAGCGCCGGTGTTTAACCGGATCGTCTCTTTGAAGAGCTCGTTCGTTCTTCCGAAAACGGAGTAAGAAAAACAGGAGGGGTACCATGGCAGGATTGCTGTCCGGGCTGGAGAGCCTGGGTCTGGGAAGTCTGGAGAACGCCAGCATTTTTGAAAAAAAGGATTCCAAATCCGGCGGTGCGGGGGCAAAGGCAGAGCCTCCTAAGGTGGAGGAGCAGGACCTGATCTATGAGCGGAATTTCAGCTGCCCGGTCTGTTCCCGAAACTTCACCGCAAAGGTGATGAAGACCGGAAAGGCGAAGCTCAAGGGGATGGACTTTGATCTGCGTCCCCGCTACGAGGGCATCGCCGCGGAAAAATACGATGTGCTGCTGTGCCCTCACTGCGGCTATGCGGCCATCGCCCGGTTTTTCCCCAACATCCTCTCCGCACAGGCGAAGCTCATCCGGGAAAACATCAGCGAGAATGTGGTGCTGGGCAAATACTATGATGAGATCTATTCCTATGAGGAGGCCTTAGAGCGCTACAAGCTGGCCCTGGCCTGCAGCGTGGTCAAGCGCGGAAAGGCCAGCGAAAAGGCCTATGTGTGCCTGAAGACGGCCTGGGTCATGCGGGGCTATGCGGAGGATCTGACGGAAAAGGGAGAAAACGACAAGGCGGCAGCCCTGCGGCGGCAGGAGGAAGAATACCTGCAAAACGCCTACACGGGCTTTCTGGAAGCCAGACAGAGCGAGACCTTCCCGGTGGCCGGGATGGATGAACCCACCGTGGACTTTCTCATCGCGGAGCTGGCATTCCACCTGGAGGACTATCCGGTGTGTTCCCGGATGATCTCCGGGATCCTGACATCCCCCTCCGCGCCGGCCAGACTCAAGGACAGAGCCAGAGACCTGAAGGATCTTCTGATGGAAGCGAAAAAATAAAAAAATGGGACGGAGCTTTCTGCACCGTCCCGTTTTACTATTGTTTTCCGGATCAGGAGTCTTCCGATCCCCTATTTGATCTCCTCGGAAGAGCCTGCGGCATCGTCCTCGTCGTCGAAGAACTCCTCCACCTCTTCTTCCGCATCCTTTGCGGCTGCCTTTACGGTTTCGGAGAGGCTGCGAAATCCTTCCGCCACGGTGTCATCGTCTTCGGGATCGTCCTGGGAGAGAGAGGTATAGCTGCGCTCGGACTCGAGGCTGAAATCATCGTCGTCCTCATCGTCTAATGCGATGGACTCCTTGTCCTTTTTCTGATAGTAACAATAGGCCGCACCTGCAGCAGCTGCCGCAGCCACAGCGGTGAAAACGAGGAATTTGCCGAATTTCTTAGCCATTGCCTGCTCCTTTCCGTGGATAGCGTTTTTCTGAAAACGTCGCAAACCATATTTTAATACAATTTATCGGAAAAAGAAAGTACAAATGCCATGAACGAAAAGTTTTTCGATCTGAGGAAGGAAAAACAGGACCGGATGATCTCCGGCTTTGTGAAAGTGTTTGCACGCAAGGGATATGCGGATGCGTCCTGTGAGGAGCTGGCCCGTGAGGCCGGCATCAGCAAGGGACTCCTGTTCCATTATTTCGAGACCAAGCAGGGGGCGTATCTGTTTCTGTGCGGTGTCCTGTACCGCTATCTGGAGATGGAGGTGGGCAGCCGCATCCCGCACAGACCGGCGGATCCTTTTACCGTGATGGAGCAGGTGCAGACGGGGCTTTGTGAGATCATGCGGCACTACCCTTATGCGGGGCTGTTTGTCTTTCGGCTGGAGGCGGATGTACCGGGAGAGCTCCCGGAGGGAGCGCAGGAATACCGGGAGCGCTGCGGGGCCTTTTGCACACAGATCCGGAAGGCGATGGATTTTTCCAGCATCCCCAGACGCATCGGGAGCGAGCGGCTCCTTCGGATCTTAAAGACCGGCTGCCGGGGCCTGATCATGGAGATGCTGGAGACGGGCGAAAAAAGCGGGCACGCCCAGGGCGCACCCGCAGGGGAGATCTTTGATGCAGGCCTGTTCCGGAAGGAGTCCGTGATCTACCTGGAATTACTTGCTCTGTCTGTAGGGAGCGTCGGCGGGGTATCCCCCCTTTAGCTTCTGCATGCAGCGCTGGATGGCGTCTCTGGAGTTTTTCCAGTCCGCGTCCTTGTTCCGGTAGTCGAATTTCTCTATGAGCCAGGCGATGTCCTCGTGGACCCGCACCAGATTGTCTTTGGTCAGGGGGAGCACGGTCTCATAGAACTCCTCCAGATCGCTGCCGGAGAGCTCCGCATCCGCGCCGTCGCACAGATCGGCCAGATGGGGGAGGCAGAACCCCTTGCCGGAGCGGATCTTTTCCCGAAAGGCGTCATCCCCCTTCCAGAGGTAGAAAAAGGTGGCCAGATACCGCTCGTAGGTCTTCTCATACTCCTCGCAGATATAGCAGGAGGATTCCCGCTCCCGGATCCAGGCTGTGAGGGAGTTGGCGGAGTCCGCATCCTTTTTGGCAAAGATGCGAAGGCCCTTTTTACCGGGGCGCATCTTCTCCGCCTCTTTGGAAAAGGCTTCGATCATCCGGCGGGAGTGGGTCTTCAGGATCCAGCCGTTGCCCAGGGTGTTGCCGTAGTCGAACATGGCTTTGAAATGCCGTCTGCAGAAGCCGGCCCGGTCCGTGAGATCCCGGATGTCCGATTCCATATAGGAGGAGCCGGAGCCGAGACAGAAGTCCAGAAGATCCTGCTCCAGGGAGCGTTCGATATAGCAGAAAGGGCATTCGTCGTTTGCCGCGACGGCGTCGTTTAAGGGAATGGTGTACAGCTGTTCCTTCATAATGGCCTCCTTTGATGGCAGGTTTCTTTTGCTTTGATTGTATAGAGTTTTGCTCCCGCATGCAAGCGCGGCGGGACGTCAGGTGACAGCTTTGGGATGACGGAAAGGGAGTGGAATGCATATGGAAGGAAAAAACGGCCCCGGTGTTCTGGTGGTGGAGGATGAAGAGATCGCCCTGAGCGGTCTGTGCGAGGTGGTCCGGGAGGTGATGCCCCAGGCCCGGGTGATGCCCTTTCGCTCGCCCGTGACCGCCCGGCAGGCCTTTGAGGAAAATCCCTGTGAGATCGCCCTGCTGGATATCAACATGGGAGGACAAAACGGGGTGGATCTGGCGAAATCCTTAAAGCTCCTGTCTCCGGATGTCAACATCATCTTTGTCACCGGCTACAGCGAATATACCGGGGTGGCCATGCGGATCCACGCCAGCGGCTATATCCTGAAGCCCGTGACGCCGGATAAGCTCCGGGCGGAGCTGGAGGATCTGCGGCATCCCATCGAGCCGGCCTCCCCGGATGTGCTGACGGTGCGGACTTTCGGGGACTTTGAGGTCTTTTACAAGGGCAGCCCGGTGAACTTCAAATACCGGAAGACCAAGGAGCTTCTGGCCTATCTGGTGGACCGTCACGGGGCGCTGTGTACGGTGGATATGATCGTCACCGTGCTCTGGGAGGAGGAGGACGGTGAGCGGAAGAAATCCTACTTCCGGAATCTGAAGCAGGATCTGCAGAGCACCCTCCGGCACATCGGCTGCGGAGATACCATCGTGGTAAGGCGGGGCGCCATGGCTGTGAACGTGAACCGGATGGAGTGTGACTACTTCCGGTGGCTCGAGGGGGATGTGGATGGGATCAATGCCTATCGCGGAGAGTACATGAGTCAGTACAGCTGGGCGGAGATCACCAACGGGATGCTCTCGGAAACCCTGTATGATACGGCGCTGCATTGACTTTGGACAGACGCTGTGATAGATTATCTTTGTGCGCTTTAGGTAGATAAAGCGTCGGCGCGGAAAAGCGCCAAAAGGAGGAATATGCCGGTTACGGATTATCTGGTGAGAAACGCGCGGGAATACCCGGACGAGGTGGCGCTGGTGGAGCTGAACCCCGATGTTCCGGACACCCGGCGGATCACATGGAAGGAGTACGACCTCATCGAGCCCACCCGCTTTGAGCCCTACAGACGGGAGATCACCTGGAAGGTCTTTGACGAGAAGGCCAACCGGTTTGCCAATCTTCTCATCGGAAGAGGGATCCGGAAGGGCGACAAGGTCGCCATCATCATGTACAACTGCCTGGAATGGCTGCCGATCTATTTCGGAGTCCTGAAGGCCGGTGCCATCGCGGTCCCCTTCAACTTCCGGTACGACGCGGAGGAGATCCTCTACTGTGCCGAGCTGGCAGAGGTGGACATGATCGTCTTCGGGCCGGAGTTCATCGGCCGCCTGGAGGTCAATGCGGAACGCCTGAGCAAGGGCAGGCTCCTGCTCTTTGTGGGGGACGGATGCCCCGGATTTGCGGAGAGCTACCGGGAACTGGTCTCCGACTACTCCAGCAAGGCGCCGGATGTGGAAATCACGGATGACGACTTCGGAGCGATCTATTTTTCCTCCGGGACCACCGGCTTCCCCAAGGCGATCCTGCATAAGCACCTGAGCCTGACCCAGGCGGCACAGATGGAACAGAAGCACCACGGGACGGGCAGAAACGACACCTTCCTGTGTATCCCGCCCCTGTATCACACCGGAGCGAAATTCCACTGGATGGGCAGTCTGGTGGCGGGGAGCAAGGCGGTGCTCTTAAAGGGGACCAAGCCGGAGATCATCCTGTCTGCGGTGTCCTCGGAGCATTGCACCATCGTCTGGCTCCTGGTGCCCTGGGCCCAGGACATCCTGGATGCCATCGAGAGCGGCAAGGTCCGCCTGGAGGATTATGATCTGAAGGACTGGCGGCTGATGCACATCGGCGCCCAGCCGGTACCCCCGTCCCTCATTAAGCGCTGGAAGGAAGTCTTCCCGGATCATGACTATGACACCAACTACGGTCTGTCTGAATCCACCGGACCGGGCTGCGTGCACCTGGGGATGGAAAACATCCACAAGGTGGGTGCTATCGGCATCCCGGGGTACCGCTGGGAATGCAAGATCGTGGGAGAGGACGATCGGGAGGTCCGAAAAGGAGACGTGGGAGAGCTCTGCGTCAAGGGTCCCGGAGTGATGACCTGCTATTACAACAATCCCGAGGCCACGGCGGAGGTCCTGAAAGACGGATGGCTCTACACCGGAGACATGGCCATGGAGGATGAGGACGGTTTCATCTTCCTGGTGGACCGGAAAAAGGATGTCATCGTCAGCGGCGGGGAGAACATCTACCCCGTCCAGATCGAGAACTTCATCCGGAAGTTCGACAAGGTCAAGGATGTGGCGGTCATCGGCATCCCGGACCAGCGGCTGGGAGAGATCACGGCCGCTTCCATCGAGATCAAGGAGGGGATGACCTGCACCCGGGAGGAGATCGATGAGTTCTGCATGGGGCTGCCCAGATACAAACGCCCCAGAGAGATCTTCTTCGAGGAGATCCCGAGAAATGCCACGGGAAAGATCGAAAAGCCCAGACTCCGCAAGATGCACGGCGCGGATCAGCTGGTGGCCAGAGAAAACAGAAGTTGACGAAAGAATGCCCGAATCCGAAAGATCCGGGCATTTTTCACAAGAAAGCGTAAACGGAAGGAGCAGACATGAAGGAACTGATGCTGGGCAACAAGGCGGTGGCCAGAGGCCTTTACGAGGCCGGCTGCAGCGTGATCTCCAGTTATCCCGGGACACCGAGCACGGAGATCACGGAGGAGGCTGCCAAATACGATGAGATCTACTGTGAGTGGGCGCCCAATGAGAAGGTAGCTCTGGAGGCCGCTCACGGCGCGACGCTGGGAGGGGTCCGGGCGGCATGCGCCATGAAACACGTGGGACTGAATGTGGCGGCGGATCCCCTCTTTACCATCTCCTATCAGGGGCTGAACGCCGGCCTGGTGATCTGCGTGGCGGACGATCCGGGGATGCATTCCTCCCAGAACGAGCAGGATTCCAGACATTACGCAAGAGCAGCCAAGGTGCCGATGTTAGAGCCCTCGGATTCCGAGGAAGCCAGAGAGTTTGTCCACAGGGCCTATGAGATCTCCGAAAACTACAATACGCCGGTGCTCCTGCGGCTCTGCACCCGGGTCGCCCATTCCCAGAGTGTGACGCAGACCACGGAGCGGGTGCTGCCGGAGCGGGTCCCCTATGTAAAGGATCCCGCGAAGGTCATGATGACCAAAAACTCCCGGGATGCCCATGTGCGCGTGGAGCAGAGAACCCGGGATCTGACCGCCTGGGCGGAGAGCTGCAGCTTAAACCGCATGGAGCTGGGGACGGATACCTCCCTGGGGATCATCACCTCCGGGACCTGCTATGAGTACGCCAGAGAGGTCTGGGGGGAAATGGCCAGCATCCTGAAGATCGGCATGAGCTATCCGCTGCCGGAGCAGCTTTTCCTGGACTTTGCCCGGAAGGTGGACCGTCTCATCGTCCTGGAGGAGTTGGATCCCATCCTGGAGGATCACTGCCGCAAGCTGGGGCTGTCCGTGGAGGGAAAATCCCTCTTCCCCATCTGCGGGGAGCTCTCTCCGAATCTCATCAGACAGGCGGCAGGGCTGCCTGTTCCGGAGAGCCGGAAGCTGGAGGAGGAGATCCCCATGCGCCCGCCGGTGATGTGCGCCGGCTGCCCCCACAGAGGCGTGTTCTACATCCTGAAGAAGCTGGGATGCATGGTCTATGGAGATATCGGGTGTTATACATTGGGAGCGGTGGCTCCCTTAAACGCCATGGATCTCAATGTATGCATGGGGGCATCCTGCTCCGGCCTTCACGGATTTTTAAAGGCCGCCGGAGATGAGTGGGAAAGCCGAAGCGTCGGTGTCATCGGGGATTCCACCTTTATCCACTCTGGAATCACGGGTGTTATCGATTCTGCATATAACATGAGTAATTCTACCATCATCATCCTGGACAACTCCATCACCGGGATGACGGGGCACCAGCAGAACCCCGCTACGGGGAAGAACCTGAGGGGAGAGCCTGCGGGGAAGGTGGATCTGGAAGCCCTCTGCCGGGCGGTGGGATTTGAACGTGTCCGGGTGGAGGACCCCTACGATCTGGAGGCCTTCGAGGAGGCCCTGAAGGAGGAGCTGACGGCGCAGGCGCCCTCCATCATCATCAGCCGCCGTCCCTGTGTCATGATCAAGGGGGTAAAGCATGAGGCCCCCATCGAGCCAAAAACCGAAAAGTGCGTGGGATGCAAATCCTGCATGCGCATCGGCTGCCCGGCCATCAGCGTCGCGGAGGGGAAGGTGCGGATCGATACCACCCTGTGTGTGGGCTGTAAGGTGTGTTCGAAGCTCTGCAAGTTCGGAGTCCTGTAAATGGGACACCTGGAAGGAGATAATGAGATGGAAACAAAGAATATCATGATCGTCGGTGTCGGCGGACAGGGCACCCTCTTAGCCAGCAAGCTCCTGGGATGGGTCCTGATGGAGAAAGGATATGATGTGAAGGTGTCGGAGGTCCACGGCATGAGCCAGAGAGGCGGCAGCGTGGTAACCTATGTCCGGTACGGAGAGCGGGTATACTCCCCCGTCATCGACCGCGGGGAGGCCGATATCATCGTGGCCTTTGAGCAGTTGGAGGCCGCCAGATGGCTGGACTATCTGAAGGTGGGAGGGCGGATCCTGGTAAATACCCAGAAGACGGAGCCCATGCCGGTGATCACCGGCAGCGCCGTCTACCCCGAGGACCTTCCGGAGAAGATGCGCTCAGCCGGGGCGCAGGTGGATGCCTGGGATTTCCTTCTGCCGGCCCGGATGGCCGGCAGCGCCAAAGCGGTGAACATCGCCCTTATGGGACGGCTGTCCACCTATTTCCCGGAGGACTGGGAGAGCGTCTGGCAGGAAGGCCTGGAGAAGAACGTCCCGGAGCGGTTTTTGGAGATGAACCGAAAGGCTTTTGAATTCGGAAAAAAGATTCAGGAGCTGGACAAATAATAACAAGCGTTGCGACATAAGCGGCAGGTGCGTCAGTAACGTCAGTGTCGGAAAAAAGAAACCGAAAAACCTTGAAAAAACGTGCATGACAAAACTTCTGACCGGAATGTCGCGATGACAGGACCGCCGGAAGATACCGATATGTAACACCTGCTATATATGACAGTCATATTTTTAAAAACGGAGAGAGAACCCATGAAACTGATATCCTGGAATGTGAACGGTCTTCGGGCCTGTATGGGGAAAGGGTTTGAGGAGAGCTTCCGAAAACTGGACGCGGATGTCTTTTGTCTGCAGGAGACCAAGCTTTCGGAGGGACAGCTCCAACTGGACCTTCCCGGTTATGAACAGTATTGGAACTATGCGGAGAAGAAGGGGTACTCCGGGACGGCGCTTTTTACAAAGAAGAAACCCCTGAGCGTCCGATACGGCATCGGCGCAGAGGAGCACGACCATGAAGGGCGTGTCATCACCGCCGAGTATGATGCTTTCTATCTCATCACCGTCTATGTGCCGAACTCCCAGCGGGAGCTCACCAGACTCGCCTACAGGCAGGAGTGGGAGGAGGCCTTCCTGCGCTATGTGCTGACCCTGGAGGCGGATAAGCCCGTGATCTTCTGCGGGGATCTGAATGTGGCCCATCGGGAGATCGATCTGAAGAACCCCTCCTCCAATCACCACAATGCGGGGTTTACCGACGAGGAGCGGGCCTGCTTTACGAAGGTGTTAGAGAGCGGATACATCGACACCTTCCGGTATTTCTACCCGGACCTGGAGGGGGTCTACTCCTGGTGGTCCTATATGTTCCATTCCAGGGAGCACAACGCCGGATGGCGCATCGACTATTTTGTGGCATCGAAAAAGCTGGAAAAAGCCCTGCGGGATGCCCGGATCCACTGTGACATCCTGGGATCCGACCATTGCCCCGTGGAGCTGGACCTGGAACTGTAAGGAAAACAAGCATGCACAGCCTGAGATTTGTATTCGGCCCTTCGGGGTCCGGAAAGAGCACAGCAATCTATCGGGAGATCCTGCAGCGCGCAGGGGAGCATCCGGAGACGAATTTCTTCATCATCGTTCCGGATCAGTTCACCATGCAGACCCAGCAGCAGCTGGTCAAAATGAGTCCCGGCGGCGGAATCCTGAACATTGATGTCCTGAGCTTCGGCCGGCTGACCCACCGGATCCTGGAGGAGGTGGGCTATGAGCAGCTTCCGGTTCTGGATGATACCGGAAAGTGCCTGGTGCTGCAGCGGGTGGCGGCGCAGGAGGAAGGGCGCTGTCCGGTGCTGGGGGCCCAGATGTCCAGACAGGGCTATATCCATGAGGTCAAGAGCATTCTGTCGGAGTTTATGCAGTACGGATATGCTCCCGATGATCTGGAGCGCCTCATGGGGGCCTCCCGCCCGGCGCTGGCGGCGAAGCTAAAGGACCTGCAGACCCTGTACCGGGGATTTCAAAGCTTTATAAACGGGCATTTTATCACCACGGAAGGCAGGCTGGATGTGCTGCGGCAGGCCCTGCCCTCCTCCCGGATCCTGCCGGGCAGTGTCATCGTATTTGACGGGTTTACGGGCTTTACTCCCATCCAGATGCGGGTCATCGAGGATCTGATGGAGATCGCCGGGGAGACGGTGCTGACCTTTGCCCTGTCGGAGGGGGAGGATCCCTTTTCGGAGGCGCAGCCCCAGGATCTGTTTTATCTGACCCACCGGACCGTGGCCGCTCTGTGCGCCTTCGCACAAAGGCGGGGGATCGAAAGAGGGGAGGATCTGGTCTGCAATCTCCGAAACCGCAGGCCGGACCTGGAATACCTGGAGCGTCATCTGTTCCGGTACGGCGCCGGACATGCAAGGCCCTATCCGGACCGTCCGGAGGGGGTGTCTCTGACGGAATATGCCGACCCGGCCCGGGAGGTGCGGGGGGCCGGTCTGGAGATCGTACGCCTGATCCGGGAGCAGGGGCTGTCCTACCGGGACATCGCCGTGATCCTGGGGGATCTGGACGGATATGCACCGTACATCGAAAGAGAATTCGCCAAGCTGGGGATCCCGTATTATCTGGACCGCACGTCGGCTGTCCGGCTGAGCCCTCTGGTGGAAGCTCTGCTGGGGGCGTTTGAGATGCCGGAGAAGGACTTTTCCCCGGACAGCGTGGTACGTTATCTGCGCAGCGGCCTCTCCGGGATCTCCATGGAGGAGGCGGATCTCCTGGAGGACTATATCCGGAAGGCCGGGATCCGGCATGCGGGGATGTACCGGCAACTCTTTGCCCGGATCCCGAAGGGGACCCGGGGGGAGGCGGACCTGGCCCCGGTAAATGCCATCCGGGGGCGTCTCATGGAGGAGCTGGGCCCGGTTCTGGAGCTTACCGGAAAGCGGACCGCCGCAGAGTTTGCAGGCGGGGCTCTTCGCTTTCTGGAGGGGCTGCGGGCCGGGGAGAGGCTGTTATCCATGTCGGAGCGGTTCGGGGAGCAGGGAGACCTTCGCAGAGAGCAGGAATATGCCAGGATCTATGAGCTGGTATGCCATCTTCTGGAGCAGATCCATGATCTTTTAGGGGAGGAGACCCTCACCCGGAAGGAGTTTACCCAGATCCTGGAGGCCGGGTTTGCCGAGATCCGGGTGGGGTCCCTGCCCCAGAACGTGGACCGGGTGACGGTGGGAGACATGGAGCGCACCAGACTTTGCCCCGTAAAGGCCCTTTTGTTCCTGGGGGTAAATGATGGGAATATCCCCCGCAGCGCTTCTTCCGGCGGGATCCTGTCGGAGCTGGACAGGGAGCTTCTGTCGGAGCAGGGAGAGGAGCTTTCTCCCACTCCCAGAGAGCTGATGTACACCCAGCGGCTGTATCTGTATCTGAATATGACCAAGCCCTCGGAGTCTCTGTACCTGTCCTACGTAAGGAGCGGAGCCGGTGGGGAGTCCCTTCGCCCCTCCTATCTGGCGGAGGTGGTGAAAAAGTGCTTTCCGAAGATGAAGGTCCGAGACCCGGAGGCGGTGAGCAGCTTTGCGCGCATCGCCGGGGAGCGGGACGGGCTGGATGTGCTGGCGGCAGGACTGCAGGAATATGCAGACGGGCAGGCGCCGGATGCGGATGGCTGCTTTGACGGGCTCTACGCCCTTTACAGTGTCTACGGGAGCCGGCCGGAGCTTCGGGAGAGACTGCGGGATGCCGCTTTTGCCAGATACCTGGACCTTCCCATTCGGGAGGAGACGGCGAGATCCCTGTACGGAGAGCGGATGAGGGTCAGTGTCAGCTCTCTGGAGGAGTACGCGAAATGTGCCTACGCCTATTTTCTGAAATACGGACTGGGTCTGCGGGAGCAGCCGGTCTATGAAGTGAATGCGGCGGACAGAGGGTCGGTGCTGCACAGCGTGCTGTGCCTCTTTTTCCGGGAGTTGGAAGCGGAAGGGATCTCCCTGAACGCGTTTGAGGAAGCCCGGGCCGCGGCGGATCTCCACAGGATCCTGGAGCGGGAGTCGGAGCGCTACGGTGCGGCGGTGTATTACGATACCGCCCGCAGCAGCTACCGGATCCGGCAGTACGAGCGGATCCTTCTGCGGACCGTACTGACGCTGCGGGATCACCTGAAGGCCGGAGCATTTGTGCCGGAAACCTTTGAAAAGCGGTTTCGCAGCGAACTGGTGCCGGAGACAGGTGCCCGGGAGGGGGAACAGGCCCGGGTTTTGCTGGAGGGGATCATCGACCGGGTGGATCTGGCCAGGGTCGGGGATCATACCTACGTAAAGGTCCTGGACTATAAGTCCGGAGACCAGAAATTCGACCTGGGAAGGCTGGTCAGCGGCAGGACCATGCAGCTTCCCCTGTACCTGGAGCGGGAGGTGGCCCTGCGGCAGCAGGAGGCGGGTGCCGGACAGGTGTCCCCGGCGGCGATGCTGTATTTCCATGTGGATGATCCGCTGACGGAAATCTCTCCGGATGTGAGCCCGGAGGGACTTCGGGAAAAACAGCGGAGAGAATACCGGATGCGGGGAGCCGTGAGCCTGGACGGGGAAGTACTGGGGCTTCTGGATCATGCACTGGAGGGGATGAACCCCGGCGCAGACTCGGAGATCGTCCCCGTGACGCTGAAAAAGGACGGAACCCCCAATGGGTACAGCTGGGCCTTTCCTCCGGAGGATCTGCAGCTCCTTCTTCGCTACGGTGTATACAAAGCCCGTTCCCAGGCGGGAGAGATCCTGAAGGGACGGATCACTATGGACCCCTGGGAAAAGGGCAGCTGCGACTACTGTCCGTATCGGGGGTCCTGCGGCATGGATCCCAAGCTTCCGGGGACCCTTCGCCGGAAAGAGGAAAAAACGGACCGGGAGGAAGCCCTTGCGCGGATGCGAAAGGAACTGGGGGAGTAGAGCATGGATTTTACACAGGAACAACAGGAAGTCATCGCTGCCCGGGGGGCGGATATCCTGGTGAGCGCGGCCGCGGGAAGCGGCAAGACGGCGGTGCTGGTGGAACGGATCGTGCGGACGGTCTGCGACGGGACACATCCCGTGGATATCGACCGTTTGCTGGTGGTGACCTTTACCCGGGCGGCGGCCTCGGAGATGCGGGAGCGGATCCATAAGCGGATCGCGGAGGAGCTATCGGATCATCCGGAGGACCCCCATATCCAGAAGCAGTATGCCCTGGTGCACCGCGCCCGGATCATGACCATCGATGCCTTCTGCCAGTCCGTGCTCCGGGATCATTTTCAGGAGCTGGACATGGATCCGGACTTCCGGATCCTGGATGATGCGGAGAAAAAGCTGCTGGAGCAGGATGTATTACGAGAGGTTCTGGAGGAAAGCTATGCGCAGGGCGGGGAGGAGTTCCTCTCCTGTGTGGAGTTCTTCTGTCCCGGGGGAGATGATGCGGCCCTGGAGAGAGGCATTCTGGAGCTTCACGGATATGCGGACAGCTTCCCCTGGCCGGAGGCCTTTCTGAAAGAGCGGGAGGCGGACCATGCCATCCACACTCCGGAGGAATTTGCGGCATCCGCGGTGGGAGAGGAGCTGGCCGGGGCTCGGATCCGGCTTTTGCAGGGATTTGCATCAGGGTACCGTGAGCTGGCCTTGATCTGTGAGGAGCCGGACGGTCCCGGGGTCTACGCGGAGACGATCGAAAGGGAATCCCGGGAGCTGGAGGAAGTCCTTCGAAAGGCCGAAGATCCGGAGGGCTGCGGCAGGGCTCTGGCTGCCTTCCTGGAGGGGATGCAGGCCCTGTCCCGGGCGAAGGACCCGAATGCGGATCCCCGGAAAAGAGAATATGTGAAAAAGGCCAGAACCGCAGCCAAGGCCGGGTTAAAAAGCCTTCTGGAGGAGCAGTATACCGTTCCGCTGAAGGAGCAGATTCGGCGGATCGAGGCCTGCGAGGTTCCGGTGCGGGCCATGCTGGAGCTGACCCTTCGGTTTCGGGAGCGCCTGGCGGAGGAGAAGGCCCGCCGGAAGGTGCTGGATTTCGGTGATATCGAGCACGCGGTGCTGCGGCTTTTCTATCCCGAGGACGGATCGGAGTCCGCTGCAGCCCGGGAATACAACGAATGGTACCATGAAGTGCTCATCGATGAGTATCAGGACAGCAATTCCGTTCAGGAGATGCTCCTGGAGGCGGTATGCAAGGCTGTCCCGGGGAAGACCTGCCGGTTCATGGTGGGAGACGTCAAGCAGAGTATCTATGCCTTCCGCCAGGCCAGACCCGATCTGTTCCTGGAAAAACTGGACACCTATGCGGAGGAGGGGGCGCAAAGGCGTCTGTTCCTCACCCGGAATTTCCGAAGCCGCAGGGAGGTGACGGACTCCGTAAACGCCGTATTTTCCCGGATCATGACCCGGGAGACCGGCGGGATCTCCTACGATGAAAAGGCCGCTCTGTACCCGCAGGCTCCCTATCCCGCCGGCTCCGGATATGAGACGGAACTGATGCTCTTTGACGATACACTCTTCGGGGAGGAAGAGGAGGCCCCGGAGAAGGTGCAGGCCGAAGCTGTCGCCCTGGCGGACCGGATCCGGGAACTGATCACCTCCGGATTTCAGGTCAGCACGGAGCGGAAGGCGGATGCTCCCTTAAGACCCGTGCGCTACGGGGATATCGTCATTTTGCACCGCTCGGCGGGCACGGTCTCGGAAGCGTACCGGAAGGTGTTTGAGGAGAGGGGGATCCCGCTCTACAGCACCGGGCAGAAAGGCTATTTTTCCGCCACGGAGGTGCAGGAACTCTTGCTGCTGCTTCGGGTGATCTCCAATCCGCTGCAGGACATCCCCCTGTTCGGATGCCTGCGCAGCGTCTTCGGTGGATTTACCGATGAAGAGCTGGCCCGGATCCGCATGGATGCCAGGGACGAAGCGCTCTATACTTCTCTGTGCAGGGCGGCGGAGGAAGGGCAGGAAAAGGCAGTGCGTTTCCTGGAAATGTTAAAAGGCTACCGGGAGCGGAGCATCTGCCAGACCGTGCGGGAGGTGCTGGACGGGATCTGTGAGGAGCATCACTATCTGGAATATGTGACTGCCCTGCCCGGGGGAAGTGCCCGCAGAGCCAATGTGGAGATGCTCCTGAAGCGGGCTTCGGACTTTGAAAAGACCAGCTATCTGGGGCTGGTGCAGTTCATCCGCTATATGGATCAGCTGAAGGACTTTGACACCGATTTCGGAGAAGCCGGATATCTGGAAGAAAATGCGGATGTGGTGCGCCTCATGACCATCCACAAGAGCAAAGGGCTGGAATTTCCCGTGGTGATCCTGGCCGGAATGGGCAAACAGTTTAACTTCAGCGGAGAGAACAGGCTCCTGCCCTGTGACAGGCGGCTGGGGATCGCATGCGACTATGCGGATCCGGAGCAGCGCATCAAAGCGAAGACCCTTCGAAAGTCCGCCATCATGAAACGGAAGCGCCAGGAGCTTCTGGAAGAGGAGCTGCGGCTTCTGTATGTGGCCATGACCCGGGCCTCCGAGAAACTGATCCTGGCCGGATGGAGAGGGGATGCCGCACAGGCCCTGGAGGACGCAGACCTCCAGGGCAGGGAGCGGATCGCCTATGGGGAGTTCATGGACAGCAAATGCTTTCTGGACTTTCTCATGCCGGTCCTGAAGGCGGCGAAGATCCGGGCGCAGGTGGTGCAGGCACAGGACCTTGCAAGGAACGCGGACCGGGAGGACCGGACCCGGGCCGAGAGGCTGAGCCTCCTGGCAGATGCCGGAAGCCTGGCTTCCCAAGAGCTTCTGCAGAGCCTGCGGGATCGCTTTGCCTGGCAGTATCCTTACGACTACCTGAAGGAGGTCTATACCAAGACCACGGTATCGGAGCTGAAGATGGCCGCCATGGCGGACGCGGACGAAGGTGCCTTCCACCAGATGGAAAAACGGGAACGGGAGATCTATGTTCCGTCCTTTGCAAGGCAGGGCGAGGAGGACGGCGGCATCACCGGCACGGTGCGCGGAAATGCCTATCACCGCGTCATGGAGCTCCTTGATTTTGACCGGACCCTGGGGGCGGTCTTCGGCAGATTTCCGGATGATCTGGAAAGCTATGCCCGAAGCCTCGAGACGAAAAACGAAGAAGTAAGAGAATCCCTGCAGGCCTTCCTGAAGGAGGAGACGGAGTCCCTTCGGCTGCGGGAGGAATATGCGGGGGCCGTTTCCATTCCGAAGCTGATGGCCTTCTTAAAGTCCGACCTGGCCTACCGCATGTGGCACGCCTCCCGGGCGGGAAAGCTTCGCCGGGAGCAGCCCTTTGTCATCGGGATCCCGGCCTCCCGTCTGCTGGGACATGCGGTCCCGGAGGAGGAGACCCTCCTGATCCAGGGCATCATCGACGGGTATTTTCCGGAAGAAGGCGGTATCGTGCTGTTAGACTACAAAACGGACAAAGTCTCCTCCATGGAGGAACTTTTTGCCCGCTACAAGACCCAGCTGGAGTACTACCGGGAAGCCCTGGAAAAACTAACAGGCCTTCCCGTAAAAGAGAAAGGCCTGTACTCGTTCTCCCTGAGCAGGTGGGAGTGTATCTGAGTGCGTGTTTTTCTGTTGCAAAGGATCCGAAATCGAGGTACAATCTGCTTTGTGTGTAATGGCATATTTGGCATATTTTTTTATGCTTCATTATGATGGTGAGACTATCATGATAGAAGAACTACCACGAGGGGGGAGCGTGTGAGGAACCACGAAAAAGATGCGATGGAAATGGAAGATCGCAGAAGCAGGATCCTGCGGGAAGGGTTTTCTCTCTTTTCGACGAAATCCATTGAAACCATTTCTCTTCAGGAAGTTGCAGATGCCAGTCACGTAGGGATTGCGACACTCTACAGATATTATGAGAAAAAACGGGCGTTGGCAGCGGCCATCGGGGACAGAGAATGGAGTGCGGTCTATCAGGAGGTCGTGAAAGAGTTTATGGATCGGGATATTGCTTCCAAAACTGCGGCAGAGATGTTCGAGTTTTATCTCGACTGCTATTTATGGCTCTTCCGGGAGCATAAGCAGCTGCTGAAATTTCATGGCAATTATTGTTCCTATATCTTCCGGGATCAGGCCGAAGAGGGATGGACCGGCGAATTCGAGGTGATCGCCAAACGGTTTTCCGACATGTTTCACCTGCTGTACCTGAAGGCACAGCAGGACAAAAGCCTTCGGACGGATTTGTCGGAAAAGAAATTATTCTCCATGTCTATGCACATCATGCTGAATCTTGCCGCAAAGTATGCGGAGGGATTATTGTACGGAGAAGTGGAAGAAGAAGACAGGTATGAAGAACTTGTCTTTACGAAGAATCTGATCCTTAATGCATGTCTGCCACAGTAAAAAACGAAACGGAGACGATAAGGTGAAAGTAAGGAAAATTGTGATCCCGGTACTGCTTCTGTTGGCAGGAGCCGGTCTGTTTTTGGGATGGAGATCCTATCTGGTTCGTATCCGCTCGGTTCATCCTTCCCTGTCCGTCAATTCCAGGGATCGGATCATGTATGATGCGACGGAAGAGTTGAAAAAAGCAACCGATAATTATGAGAATGAGGATTTCCAGGACAGGTCGGAAGAAGTGGAGGGATATCCGGCATCTCAGCGGAAGGTTGCACTTGTTTTCGCAGGCCTGACCACTCCCACGGAGATGGAACAGATTCTGGATCTTCTCGATGAATACGGGATGAAAGCGACATTTGCCTGTGACGGCATTACTGCTTCGGAAATCCCGGATACGGTGAACGAGATCCGGACCAGGGGAAACACCATCGCCAATTATGGCATGAACCGGGAAGAACACTGGGAGCAGCGCAGTGATGAAGAAATCATTGATTCTGTGGCCAGGGCACAGTCGGTTCTGAAGAGGATCACGCAGGAATATCCCGATTTCGTAATGGGAAATGCAACGGTAGTGAATGAGCAGATCCTGTATCTGACGGCTTGCGCGGGAGTAAAAAACTATATCTCGGCGACCCGTTTTGTCAATACATCGAGTTTTGATGATTTCGGGGAAGCTCTTGGCTTTGTGGAGAAGATAGATGCGGGATCAATCATCTGTGTCAAGATCGATGACCATATCGATGCGACCGAATATGAGCCCTATGAGGTGGATGAACGGCCGGCAGACGACAAAAGGCCTTCCTTGGAGACGGATGAAGAAACTTTTGCTTTGTCGGATATGAACGTAATCGAGGTGCTTCTGGAAGCGTTGGATACAACGGAAACCGCAGTTGTACCCATAGACAGATTGTATGAGGATCCGGATCCCGAGATTGACAGATTGTTTGCGGATCGGGAACTTGCAGCAGATTATGAGATCCCGCGTTCCGCAAAACAGAAACCGGAATTTTTGGGGGATGCGCTTTTTATTGGAGACTCGCTGACTCTGGCACTTTCATATTACCCTGTGGTGGATGAACATGCAGAGTTTTGCGCATACAAGTCCGTGACTCCGACTGATTTTGTCAACAATGTAAAGGTGACGGATGCGGACGGAAAAAAAGTTGCGGTTTGGGACGAGGTCTGCGGCAAGGACCCGGAGCGGATCTATCTGCTTCTCGGTACAAATGCATTGGCAAGCGGAAGCAACCAGTCCTTCCTGCTTTATTATGAAAAACTGGTGGAAATGCTGCAGGAACGGTTTCCGGATGTGCCGATTTACGTGGAGGGGCTTCCGCCTGTTACGGAGTCTGTCTCAAACACCCGGGTCACTTTGAACAACGGAAGGATCCGAAAGGTCAATGTGGAGATTGCCAAAATGGCGGGAAACAGAAACTGCTTTTACATTGATCTTTACACGGCTCTGGCTGATTCCGGCGGAGCGCTTCCCGCAGAGATCGCGCAGGAGGACGGTATTCATATGAACCAGGAAGGATGTCAGAAATGGATCGATCATCTTCTGACTCACAAAGCGAAAGACGATAAATAACGGATATGGAATTTCTGGATAAAGTAAAAAAGAAGAAGACCAAAACGGAGGATGTCCTGCTTCATGAAAAGAAGGATCGAAGATCCCTTCCGGATGTTCCTTCTGCCAGCGGCAAGAGAGCGAATACCGACCGCAGAGGAAGCATGGAAAGCGGTGATGAATCCTTTGATGAGCAGAGCAAAAAAAGGCAGCTGGGGATTCGGTACCTGAATGATTATGAGGTACAGGTCACGGCGGTCAGGGAGCGGGAAAAAACAAAGTTCATTGCCCATTCGGCGGATGTTTCCATGACCGGGATGGCGATCTTTGTATCGGCTGAAGAAAAGGCATTGCTGGAGGAAGCTGAGAGGATCCGGCTCAGATTCCATGTGGATCCCGGGTCAATGCCGGAAGGATTCGAAATGAATATCCGCATCCTGGCCCGGATTGTCAGAACCTCCGACGCAGGGGATGGCCGCTACAGAGTGGGTCTGGAATTTACCGATGACCTGTCGGAGTACGCAAAAAAGAGGAAGGACCGCTATACCCTCACGATCTCATCCATTTTGCTGTTTTTCATCAGTCTCTTCATCATGCTGATGCGTTCGGAAAGCGTGATCTACCTGAAATTCAACAAAGTACTGTATCTGTACAGCATCATTACGGCGGTCTTTCTGCTCAGCAGATATCTGTTCGGTGCCCTGTACAGACCCAAAAAGATTGACCCGTCTTACACGCCGGGAGTAACAATCATCATTCCCTGCTTCAACGAAGAAAAATGGATCCGAAGGACCATCCTCAGCTGTATCAATCAGAATTATCCGTCGGATAAGCTGGAAGTGATCGTGGTTGATGACAGGTCCACGGACCGTTCCGTAGAGGAGATCAAAGGCCTGATCGAAGAACTCGAGCAATCTGAGGACGAAGAATACGAGATCAAAGAAAGGCTCTCCTATTATGTCCAGCCTCAGAATGCCGGTAAGAGAGAAGCCTTGTCGGCTGGGGTTCTGAAGGCAAAGCATGAGCTGGTGGTGTTTGTGGACTCGGACAGCTTTCTGGATCCCTTCGCGATCCGAAATCTGGTACAGCCCTTCAAGGATCCGAAGATGGCTGGGGTGACGGGCAGGACTGATGTCGCAAATACCTACACCAATTCCCTGACGAAGCTGCAATCGGTCAGGTATTATATCGCATTCCGGATCATGAAGGCTGCGGAGAGCTTTTTCCACTGTGTGACCTGCCTGTCCGGACCGCTTTCCTGTTACAGAAAAGAACTCGTGCTAAAGTATCTGGACGATTGGCGAAACCAGACATTTTTGGGACAAAAAGCCACCTTTGGGGATGACCGTGCACTGACCAACATCATGCTGCGTCACCACCGGACCTATTATCAGGATACGGCGATCTGTTCGACCATCGTTCCCAATGAGCACAGGGTTTTTCTGAAACAGCAGATGAGATGGAAAAGATCCTGGCTTCGAGAGTCTTTTACCGCAGGTACTTTTATCTGGAGAAAGGAACCGTTTGCAGCTCTGTTTTTTTACATCGGGCTCTGCGTTCCGGTCCTGGCACCTCTCATCGTGATCTATAACCTTGTTTATGTTCCAATCACGACATATGCATTCCCGACCACCTTTCTGGTTGGAATGCTGATGATGTCAATGATGATGAGTACCGCACAGTTGTTTTTGAGAAAGAGTTCGACATGGATCTACGGATTCCTGTTCTGCCTGTATTATGAAGCGGTGCTTCTGTGGCAGATGCCTGTTGCCATCCTGACATTCTGGAAGTCGACCTGGGGCACCAGAATGACTAAAAATGATGTGGAAGCTCTTGAAAAGAAGAATCAGAGAAAAGCCGGAAAGAAAAAACATGGAAGAACAGAAAACGGAACAGAAGATGGAACAAAAAAAGAGAATGTTCTTTGAGACGAAAACGGATATAGTGGTTTTTATCCGGTCTCTGGCGGAATTGGCTGTCCTGATCCTGTTGGCGGTCGTACTGCTTCGTCTGTTCCTGACAACGGATAAATATGTCTCCTATGACGCTTATGATGAAAATGTTGTGTCGGGGGATGATCATGGGTTTTTATGTGTATCTTATCTGGGGATCGACCGGGCAGGGACGGATACGCTGGTCTCGACGCAGCAGCTGGATCAGCAGCTTCGTGTGTTGAAGGAATTGGGATATGTGACCGTTTCTCAGCAGGATGTGATCGATTATTATGAAAAGGGGAAGCCGCTCCCGGATCAAGCTCTGTTTCTGGTTTTTGAAGACGGCAGGACCGATACGGCACTGTTTTCCCAGCCCTTCCTGGAAAAAAACAACTTCCTGGCGACCATGTGCAGCTACGGTGCCAATCTGGAAACGAGGGATTCCAAGAAACTCAGTTCCAAGGATCTGGCCAAAATGGATAAAAGCGGTTTCTGGGAGAGCGGGACCAACGGATACCGGCTGTCGTATATCAACGTATTCGACCGGTACGGAAGATTTCTGGGAGAGATGGATTCGCAGGAATACAATGCCGTCAAAGCGTATCTGGGCAGAGAATACAATCATTATCTGATGGATTATTATCGGGATGAGAACTACATGCCCATCGAGACCTACGAGGAAATGCGGGAGCGGATCAGCTACGATTACACGCTGATGGAAAAGACCTATCGCAAGGCCCTCGGATACGTTCCCAAACTATATATCCTGATGCATTCCAACACGGATATGTTCGGGAACAACCGGCGTGTGAGTGAGGTAAACCGGGAAAACATGGAGAATCTGTTCTCTCTCAACATCAATCGGGAAGGGTATGCGCTCAACACGGTGGATGCGGATATGATGGATCTGACCAGGCTGCAGGTACAGCCGTACTGGTCTGTGAATCATCTGCTGATGCGTATCTGGGATGATCTGGAGGATGCTGACAAAGACCGGATCCGGTTTGTGCAGGGAGATGAGACACGGAGCGATTTTTGGACCACAGATCTGGGTGTATCCGAATTTGTAAAGGACCGGATCTATCTGGTCACGCTTCCGGACGGCCGGGGCATCCTGACGCTGAAAGGCAGTGATGCATACAGGGATATCCGGGCAGAAGTGTCGCTGACCGGGAACTATTGCGGAGACCAGACCATCCTCCTTCGCGGCGGAGAAAACCTCGACGACGGCATTCGGATCACTTTCCGTCTGAAGGAAATGATCGTAACCGAAGAAGGGAAAGAGATTGCCAGGGTGGATCTGGATGAAGTTACGGGTATGCAATACGAATCCATAGAGGAGGATCAAAAGGATTCCCTGGCTAAAGAGTATGAGATGCGTTCGGATGGGGCGAGAAACTGGGAAGAAAGCATGGCATACAGCATGGAACAGCGGGAAATCGAAAAGCAGGATGCCGTATCGGTGGCGGACGGGGGTGAACCCTATATCCCGATTGTTGAAGCGCATGAGCACGGGGAATGGAAGGTGGTCATCAGTCTGAAAGAAGACCGGCTGGATATCTCGGTGAACGGTGAAAAAGCATTGCAGGATTGCAGGGTTCGGACGCAGACAGCGGGTGTTGTGAGACTGGAGGCGGCAGTTCTGACGGAAGAAGAGTACAGACAGCGAAATATCACGGATGATGTTTATGAAGGACGTTATGAAGATCTGAAGATCACCAGCCTGGCAGAAGGAGAGAGCGAAACCGTCCTGTATGATGACAGTCTGCATGGAACGGAGAAAGCAGAAAATACCGTCGGAATCTGGTGGAACGGGCTCATTAACTGGTTTGTCGATAATCTGTAATGGTATGAAGAGACAATTTGTTTTATTGCTTGCGATCCTGCTACTGGTCACTGGATGCACCGGACGAGATCCGGAGGAGGCAGAGCCTTATTCTCAGTCACAGCCCGATATGCAGGCACAGGTTCAAAATACGGATCCGGAGAAGCGCGTCATCCGGGAAGCAGCCTGGTGTGTCTACTGGTATCCGGGGAGCTTGTCGGCCGCAAACGCATCCTTCACGCGGTACAGGGAACTGGTGCTGTTTGGATGCATTTATTCCGAAGATCATTCCCTGTTTCTTCCAAAGCAGCTGGAGGAACTGATCGCAGAGATGCCCGGGGCGGACGCTGATGACGGTGTACAACGATACCTGTCATTTATCAATGATGTTATGCATCCGGATGGGACTGCAACACAGAAATCCGTCGAATTTCTGCAGGCGGTCCTGACAGATGCTGAGGCATCGGACCGGGTGATCAATGATATGATCAGACAGACGCTGTCCGGAGGTTTTGACGGACTGGAACTGGATTATGAAAACATGCACAGGGGAGATTCTCTGTGGGATTCATACGTGGAATTTGTGTCCCGACTGTACGAGCGGTCGGTTTCGGAAGGACTGAGACTTCGGGTCATCCTTCCGGTATCCGCTCCGGTAGAAAAACTGGAGCTTCCGGAAGGCCCGCAGTATGTGGTGATGTGTTATAACCTGTACGGAAACCACAGTGGTCCCGGTCCAAAGGCCGATGAAGATTTTCTGCGGGAGACTTGCCAAAGGTTCGAAGGACTTGATGCCGGTTATGCGCTTGCAAACGGCGGATTTGAATGGGGACCGGACGGAAAGGCAATCCGTTCCCTGACCGCAGCTGAGGCTGCAGATCTGGCGTCGCAGCAAAACGCATCCGAAATACGGGAAGAAAGCGGAGCCTTGCGTTTTACCTATCAGGCCGGGGACGGGGAGCACACGGTGGTCTACGGGGATGAAGAGACCATTGAAAAGTGGAGCATGATGCTGTTGGAAAGTGCGGACCGGGATGTCCGGATCAATCTATGGAGGCTGGAGTGATCATGAGAATTCATCACAGAAAGATCGGAATCAGAAAATGGGCCGTTATCATCGCCGTGACCGTTCTGGTGCTGTATGCGATAACCGCCTGTGGAAGTGCGGGAAATGGCGGAACGGAGGAGACTGTACAGGTATCGATCGATGATGTCATCAAACAGGTGAAATCCGTGAATCCTGTTGCGGATGAGCGGGTGATCGATGACTTCGCACTGGAGCATGAGATGGGGCTGGATCCGGAAAACATCGCCGAGTATAGGGGCGTGATCACCAATTCACAAAATGACTGCGCACTGATCTTTGTGGCGAAGGCAAAAGAGGGAAAAGTACGGGAAGTAAAAAGTGAACTTACGGAGTATCTGGACGGCCTGGCGGCCAATGATCTTTACGTGGAATTCGCGGATAAGATCGAGAAGACGAAACAGGCGAGAGTCCTGGTGTTTGATGATTATGCAGTACTTGTGATCCCCGGACTGGATGTAGAGAACGCGGAAGTCGTCAAAGCGGTCAATTCCGCATTTGAAGGATAACGAGGATGCTTTTTAACAGTACGGTTTTTATCCTGTTCTTTTTGCCGGTTTCACTGATCCTGTATTTTCTTGTGCCGGGAAAACTGAAAAACGGGGTTCTTCTTGTGGAGAGCCTTGTTTTTTATGCCTATGGAGCGCTGCGTTATCTGCCGCTGCTTCTTCTTCTGATTCCGATAAATTACACGACCGCAAGAGTCATCGGGAAGATGAAAGAGGGCGCGAGAAGAAAATGGATGCTTGGCATCGGCGTCTTTTTGAACGTCTGTCCGGTGGTAGTCTTTAAATACGGGGAATATCTTTCGGAGCTGATCGCCCGGATCGGACATGGACAATTGGAACTGCCGGATCTGATCCCGTTGGGGATCAGTTATTACACGTTCAAGTCTGTCAGCTATCTTTGTGACGTGTATCGTCGTGAATGTGAGCCTGAGACGAATCTGATCGATCTTGCGGTCTATGTCATGATGTATCAGCAGATGATCGTCGGCCCCATCATCCGTTATACGGACATCCGAGATACGCTGAAGAAAACAGGCCCGAGGGCGGATGCGGGGCAGTGTGCGGAGGGAGTCCGAATGTTCATCTATGGACTCGCAAAGAAGGTTCTTCTGGCGGATTCCCTGGCAGGGATGTGGCAGGAGTTTTCTCTTCGAGATGGAATCGGCTTGGAACGGGCTTCATCGGGATTGGTATGGTTTGCGGTCTTGTGTTATTCTTTGCAGCTCTACCTGGATTTTTCTGGCTATTCCGAAATGAGCAACGGCTTATCGAAAATCATGGGATTTGATTGTAAGGACAATTTTGCGGATCCTTACTGTGCGACCAGTGTGACGCAGTTCTGGAGAAGATGGCATATCACGTTGACCGAATGGTTTCGGGACTATGTCTATATTCCCCTGGGCGGAAACCGGAAGGGGAACGTCCGACAGGCCGTCAATATGCTGATCGTGTGGATCCTGACCGGCATGTGGCACGGCGCATCTGTCAATTTTCTGATCTGGGGAGGATACTATTTTCTGATCCTTCTGGCGGAAAAAAAACTCATCGGAAAGAGCAAGGGACATCCGGTGATCGGACGGATCTATACATTGTTCGTTGCGGTACTGGGCTGGGGAATCTTCGCTGCCAGCGGACAGGTCTCGTTGCCGGTATTGCTGTCGAAACTTTTTGGGTTCTCGGGAGGAATCTCTGCTCTTTATTTTGTACGAAATTACGGTGTAGCCTTTTTGCTCTCCGTATTTGTTTCAGGAGGGTTTGTCAGACGGATTCGTGAGAAACTGGCCTGGCCGGTTTGGGTGGATCATGTGACAACCTTGTTTTTGCTCCTGATCAGCTTTGCATATATCGTCGGAAGTACGGGAAACGCAGCGATGTATGCGGTATTTTAGGAAGGCGCGATGAAAGAAGAAAAGAAAGAAATATCCGGGATCTTCAGCATGCTTCTGAACTGCTCCGCAGCGCTTCTTGTTGCCGCATGTGCCCTGTTCACGGTACTGCTCCCGGAACCTGATCTGTTGTACCGGGAAAACCGCAAAGCCGCTTCGAGACCTTCCATGGCTGTGGAGAGTCTGATAGACGGCAGTTTCGGGGAGGCCCTGACCGCCTATGTAGATGATCGGGTCGCCCTTCGTCAGTTTTGGATTGATGCCAAGTGTTTTGTGGATGAAGCGATCCTGAGAAAGACGGAGGAAAACGGGATCCTGATCGGGAAAGACAGAATGCTGTTTTCCAGAGCTTTCCCGGGTTCCGAAGATGCGCAGCTGGAACAAAACCTGGATGCGATCACCGAATTCGCATCAAACAGTGAAATCCCGGTGACGGTGATGATCGTTCCGTCTGCTGCAGCTGTCTACCCGGAAAAACTTCCGATGTACGCCCCGCAGGAACAGGAATCTGAGAAGATCGCTGCTGCAACCCGAAAACTGTCCGAGACCTGTCAGATCGTCGATGTTTATCAAGTGCTCTGTGAGCACAGGGATGACTATCTGTATTATCGGAACGATCATCATTGGACGACATTCGGTGCCGTATATGCCTATGTCGAGTTTGCGAGAGCGCTGAACAGGGATCCTGCCCTGCCGGACTGGGATAACGCTGCGGAATCCGATGGCTTTTTAGGCACCCACTACGCAAAATCCAGGTATTGGAAAGCCCATCCCGACACGATCAGCTATTTTCCCACTGAGTCTGTCCTGACCGTCATGCGCGTCCTGGGAGACGCCGAATTTGAAGAAGAGAAACGGACTCTTCCTGTTAATCCGGAAAGGCTGGAAGGGTATGACAAATATGCGGCCTTTCTGGACGGAAACAATGGGTATTCCGTTCTGGAAGGGCAGGGCACAGGACGGATCCTGGTTGTCAAGGACAGCTTTGCAAATTGCTTCGTTCCGCTTATGGAGCATGCATTTGAGAGGATTGGGATCGTGGATTACAGGAATTATGCATACGGGCTCACAGGACTGGTCGAGAAGGAACGGTACGAACAGATCCTCATCCTGTATTCCTTTGCATCGCTAAAAACGGACAACAGACTGGTCTTTTTGAACCGACCGGGCAGTTAAGGCATCATCGGTTCTTTTGCATGACGGCATGGGATAATGCAACCAGAAAGGAGTAAATGATGAATCTGTATGAAGCACTGTGCAACAGGGAAACAAAACTGTCAGTGGTGGGCCTCGGATACGTTGGAATGCCACTCGCGGTTGCCTTTGCAAATAAAGTCGATGTCATCGGCTTTGACCTGAATGAAAAAAAAATTGCACAGTATCAGAGAGGGATGGATCCGACACATGAGGTGGGAGACGAGGTCATCAGCAAAACGACGGTTCAGTTTACGACAGAT
Organism: Lachnospiraceae bacterium; assembly: GCA_017543485.1. Lineage (GTDB taxonomy): Bacteria > Bacillota > Clostridia > Lachnospirales > Lachnospiraceae > AC2028. The sequence continues at coordinate 12,999 of JAFYFY010000118.1, read as the reverse complement.
GCCAACAGGCTCCGGGAAGCAAGATTTCACATCGTGGCAGTCCCGACCCCGGTAGAGGACGATCACACGCCGGCACTTACTCCGGTAAAGGGTGCCAGCGAGATTATTGGCCGCAATCTGTCAAAAGGTTCCATCGTGGTCTATGAATCCACGGTATATCCTGGCGTGACGGAGGATGTGTGCGTGCCGATCCTGGAACGGGAATCTGGGTTAAAGTGCGGGGTGGACTTTAAGGTTGGATACTCTCCGGAACGGATCAATCCCGGGGACCGTGTTCACCGTCTGGAATCCATTCGAAAGATTGTTTCGGGAATGGATGAGGAAACACTGGAATGTGTGGCCCGGGTCTATGAACTGATCATTACCGCGGGAGTTCACCGTGCGGAGAGCATCCAGGTGGCAGAAGCTGCAAAGGTCATTGAAAACTCTCAGCGGGATATCAATATCGCCTTTATGAACGAACTGTCCATCATCTTCAACAAGATGGGGATTGATACCAAAGCCGTTCTGGAAGCGGCTGGGACCAAGTGGAACTTTCTGCCGTTTTACCCGGGACTGGTGGGAGGACACTGTATCGGGGTTGATCCGTATTACCTGACCTACAAGGCAGAGATGATCGGTTATCACAGTCAGATCATTCTGGCGGGGAGACGGATCAACGATGATATGGGAAAATATTGTGCGGAAAGCTGTGTGAAAAACCTGATCGCAGCCGGGAAATACGTCAGGGGAGCGAAGGTTGCAATCCTGGGATTTACATTCAAAGAAAACTGCCCGGATACGAGAAATACGAAGGTCATTGATATCGTGAATGAGTTGAAGGAATACGGGATCGAACCGGTGATTGCGGATCCGCAGGCGGATGCGGAGGAGGCAAAGAGGCTCTATGGTGTGGAATTTGTCGATCTGAGCGAGATCCGGGGAATGGATGCCGTGATCCTAGCCGTAGCCCATTCGGACTTTTCGGACTTTTCTGTTGCCGATCTGGATCAGATGTTCGGAGAAGGGAAAAAGGTTCTTTTGGATATCAAGGGCCTTCTGAGCAAAAAAATATTTGAAAATGCCGGTTACAGATACTGGAGACTGTAACCGGCTTAGGGAATGTCCGTTTTCTACTGATCCGCTCCCGTAAAAAAAGAACTGATGGTCTGCTGCACATATTCCTGGGTCCGGAGAAGCTCCGGCGCAGGCGCCGAGAGAAGGGATGCGGCCTGTTTCTCCTCCGCCAGGTAGGCGGGAACCTCCGAAGCGGGAATGATACAGGGCATCCGGTGATGGACCGGCCGGACAGCTCCCTGCGCATCCCTTGTCAGGATCACAAAGCGCTCCTTCCCTCCGTAGAGGCCGTAGAGTCCTGCCAGAAACAGGATCTGACGGTCCGGGGGGCAGAAGGAGGCTTTGTTTTTTTCACGGTCCCATTCATAGAAGCCCATGGCGGGGATGATGCAGCGCCCCTTTTCCATCCGGTCCCGGAACAGGGGCTTTTCCCATACCTCTTCGCTCCGGGCGTTGATGATCAGGGGCTGTCCGCGCCTGACCGGGATGCCCCAGCTGACGGAGGCGGATACGATGCGTCCCTCCTGTCTGCGAAGGATGGTGCCGGTCTCCGTGGGATGCACATCTTTGGCGCCCTTCCCGGCCGGATCGGCCATGGGGGTCCGGCCCTCCCGGTAGTCCCGGGCGAAACGCTCCGCCTCTTCCTCGATATCATCCATCACATAATATCTGCCGCACATATGTCCCTCGTTTCATAGCCGGGCTTTATCCCCGGAAAAAGACCCCCATGATGCTTCTGCCCAGGCTGGCACCCACGTTGCCTCCCAGGGTCTTTCCGAACTTGCCGCCGATGGAGTTCCCCAGGGCCTTGCCCACTTCCCGGCCCACGGTGCCGCCGGTGGTGGTGGCAGCGCTCTTGGCTGCCTTGTGTGCATGATAGGACAGGGAGTCCTTGTCCTTTTTCTGGGAAGCCTTTGAGGAAGAAGAGGTCCTTCCGGTCTTCTTCGCGGCTGCGGCAGTCTGGACGGGAGCTTCCTCCTCCTCCGGAGCCGGAGCCTCCTCCTGCACCGCCTCGGCCTTCAGTCTCTGGAGGAATTCATAGGCGGAATCTCTGTCGAAATAGTCATTGTAACGGGAGTAGAGCATATTGCCCTTCATCTGTCTCTCCCGCTCCCCGTCGTCCAAAGCGCCCATGAGGCTTATGGGAGGCAGGATGTTTACCCGTTCCACCACGGTGGGGACGCCCTTTTCGTCCAGCACCGAGACCAGCGCTTCGCCCACTCCAAGCTCCAGCAGGGTCTTGTAGGTGTCGAATGCGGGATTTTCCCGGAAGGACTGGGCCGCCGCCTTTGCTGCCTTCTGTTCCGCGGGAGTATAGGCATGGAGGGCATGCTCGATCTTGTTGCCCAGCTGGGCCAGAACCCCGTCCGGGATATCCCGGGGGTTCTGGGTGACAAAGAAGATCCCCACGCCCTTGGAACGGATGAGCTTTACCACCTGCTCGATCTTGGACAGCAGCGCCTTGGGAGCGTCGTCAAAGAGCATATGGGCTTCGTCGAAGAAAAAGACCATCTTGGGCTTTTCCTGATCCCCCACCTCCGGCAGCACCTCAAAGAGCTCGCTCAGCATCCAGAGCAGGAAGGTGGCATACATGGAAGGAGAATGGATCAGCTTCTGGCAGTCCAGGACCTGGATGGTCCCCTTGCCGCCCGCGCCGGGCATGAACCAGTCCGTGATGGACAGCGCCGGCTCTCCGAAGAACTGGTCCGCGCCCTCGCTCTCTAAGGAGACGATGGCCCGGATGATGGCATTGACACTGGCTTTTGCGATATTTCCGTAGGTGGAGGAGTACTCCGATGCATGCTCGGAGACATAGGTCAGCATGGACTTTAAGTCCTTGGTATCGATCAGCAGGAGTCCTTCGTCGTCCGCAATCTTAAAGAGGATGGTGAGCAGATCCGACTGGGTGCTGTTCAGGCCCAGGATCCGGGACAAAAGCAGGGGACCCATCTCGGAGACCGTGGTGCGAAGGGGCATGCCCATCTCTCCGTACACATCCCAGAAGGTGGTGGGATACGCTTCATAGGAGAAGCCCGCAGCCCTCAGGCCGAAGCGCTCGATGCGCTTTTGCATGTCCTCGCTGTCCCGGCCGGGGCTGCACATGCCTGCCAGATCCCCCTTGACATCTGCCAGAAATACCGGGACGCCTGCCTCGGAAAAGGACTCCGCCAGGACTTTCAGCGTGATGGTCTTGCCGGTTCCCGTTGCCCCGCAGATCATGCCGTGACGGTTGGACATCTGCGGCAGGATGCAGATTTTCTGATCGCCGCTGTTACCGATCCAGATCTTGTTCTCGTAATACATACCTTCCTCCTAATGTCTCCTGTTTTGCCGGATGGGCGGGCGCATCCGCGCCCTTGTTTTACCGTTTCAGTATACCGCTTTCGCCTGTTTTTTAGCAAATCTTTATTTGCTTTTTTCCCGGAATCCACTAAAATAAAAAAAGGTCTGCGTTTTTTTACATAGATTTAGGAGGAATTCCATGCTTCGACGGATTTTACGGGAGGTCCGGGAATATCGCCTGGTCTCCGTTCTCACGCCCATCTCCATGATCCTGGAGGTGGCCATGGAGATGGTGGTACCGTATCTGATGGCATCCATCATCGATGACGGCATCTATGCCGGCAATATGCCCCACATCATCAAGGTGGGACTCTGGATGCTGCTGGCGGCTTTCGTGGGGCTCCTGGGGGGCCTGGGAGGCGGCTTTTTCGGAGCCAAGGCCTCCGCGGGACTGGCGAAGAACCTGCGGGAGACCATGTACAACCATATCCAGACCTTTTCCTTTTCCAACATCGACCGGTTCAGCACGGCGGGACTCATCACCCGCCTCACCACGGATGTGACCAATGTCCAGAATGCCTATCAGATGATCCTGCGGATGGCCTTTCGGGCCCCTTCCAGCATGATCGTGGCGCTCTGCATGGCCTTTTACATCAATGCCCGGATCGCCAGCATCTATCTCATCGCCCTGGCATTCCTGGTGGTGATGATGATCATCCTGCTGCCCAGGACCAGCAAGCTCTTTTCCGAGGCGTTCCCCAAGTATGATGAGCTCAACGCCTCCGTTCAGGAGAATGTCTCCGCCATCCGGGTGGTGAAAGCCTACGTCCGGGAGGAGGAGCAGACGAAGCGGTTCCACAGGGCCAGCGGCAATATCTACAAGCTCTTTGTCAAGGCAGAGAACCTCATGGTGGTGGCCATGCCCATCATGTCCGCCACGGTCTATACCACCATCATGGTCATCAGCTGGATCGGCGCGAAGATGATCGTGGACTCCGGCAATACGGCTCTGACCACCGGAGAGCTCATGAGTCTTCTCACCTATTGCATGAACATCCTTATGAGCCTGATGATGGTGGCCATGATCTTTATCATGCTGACCATGTCCGGCGCCAGCGCCAAGCGGATCTGCGAAGTGCTAAGCGAACAGAGCGACCTGACCTCTCCGGAACATGCAAAGACCGAGATGCGGGACGGCTCCATCGAGTTTCGGAATGTGTCTTTTGCGTATAATTTCAAGGACGGCGGAAAACCGGTGCTGCATGGCATCAATCTGAAGATCGCCCCCGGGGAGACCATCGGGATCATGGGCGGCACTGGATCCTCCAAGACCAGCCTGGTGAATCTCATCAGCCGCCTCTACGATGTCACGGAGGGGAGTGTGCTGGTAGGGGGGAGCGACGTCCGGGAATACGACCTGGAGGCCCTGCGCAACCAGGTATCCGTGGTGCTTCAGAAAAACGAGCTCTTTTCCGGCACCATCCTGGAGAACCTCCGGTGGGGAAAAGCCGATGCCACCGAGGAGGAGTGCCGGGAGGCCTGCAGAAGGGCCTGTGCGGATGAGTTCATCGAAAAGATGCCGGAGGGGTATGAAACGAAGATCGAACAGGGAGGCAGCAATGTCTCCGGGGGTCAGAAGCAGCGGCTGTGTATCGCCCGTGCCCTGTTAAAATCCCCGAAGATCCTGATCCTGGACGATTCCACCAGCGCCGTGGACACCGCCACGGACGCAAAGATCCGGAAGGCCTTCCGGGAGGAGCTTCCCGGGGTGACCAAGCTGATCATCGCCCAGCGCATCTCCAGTATCCAGGATGCGGACCGGATCCTGGTGCTGGACGGCGGAGAGGTGAAGGGCTTTGCCCCTCATGAAGAGCTGCTTGCCACCAACGAGATCTACAGAGAGGTCTATGAGTCCCAGACCGGGGGCGCAAGAGACTTCGATGAGGCCGGCTAAGACACGCGGCAGATACGAAACGCACAGGAAAAGTGACCTGCAAAAGAGCTTCGGAGCCTGCTCCGGAGCGGACAGATAAGGAGGAACCGAAAATGCCCCCAGGAGGAAGAGGGGCTTTGGGAAGACCGAGACCGAAGGTCGAAAATCCCGGAGCATTGTTTAAACGGATCATGGGCTTTGTGCTGAGCAGGTATAAGATCCACGCCATCGTGGTGTTGATCTGCATCGTGACCTCGGTGCTGGCCAATCTGCAGGGGACGCTGTTTATGCGGAACCTCATCGACGACTATATCCAGCCGCTGCTTCTGACAAAGGAGGCCGGCGGAGTCGTCAGCTACATCGCACTGCGAAATGCCATCGCCAGAGTTGCGTGTTTTTATGCCATCGGCATCGCGGCGGCCCTGACCCAGCAAAAGCTCATGGTGAACGTGACCCAGGGCACCATGCGGGATCTCAGGAATGCGCTCTTTGAGCATATGGAGACGCTGCCCATCAAGTATTTCGACACCCATGCCCACGGGGATATCATGTCGGTCTATACCAACGACATCGATACCATGCGGCAGATGGTGAGCCAGAGCATTCCGCAGATGATCAACTCCGCCATCACCATCGTCTCCGTCTTTGTCTCCATGGTGGTGCTCAGTCCCATCATGACGGGGGTCACCCTGGCCATGGTGGTGCTGATGCTCTTTGTGACGAAGTTTGTGGCGGGGAACAGCAGCAAGTACTATGTCGAACAGCAGCGCAGGCTTGGCGGCCTCAACGGCTTCATCGAGGAGATGGTGGGGGGCCAGAAGGTGGTGAAGGTCTTCTGCCACGAGGAGGAGAGCAAAGCCCGCTTCAAGGAATTAAACGATGATCTTTACACCAGCGCCTTCCGGGCAAATGCCTATGCCAGCTCCCTGTGGCCCATCAACGCCCAGCTGGGGAACCTGAGCTATGTGGTATGCGCCATGGTGGGCGGCGCCCTGGCGATCTTCCATGTGGGGGGCTTTACCGTGGGCTCCCTGGCGGCATACCTGACCCTGAACCGGAACTTCAATATGCCCATCACCCAGGTGGCACAGCAGTTTAACTCCATCATCATGGCCCTGGCAGGTGCGGAGCGGATCTTCGGACTGATGGATGCGGAGCCCGAGGCGGACGGCGGCTATGTGATGCTGGTGAATGCAAAGGAAGAGGGCGGCAGGCTGACGGAGAGCGCGGAGCGCACCGGAAAATGGGCCTGGAAGCACACCCATCAGGCGGACGGAAGCGTGGAGTACAAGCCTCTCCGCGGGGAAGTGGTCTTTGACGGGGTGGACTTCGGCTACACGGATGAGAAGATGGTGCTCCACGATGTGAAGCTCTATGCGAAGCCGGGGCAGAAGATCGCCTTTGTGGGCTCCACCGGCGCGGGAAAGACCACCATCACGAACCTCATCAACCGCTTTTACGACATCCAGGACGGCAAGATCCGCTATGACGGCATCAATGTGAACAAGATCCGGAAGGCGGACCTTCGAAGATCCCTGGGGATGGTGCTGCAGGATACGCACCTTTTCACCGGCACCATCGCGGAGAACATCCGCTTCGGCAAGCTGGACGCCACGGATGAGGAGGTCATCGCAGCCGCAAAGCTGGCCAATGCGGATGATTTCATCACGAAGCTTCCGGAGGGGTATGACACCATGCTCACCGGGGACGGCGCGAACCTGAGCCAGGGACAGAGACAGCTTCTGGCCATCGCCCGGGCGGCCATCGCGGATCCGCCGGTGCTGATCCTGGATGAGGCCACCAGCTCCATCGATACCCGGACCGAGCGCATCGTCCAGGAGGGGATGGACCGCCTCATGAGCGGGCGCACCACCTTTGTCATCGCCCACAGGCTGTCCACCGTCATGAACGCCAACTGCATCATGGTCCTGGAGCAGGGGCGGATCATCGAGCGGGGGACCCACGAAGAACTCCTGGAGCTCAGGGGCAAGTACTACACGCTGTACACCGGAAACTCGGCATCTGCTTAACCAACGGAGGTTTTTTATGAATCTGATCCTGATCATTCGAAGCGATATCCTGTCCACGATGATCGTCTTTTTCCTCATCGTCTATGACATCTACTGCGCCAGGTACCGGACGGAGAAAAACCCCTTTCTGCCCTTTGCCCTTTGCTGTTTCGGGCACGATGTGATGGCGCTGATCACGGAGATCACGGTAAATACCGAATCCGTCCCGGTGATCGTGAACAACATCGCCCACATCCTGTTTTTTGCCTTTTCCGTGCTCTACAGCCTGAAGTATTTCGAGTATGCGCTGTCCCTGATCATGACCCGCAGGAGATCCCGGAAATATATCATCGCCGCCTATGTGCTTTGCCTCATCGCCCTGGGGATGCTCCTGGTATCCCCCATCGACTATCTGGAGGGATTTGGCACGAAATACAGTGCGGGTATCGGACCGACCCTGTGCTATGTCATGGGCTTTTTGCTCTTTATCACGGCAGATGTCATCATGCTGGTAAACCACAAGCGCATCGCCAGCTCCATCATCTATGCGCTGCTGCCCATCTCCACCATGGCCCTGGGCTTTCTGGTGGTGCAGATCCTGGTGCCGGAGTTTCTCTTTACCGGCGGTGCTTTGACCCTCATGGTGCTGGGCATGTTCTGTGCCACGGAAAACCCCGTGGGAAAGCTGCAGCAGCTGGCCTTTGTGGACCCGGATACCCAGGTGTGGAACAGACGGTGCTACGAGAATGACCTGGAGAAGGCATTCCCGGCCAAAGTAAAGGGCGGTGCGGATCTGACCTATGTGCTGGGAGATGTCAACGGCCTGAAGAAGGTCAATGATGTCCTGGGGCATCAGACCGGCGACCAGCTTCTGAAGGATGTCTCCAACGCGCTTCTCCAGTCCATGTATCACTCCTATCGGATCTACCGCATCGGCGGCGACGAATTCGCCATCGTCTATGTGGACACGGAGGATTCCGTCATCGAATCCGAGGTGGCACAGGCACGGGAAAAGGCGGTCAGCCTGAACTACGGAGAAAGCACCCCCGTGGGCATCTCCTTCGGCGTCGCCAGACGGGCGGAAGGGGAGGAACTGGAAGAGATGATAAGGCGCGCGGATCTGGCCATGTACAGTGCGAAGGAAGCCTACTACAGAGAGCGCGGGATCGAACGGAGAAGATCCTGAACCGAATACGGAATACAAAAAGAGGGAGGTTCCCGCCGGGGAACCTCCCTCTGATCTTTACAGGAGCTGTACGCCCCTGGCCGCTGCTTCCTGCAGGATCGCATCCGGCCAGATGGAGCTTTGCACCTCTCCGATGTGAGCCTTGCGGAGGAAGAACATGCAGATCCGGGACTGCCCGATGCCGCCGCCGATGGTGTAGGGGAGCTTCTTTTCCAGGATGGCCTTCTGGAAGTCCAGCTGTGCCCGCTCCGGGCAGCCGGCCTTCTCCAGCTGGGAGACCAGGGAGTCCTCGTCCACCCGGATCCCCATGGAGGAGATCTCCAGTGCGATGTCCAGCACCGGATAGTACACCAGGATGTCGCAGTTCAGGGCCCAGTCGTCATAGTCCGGAGCCCGGAAGTCATGGCGCTCACCGGAGGCGAGTCTGTCACCGATCTGCATCAGACACACCGCGCCGTGCTCTTTGGTGATGGCGTATTCCCGCTCCTTGGGGGTCTTGTCCGGGAACCGGTCCTCCAGCTCCTGGGAGGTGACGAAGACGATGTCGTGAGGCAGGATCTCCTCGATGTAGTCATACTGCACCGCCATGTATTTCTCGGTCTTGCGCAGGGCTTTATAGACGCTGCGGACCACGTCCTGCAGGGTCTCTACGGTGCGGTCCTCCTTCCGGATGATCTTTTCCCAGTCCCACTGGTCCACGAAGATGGAGTGGATATTGTCCGTCTCCTCGTCCCGGCGGATGGCGTTCATATCCGTGTAGAGTCCCTCCCCCACGGAAAAGCCGTATTTGCCCAGGGCGTAGCGCTTCCACTTGGCCAGGGACTGGACCACCTCGGCCTTTCGCTCATGGTCTTCCTTGATGGTAAAGCCCACGGGGCGCTCCACGCCGCTTAAGTTATCATTCAGACCGGACTCCGGCGTGACAAACAGCGGTGCGGAGACACGCTGCAGATTCAGGGCCTCGGAGAGCTGGACCTGGAAGCGGTCCTTGACGATCTTGATGGCGACCTGTGTGTCGTGGAGGTTCAGGGCGGATACATACCCCTCCGGAATGGTGATCTTGCTCATGTTTTTTTCCTCTCATTTCGCGTTTTTGTTCAAAAATGAGTAAAAGGGCGCCCATAACCTACGGACACCCTTGTCGCTAATGGAATCGATTTTACGGTCTCCCCCGCGAAAAGTCAAGAGATGTATACCATTATGGCCAAAAACTTGCTATAATCGGACTGTATTTATGCCCCCCGAATGCCATGGACCGTCTCGGCCCCGGGCGGGGATCGGCAGAGAAAAACCGCAAAGGGAGTATGGCGATGGAAAAGAAAAACGTGGTGGTCAGTCTCGGACACGAAGCGCTGGGGGTGACGACCCATGCGCAGAAGGATGCGGTGAAGGTGACGGCATCCGCGCTGGCGGATCTGGTGGAAATGGGGTACTGCCCCGTCATCACCCACAGCAACGGCCCCCAGGTCTCCATGATCCATAAGGCGATGACGGAGCTGCGCAGGGTTTCGGCGGATTATACCCCGGTGCCCATGTGCGTCTGTTCCGCCATGAGCCAGGGCTATGTGGGGTATGACCTCCAGAATACGCTGCGCTCGGAGCTTTTGGGGAGAGGGCTTTCCATCCCCGTGAGCACGGTGCTCACCCAGGTGACGGTGGACCCCTACGATGAGGCCTTCTATGAGCCCAACAAGATCATCGGCCGGGTGATGAGCGAGGCCGATGCGGAGGAGGAGCGGAAAAAGGGCAATTATGTCCGGGAGATCCCCGGGGAAGGGTGGCGCAGAGTCGTGGCAGCGCCCCGGCCCATTGAGATCGTGGAGATGGATACCATCCGGCTTTTGGCCGCGGCAGGACAGATCGTCATCGCCTGCGGCGGAGGCGGCATCCCGGTGATCGAACAGAATCACGTCTTAAAGGGCGCATCCGCCGTCATCGAAAAGGATGCCATCGCAGGGCTCCTGGCGGGGCAGCTGAAGGCGGACATGCTCATCATCCTCACCGGGGTGGATCATGTATACCGGAATTTCGGAAAAGAGGACCAGAGTCCCATCGGGGAGATGACGGCAGCACAGGCCAGAGAACTGGCGGAAAGCGGTGAACTGGAGGCCGGGACCATCCTGCCGAAGATCGAGGCGGCCATCGCTTATCTGGAGAAGGTCCCTACGGGAAGTGTCCTCATCACCTCTCTGGCTGATGCCGCAGCGGCGGTCCGGGGAAAGACCGGGACCCTGATCCGGTCCTGATGCGGGTGTAAAAGGCTTATGGCTTTTTGCGGACGGAGTATCCGAAGGTGCCCAGAAGGCGGCCCAGTCCGTAGTATTCTCCATGGCTGTAGGCCAGCAGACCGGCTTTGGAGAGGCAGAATTTCCCCTTTTCATCCAGATACCGGTCGTCGATGTCGGTGCTGACTACCTCCGCCACAAACATGTCATGGGATCCCAGTTCCAGGACCTGCCGGACCCTGCATTCCAGGCACACCGGACTTTCCTCGATCCCCGGGGCCCGTACGATGCGGGAGGGGAACCGGGTGAGGCGCAGGTCTCCGGGAAGGGAGAACTTATCCATGTCCCGGCCGGATCTCACTCCCACATAATCGGTGACTTTGGCCATTTTCTCCGTGGTGAGGCACATGACGAACTCGCCGGTCTGTGTCAGGGCGGCGTGGGTAAGGCGCTCCTTCCGGACGGAGACGGAGACCATGACGGGATCGGAACAGACCGTTCCGGCCCATGCGGCTGTCATCACATTGTCGCGTCCCGCCTCATCCCTGGTGACGATGAGCACCGCGGGGACGGGATAGAGCATATTGGAAGGCTTCCAAAACTGTCTGGACATATGATTCCTTTCCGGGAGGCATTCCCAAAGGCAGGTAACTGATTCCTATGGAGCATAGCACAAACAGGGACAAAACCATACAGGGAGAACGGATCTGGCTTCGGCCCATCACCGAGGAGGATACGCGGATGGTCCTGTCCTGGAGAAATGCAAAGGCAGTCCGGGACAATTTTTATTATCGTGAGGAGATCACGGAAAAGGAGCACCTGAAATGGCTGCATGAAAAGGTGGAGCGGGGACTGGTCCATCAGTTCATCGTGTGCCGAAAGCCCGACGGGATGCCCATGGGATGCGTCTACCTGCAGCATTATGAGCCGGCCCGCAGGCAGATGGAATCCGGGGTGTTCATGAGCGGGGATGCACCCTCCGGTCAGGGCTATGCCAGCGAAGCGGTGAGGCTCTTAAACTGGGATTTCGGCTTTGGGGTCCTGGGACTTCACCGGACGGTGGCCAAGGTCCTGGCGTACAATGAAGCGAGCCTTCGGGTGCACGAAAATGCGGGTTTTTCCGTCTGGCAGAGGATCCACCGGGACGTGTGCCTGGAGGGAAAATGGGAGGACACCGTCTTTTTGAAGCTGGAAAACCCGGAATTTGCCGTCCCCAATGTCCGGAGAGCGGTGCAAAGCGGTATGGGGATCTCTTTGCTTCCAAAGGAGATCGTGCCTGCTGTGCCGGGATCCAAGAGCATCACCAACCGGGCCCTTTTGCTGGCCATGCTGGCGGAGGGAGAGAGCAGACTCTCCGGAGTCCTGTTCTCGGAGGATTCGAGAGCGTTCCTTCGCTGCGTGGAGGAGCTGGGGTTTGAAACCCGGGTGGAGGAGACAGGGAAAGAAGTCCGGATCCGGGGACTGGGAGGACGTATCCCTGCACGGGAGGCATCCCTGAACGTGGGAAGCGCCGGCACGGCAGCCAGGTTCTTAAGCGCCGTCCTGGGGACCACGGAAGGGATCTGGCATATGGACGCCTCGGAGCAGATGAAAAGGCGCCCTATGGAGCCCCTTCTTCGGACGCTGGAGGATCTGGGGTGCGAAGTAAGCTGTGAGGAGGAGCCCTGGCATTTCCCCTTTACGCTGCGGGGACATGGGTTTGCTGCGGACACCGTCACCATCGATATCGACGAGAGCAGCCAGTTTCTCAGCGCGCTCCTGACGGCATCGGTGGAGGCGCCGGAGGGACTCAGGATCCGGGTCACGGGGAGCCATGGCATGGCCTATGTCCGGATGACCCGGCGCATGATGGCGCAGTTCGGCGTGCAGGCGGATGAGACGGATGCGCCGGAGGGGAAGACATTTCGGATCCGGCCCGGACAGAAGGCTCAGGCCCGGGATTACCGGATCGAGCCGGACGCCTCGGCGGCGGCATACTTTTTTGCCATGTGTCCCCTTCTGGGACTGCCGGTGTTCGTGCCGGGACTATCCTTTGAGGGGCTTCAGGGGGATGTGGAGTTTGTCCGCATCCTGGAGCGGACGGGATGCAAGGCCTCGGAGGAGGACGGCGGGATCCGGCTGCTGCCTCCGGAGGGAGGCACCTTTGCCGGTGTGGACGCGGATATGAGCGCCTGCTCCGACCAGGCCATCACCCTGGCGGCCATTGCACCCTTTGCACAGGGCCCCACCGTGATCCGCGGCATCGGCCACATCCGGCATCAGGAGTGTGACAGACTGGCTGCCATGGAAATGGAGCTGGGCCGCATG
>JAFYFY010000117.1 GCA_017543485.1 Lachnospiraceae bacterium | reverse complement strand
GATAATCTTCCTATCGTGGGTGCAAATGCACCCACAAAAATGGGTGCATGGGTGCAAAAGTGTACCCACGGAAAATGCACCCACGGCAAATTGAAATGCACCCACGTCGGGGCGCGAGTGGTTTTTGACCCCATAAAAAACTACGTTTTGACTACGATTCATGGTAGGGATTTGCCACACTTTGCCAGGCTTTGCCATTTGACCCGATTTTCTGTAAAATGACTGAAGCTTCAGCAGCTTGGCAAACTGGCGCAAACTGGAGCAATTTGATGCGGTTTTGGAGGTAAGAAATGCCTATAAAAGTTTTGTTCGTCTGCTGGGGCAACATCTGCCGTTCCCCCATGGCAGAATTTATTATGAAAGATCTGGTGGAAAAAAGAGGCCTCTCGGACCGCTTTTTCATTGAATCCGCCGCACATAGCTCAGAAGAGATCGGAAATCCCGTCTATCCTCCTGCGAAAGCGGAGCTTGCGAAGCATGGGATCTCCTGTGAGGGGAAGCGGGCGAGACAGATGAAGCGGGAGGATTACGGGAAATGGGATCTGATCGTCGGGATGGAGCAGCTCAACATGGGATATATGCTGCGGATCCTGGGCGGAGACCCGGAGGGGAAGGTGCATCTTCTCATGGACTTTACCGGGACACCGGAGGATATCGATGATCCCTGGTATACCGGGGATTTCCCCGGGGTCTATGAGCAGATCGTCAGGGGCTGCAATGCCCTGATCGATGCCGTGGGGGATCGGTTCTGAAAGGTATATGGAACGGCTGCGGCTCTATAAATATTTTACAAAATATAATTTTACAAAATCTACTGGATATTTTTCGTTATTTGTGTTAGCATATTTTCAGATACGAACGAACGATCGCTTTATTCGACAGGAGGTAATATCGTGCAGGTGATTGAACAACAGCTCCTCACGGAGGAGCGCGCGCTGTTTGGCGCGAAGGATCTGGAAATACGGCACACGATCTTTGATAAGGGGGAATCTCCTTTGAAAGAGAGTGCGGATATCGAGCTTTACGACAGCATGTTCCGCTGGAAATATCCCCTTTGGTATGCAAAGCACATCAAGGCGGTGGACTGCAGCTGGTTTGAGATGGCCCGTGCCGGGGTCTGGTACACAGAGGATATCGTGGTGGAAAACGCCATGATCGAGGCGCCGAAGAATTTCAGACGGTGCAGGGATCTGACCCTTCGTCATGTCCGGTTTTCCAATGCGGCGGAGACGCTGTGGAGCTGTGATCATGTGGTGCTGGAGGACGTTTTCGCAAAGGGCGATTACTTCGGGATGAATACCAATCACATCACTGTGAAGGGCTTTGAACTCATTGGCAACTACAGCTTCGACGGCTGCTCGGATGTGGTGGTGGAGGACTCCCGGATGCTGACCAAGGATGCGTTCTGGAACTGTGAGAATGTGACAGTCCGGAACTGCTTCATCACGGGGGAGTACCTGGGGTGGAACTCGAAGAACCTGACCCTGGAGAACTGCACCATAGAGAGCCTTCAGGGCATGTGCTATATCGACAACCTGGTGATGCGCAACTGCAGACTGGTGAATACCACTCTGGCCTTTGAATACTCCTCCGTGGAGGCGGATATCACGGGAAAGATCGACAGCGTCTTTAACCCCGGGGCTGGCACCATCAAGGCGGAGGAGATCGGGGAGCTGATCATCCAAAAGGATCAGATCGACCCGGAGAAGACCGTGATCGTATGCAGCAACATCGGAAAGCACAGTGATCAGCCCACCTTCTGAGGAAAACGACAAACAGCGGGGACAGGACAATGAGCTACGACTTTGACAAGGTGATCGACCGGCGCGGAACGGATTCCATGAAATGGAATGTGGGAGAAGACGAACTGCCCATGTGGGTGGCCGATATGGATTTTGAAACGGCACCTGCCGTGCTGGATGCGATCCGCAGACGGACGGAGCATGGGATCTTCGGGTATACCGAGGTCTCCGATGACTGGTATGATGCTTATATCTCCTGGTGGAGAAACCGCCATCACAGCGTGATCCGGCGGGAAGAACTGATCTTTTCCACCGGGGTCGTCCCCATCATCTCCAGTGTGATCCGAAAGATCACGGATCCTGCGGATCATGTCGCGATCCTGACCCCTGTTTACAACATCTTTTTTAATTCCATCGTGAATGCGGGACGGATCCCGGAGCAGGTCCCGCTGCATTACGGACCGGACCGGACCTACACCCTGGATCTGGACCGGCTGGAGCAGACTCTGGCGGACCCCAAGGTTTCCATGCTGCTGTTTTGCAATCCCCACAACCCCGTGGGAAAGATCTGGGACCAAAAGACGATCCGCTGGATCGCAGAGGTTTCGCAAAAATACGGTGTCACTGTGATCTCCGATGAGATCCACGGGGATCTGACGGACCCGGGAAAAGAGTATGTCTCCTGGCTCTCGCTGCCGGAGGAACTGACCTCCAATGCCATCGTCTGTCTGGCGCCCACCAAGGCCTTCAACATCGCGGGACTGCAGACTGCCGGTGTGGTGGTCCGCAATTCCAAGCTGCGCTACCGCGTCTGGAGAGGACTGAACAATGACGAGGTGGCGGAGCCCAATGCTTTTGCGGTGACCGCTGCCGTGGCGGCTTTCCGGGAGGGCGCAGAGTGGCTGGATGCCCTTCGGTCCTATCTGTATGAGAACAAACAGCTGGTAAAGCGGGTTCTGGAACAGGATGTGAAGGAACTGAAGCTGACGGAGAGCGAGGCCACCTACCTTCTCTGGATCGACTGTGAGCGCGTGGAGACGGACTCCCGGAAGCTGGCGGAATTCCTGCGCAGCGAGACAGGGCTGTACCTGTCCCATGGCAGTCAGTTCGGCATGGGAGGGGAGCATTTTCTGCGCCTGAATATCGCCTGCCCTTCGGTGACCTTGAAAGAAGGTCTGCTGCGGCTGGACAGAGGGGTCCAGAAGTACAGTGAGATCAGCGGATTGCAGAGAAGATAAAAAAGTGCTTGATTTATTTCGGAATAATGGTATACTTTACTAGTGTTTTGCATCGGGATCATAGCTCAGCTGGGATGAGCGTCCGCTTGACGTGCGGGAGGTCACAGGTTCGAACCCTGTTGGTCCCATGATGATCGGCCGCTCCAAATCAATGGTTTGGAGCGGTTTTTTGTGGTAAAATAGCCCTGTAGTTTCATTTTGAAAGAGGAATCGAAGATGCTGTTTCTTTTTGTGAAAAACCTCGAAGCACAGAAGCTGGTGATCCTGATCGGGCTGCTGATCGCGTTTGTGGCCACGGCCCGCCAGACCCACAGGCAGGAAAAGAATCTTCCCAGGGATGCGGGACGGGAGTTTGCCCATGAGGGGGCCAAATCCGCGGGGAAGGCCAGAGGGGCCGGGATCATCTTTGTGCATATCTTTAACCTCACTGCCCTGATCTTCATGCCCGTCAAGTGGGAATACATCATTTATATGGTTCTGATCCAGGCCTGCATGCTCACCGGCTATCTGGATGATGCTTCGGACAAACCCTGGTCCCCTCTCCGAAAAGGGCTGCTGGATCTGGCCATCGCCGTGCTGGTGGCCGTGGAATACCTGTACCAGCATGGCAGCGATGTCTATCTGGCGCTTTCCGGCATTCGCTTTCATATGCCTGCTCCGGTCTTTTTCCTGCTGGCGGTGGGACTCGTGTGGATGAGCATCAATGTGACCAACTGCGCGGACGGCGTGGACGGACTTTCCGGGACACTGGTGATCGCGACATTGATCGGGTTTTACAATGTGATGAATACCCTCATGGTATCCCGGGACTTTATCCCTTTCCTCTTCCTGTTTATGATCTGCCTGCTGGCATATCTCTGGTTTAACGCCACTCCCAGCATCCTGATGATGGGGGATGCGGGATCCCGGGCCATGGGGCTGATGATCGCCATCTGTGCGCTCCTCTCCGGGGCCCCTTTTCTGTATCTCATCCTGGCAGCAGTCCTGCTTCTGGATGGTGGGCTGGGGCTTTTGAAGGTGTCGCTGATCAAGGTCTTCCACATCCACATCCTGAAGAACATCCGCACACCCCTTCACGACCATGTCCGGAAGAATATGGGGTGGTCCAATACCCAGTGCGTATTTCGATTTGTGATCATCCAGATCATGCTGATGATGATCGTTTTGTTTATAATCTGAGGAGAGTGACATGTTTGACAGACTGACCCGTTCGGATATCCGGAAAATGGAGGAAGAGATCGAGCACCGCAAGCTGGTGGTCCGGCCCAAGGCCCTGGAGGATCTGAAGGAGGCCCGGGCCCAGGGAGATCTCTCCGAGAATTTCGAATACTATGCGGCGAAAAAGTTCAAGAACCAGAACGAAAGCAGGATCCGCTATCTGGAAAAGATGATCCGTACCGCCATCGTCATCGATGATTCCTCCAAGGAGGATGAGGTGGGGATGAACAATACGGTCACGGTGGAGTTTGCCGATGACGGAAGCACGCAGAGCTTTAAGATCGTGACCACGGTACGGGCCAACTCCCTGGGCGGGCTCATCACGCCGGAGTCCCCTCTGGGAAAGGCACTGATGGGTCATAAGGTTGGGGATGTGGTGCATGTGGTGGTGAGCCCCGAGATCGAATATGATGTCCGGATCATGAAACTGGAGAATACCGACGATGCAGCTGACGCCATCAGAAGCTATTAAAAAGTATATCCTCTTCGATCTGGACGGCACCCTGACGGATCCGAAGCTGGGGATCTGTACCTGCGTTCAGTATGCCCTCAGGTCCTTCGGAATCGAGGAGCCGGATCTGGATCAGCTGGAGTGCTTCATTGGGCCGCCCCTGCAGGGCAGCTTTATGAAGTATTACGGCTTTGACGAGGAGAAGGCGGCCCGGGCTGTGGCCAAATACCGGGAGCGCTTTTCCGTGCAGGGGCTGTTCGAGAACGAGGTCTACCGCGGGATTCCCGGGATGCTGAAGGAATTGAAGGCCGGGGGGTTAAAGCTGGGAGTGGCGTCCAGCAAACCCCAGGAGTTTGTGGAACGGATCCTGGAGCATTTTCACCTGCGCAAATACTTCGATTCCGTAGCGGGGAGCCGGATGGACGACCCTTCGGAGTCCAAGGAGATCTCCGTCAGGCGGGCGCTGGAAGGCTTCGGAGGCAAACCGGATCCGTCCCAGGTCCTTCTTGTGGGAGATCGCTGCTATGATACGGAGGGGGCGCATGCCCTGGGGATCGAATGTGTCGGCGTCACTTACGGATACGGCAGCATGGAAGAGCTGCTGGAGGCCAAAACGGATTATATCGTCCGCTCCGTAAAGGAGCTGCACGCGTTTCTCGGACGGGAATCCGATGCGCTGTCGGAGGAGGCTACGGCGATAGCCGCGGCGAAAGCCAGGGCGACCGGCAGGGCCGGATTCGGACCGGTCTGGACCTATCTGTATCTGTTTCTGGGATTTGTGGTCATCCGGGGGCTGGTTCAGTACTTCCTGGGTTTTCTGCTCTCGCTGTCGGCAGGGATGATGCCGCCGGGGCTGAGGGGAGCCATCTTTGAGCTGGATGCGGATCTGGCGCCTGTGGCCTTTGGCGGAGATACCACTGTGATCCTGGGGGGCCTTGGATTTCTGGGGGGAGGCGCTTTTCTGTGGAAAAGCGCTCGCAGATGGATCCGCCGGGGGGCGAACAGAAGGCGGCTTCTTCATCTGAAACCGGAACCGGCCACCAGCTACCTCTTTCTGGCCTTCCTCACCATCGGGGCAACGATCGGACTCAACCTCCTGATGATGCTCTCCGGCATCCTGGAGAATGCCGAAGGATATCAGCAGGTTGCGGCGGAACAATACGGGTGTCATTTTGCGGTGGGCCTGATGGTATATGGTTTTATCACACCTGCTATGGAAGAACTCCTCTTTCGGGGGATTTTTCATAACAGTATGCAAAGATGGTTTTCCCTGCGGATCGCCATTCTCGTTACAGCTGTCATTTTTGCATTTTATCACGGAAATGTGGTGCAGGGTGGATATGCGTTCCTGATGGGACTTTTGCTGTCCTATGTCTATGAATATTTCGGGAGCTTTCTGGTACCGCTGGCAGTGCATGCCGGCTCCAATCTGGTATCTTACGGCATGACGGCTGTCATCGGACAGAACCCGAAGCTGGTGAACTGGCCCCTGGCATTGGCATCGCTGCTGGTGGCTGTCATTACCCTCACCGTTCTGGTATTCCGGAAACCGAAGGTGTTCTGAATGAATCATATCACTCGTGATCAAATGAAAAAGGAAACCGGCGGGCGGATCGTATCCCTGGATCTGCTGCGCTGTCTGGCCATGATGATGATCATCGTCCTGCATTTTCTGGGAAAAGGAGATCATCTCACGGAGCTGACGGACCCGGCTCCCATGAAGGCTGCGGATGTGACGGCGTGGGTGCTGGAGTGCCTGTGTCTGGTGGCGGTGGATCTGTATATGCTGCTGAGCGGGTATCTGCTCACCGGATCGCGATTCCGTCCCACGAGACTCTTTTCCCTCTGGGCGCAGGTGTGGCTCTTTTCCGTGCTGGTGGGATTCGGGGGGATCTGCTTTGGCCTGGTTCCACAGGAAAAAATAACGGTTAATTTTCTTTTGACGCTGCTGCTCCCGGTCAGTATGGATCAGTACTGGTTCATGACGGCCTATGTCTGTCTGTTCCTGCTTTTGCCCCTTCTGCTTCCGGGGCTGGAGCGCCTGGACCGGAAGCAGATGTATTTTACGGTGGGAGCGCTGCTTTTCTTCTTCTGCATCCTGAAGTCCGTCCTCCCTGTGCGGCTGGAAGCGGACGGCATCGGATATGATGCCCTCTGGTATGTTTGCATGTTCGTCCTGGGAGCCTGTTTCCGCAAATTCCCTCCGAGGCTTTTCACAAACCGCCTGCATTGTCTGCTGTTGTATTTCGGCGGTTGCGCCCTGTGCTTTGCGGAGATGATGGTCCTTCATGCAGTCTATCTCCATACGGGAAGATTCGGACTCCTTTTGAAGGTCTCGGCGGAGTACAATCATCTGTTCCTGGTGATGGCATCCATC
The DNA here is from genome assembly GCA_017543485.1 of Lachnospiraceae bacterium. Taxonomy (GTDB): domain Bacteria; phylum Bacillota; class Clostridia; order Lachnospirales; family Lachnospiraceae; genus AC2028. The sequence continues at coordinate 1,686 of JAFYFY010000117.1, read as the reverse complement.
GGTCTCTTCGGATGCTTTCTGGGAGATCCCGAAAGGCGCGGACAGAGCCGCATCTCCGGGAAGGCGGCGGAGTGGATCGCCTTTTTGTCGGCGCATACCCTGGGGGTGTACCTGCTGCATGAAAACATCAGTGTTCGCTACGTGTGGCAGGAGCTTTTCTGCCCTGCGGGAAATGCGGCGGGCCCCGGGAGACTCCTGGCGGGAGTCCTGGCTGCGGTGGTCTGTCTGTTTGTGTTGGGGATCTGCGCGGACCTGATCCGGGAGCTGCTCCAGAAAGGGCTGGGACGCCTGGCGGATCTGTGCCCTCCCGGGCGCCGGATCCGGGAGCTCGGGAAGCGGATGGATGAGTGGTTCCGGAAGGAGACGGCATAGCGCATGGGAAACCGATTTGCGGAAACTGAAAAAACACTGCGCGCCGGCCTGCTGCAGAAGGCACCGGAGCTTTTGGACAGCGCTGCGCTGATCCTGCTGGCCCTGTATCCCCTGCGCAATATCCATATCGGCGGAGATCTGATGGATACGGGCTACAACTATGCGAACTTTCGCTACATGGGCACGGAACATATGGATCCCATGTGGCTCTTTTCCACCTATCTGGGGAATTCCCTGGGACACCTTTTCTCCATGCTTCCCTTCGGACATTCCATCCTGGGACTGAATTTCTACACGGGGCTGGTGCTGAGCCTCATCGCTGTTATCAGCTATCTGTTCTGTACCCGGAAGTTAAGGACCGGGACGGCACCTGCCATGATCGGGATCTTTCTGGCCCTGAATCTTTGCTGGTGTCCCACGGCGCTTTTGTACAATTATCTGACCTATCTCTTTCTCCTGGCAGCACTGATCTGTCTCTACCGCGGACTCACCGCCGACCGGTTCGGACCTTTGCTGGTTGCGGGTTTTTTGCTGGGGCTGAATGTGTTTGTCCGGTTTCCCAATGTGGCACAGATCTCCCTGGTGGCCATCCTCTGGATCTATGGATTTTTCGAGCATCCCGTGAACCTGAAAGCGGAGAGCAAAAAGGTCCGGGGCCGGGAGATCCGGGAGAATCTTCGAAATGCTGCCCTTCGTACCCTGCATGTCCTGGGAGGATACCTGTCGGCGCTGTTTATCATGCTGCTCTACCTCGGGATCCGGTACGGTTTTTCCTCCTATTTTGAAGGCATCGCCCGTTTGTTCCAGATGACGGATACGGCTTCAGACTATCAGGCGTCCTCCATGCTCAGGGGGATCCTTCTGGGATTCTGGAAGCAGTCCTACTGGATGGTGCGGATCCTGTTTTTTGCATTTGCGGGGTGCGTGCTCTGCTCCGGGGCCAAATACCTGGAACGGCGTTTTGGCGCCCTGTTCCGGGAGGACAGACAGGTACGGGACTACAGGCACGGATTTTCCTTCCTGAAGACGGCTTATGCGCTCTCCGGGGTGGCGGCTGCCGGAATGGTGGTGTGGCTCGTCACGAGACGAAATGCCAACGGGGATCCGGCCTTTACCTCAAATGTGTATTACAGCTATGACCCCATCGTAGCACCGGCCACGGTGTTTCTGGCATGTGTCATCGCCGTGGCGGCGATTCGGACCTTTTCCCGGAAGGCGGAGCTCTCCGAGCGACTCATCAGTATGCTGATCGCAGGGCAGATCCTGATCAGCTGCATCGGCAGCAACAACGGGCTGTTCCCCGGTTTCAACAAT
>JAFYFY010000116.1 GCA_017543485.1 Lachnospiraceae bacterium | reverse complement strand
TACGTGCAGGTCGCATATACGATTGCATTAAGTAAAGAAACTGAGGATCGAGAGTACAGACCTTTGGAGATGATTGCTGATAACTATCCGAAATATGTATTGACTACCGATTATTTACTCCAGAAAAGAAATGGAATTCTGCACGAAAACATAATCGATTATATGCGAGAAGGAAAAGTGTTCTAACATTAAAAGGACATCCGATTGGATATCCTTTTTATCTGCGGAAGATGGGGCGCACGGCGTCCGGTGGACGCCGGTTTTGCGCCGACCGAGGGGCACTTTATGTGCCCCGAGATAGAACCCGTGGGTTTGGGGCTTCCGAAGGAAGCCAAAAAAAGATGGATGGCGTTCGCCATCCATCTTTTTTCACTTCCTGCGGAAGATGGGACTTGAACCCACACGTGATTGCTCACACAAGATCCTTAGTCTTGCTCGTCTACCAGTTCCGACACTTCCGCGAACAAACGATATCTTAACATCCCGTGGAATAAAAGTCAATACTCAATTCTTTCGCCGGGCAGATCCGCCTTCGGATCACCACCCCAGAGCTTCCACCAGCCCCTTCATCCAAAGGGCCAGGAACAGGATCAGCTCCGTCCAGGCTAACAGGATCATGGGTTCATAGGAGATCACCCGCCGGACTCTCTCCCACCACTTGGCGATGAGATATACCAGGATCAGAGAGGTCACGAAGTGCAGCAGATTCAAAAGCCCCGAGAAGAAGAACATCATCAGCATGCAGCCTGCCGCCGCTCCCAGGAGGATCCAGTCCTGCCGGGGGATCTTCTCCGACGCCAGGGCGCTGAACAGAAGGACCAGCAGCGGGATCATGATCTGGAAATAGGTGGCTGCGTCCGCGGCCCAGAATCCGAAGGCCGCGTTCCATTTCCGGAGCACCACATCCTCCCGCATGGTGGAGAGGAATTCCAAATCCCGGAGTCTGGTCAGATAAGCCCAGGACATGTGCGGCACAAAGGCTTCATACAGGATCAGGAACCGGATGTACCCCTGGGCCGACCGCTCCCGCATGGTGAGATACACCAGGATCGTCAGCACTTCGAAGGCAAAAGCCCCCGCAAAGGCCATCACTGTCCTGGTGACCCCGTGAAGTCCGCCCTCCACATAAAACTGGTATCCCTTGATCCCCAGTCCCGCGACAAATACGATCACCAAAAACAGCTTCCAGAGCTTTGCGAAGCTTTCCGCGGGCATGCGATAGATCTGTAAAAACCGTCTTTCGTTCAACTCACGAAACCCCCACATACTGCGCGGCAAACACCGCCACGTCATAGAAGAACATGATCCCGGCCAGAATGTACCCGTAGATCCTGTGTTTTTTGTCAAAACGGTTCATGCGGTACATCATCCCGCAAAAGAGCATGATGGCCTGGATCACCGTGCACAGCAGGATCCCGTTGGCCGACGTAAAGGGAATGGCACTGATGAGAAAGCACAGGATCACGCTAAATCCCAGCGTCAGAAGCTGCATGATCTGGGATGTCACCAGATATCCGCCCACCCGCAGCAGGATCGCCATCATGGCCAGTGCCATGATCACGGCGGGAAAGATCCGGACGGAGACGAAGATGCCCCGCATCAGGGATTCGTTTCCGTAATTTCCCGAGGGAAGCAGATACAGGAAGATCCCCAGAAGGGCGCCAAAGCCCCCGGCTGCCATCCGCAGACGGAGACGCATCCCCAGCAGGTATTTGCTCAGCAGGATGGAAAACACCGAGCATGCCAGGCACACCAGACCATATCCCGCATTGGTCCAGCCGGCCAACAGCCCGCACAGGCCGATGAGAACCCCCTCTCTCACACTGGAGGGGCGCTTCGGTTTATCCAGAAAACGGGAATAATAGATGAGAAACAGCAGCATCCAGAGCGCCGGATAGAAATAGTTCACAATGCCGAACTGCCAGAAATAACAGACGATCCAGTCCTGGTTCATGGCGATCAGCAAAAAGAACGCAAAGCAGGAAAAGAACAGTCTTTGATGCTTTGCCTGGATCCCCTGGCAGATCAGAACGGATACTCCCATGAGGATCAGGGTGTTCAGGATATTGGCCGGGGTCTCTCCCATCAACAGGATCAGCTGCAAAACGAACTGGGAAAAGAGGCTTCCGCCCAGATTTTTGGAGATCCAGCCCATGCTCTGGAACACGTCCTTCAGGGAGCTCAGCTCCTCTCCCGTGGCCATGTTCCGCAGATAGTCCAGATCCTCCAGCATGAAACGCATCCGAACCTGCTGCAGGAACACAAATCCAACCAGCACGGTCAGCCCTGCCAGAAGCAATGCTTTCGTTATTTGATTGGTGCGGACTTCTTTCGCCATAGTGATCGAAGGGGATTTTCCTTTCGGCGGTCAGGATGCAAAACAAAGAGCCTACCTTTCTAAGAAAAATAGGCTCTTCAGTATTGTATGTCAAAACGTCTTTTCTGTCAAATTTTACGGGTCTTTCGGCCTATCTCTGGACGCGTCCGGAGGCGTCTCCGCCTGCCAGGGTTTCCACCTCTTTGCGGGAGACCAGATTGAAGTCTCCGGGGATGGTGTGCTTCAGCGCGGAGGCCGCCACGCCAAACTCCAGCGCAGCCTTGAAATCCTTGCCGTCCAGCAGTCCGCAGATCACGCCGCCGGCAAAAGAGTCACCGCCTCCCACACGGTCCACGATGGGACGGATGGAGTACTCCTTGGAGTGATAGAACTCCTTCGTGTCGCGGCAGTAGATGCAGGCAGACCAGCCGTTGTCGGATGCGGAGTGGCTCACTCTCAGGGAGGAGACACAGTACTCGAAATTATAATCCGCCACCATCTGCTCGAAGATGCTCTTGTATCCCGCCAGCTCCAGCTCTCCGCTGGTGACATCCGTATTGCCGGGTTTATAGCCCAGCACCAGGTTTGCGTCCTCTTCGTTGCCGATGCACACGTCCACATACTGCATCAGGTTCTTCATCACCTTCTGGGCCTTCTCGGAGCTCCAGAGCTTCTTGCGGAAGTTCAGGTCCACGGAGACCTTCACGCCGTGCTTCTTGGCAGCAATGAGAGCCTTCTCGGTGAGCTCGGCAGCCGCATCGGAGACAGCGGGGGTGATGCCGGTGAAGTGGAACCAGTCCGCTCCCTCAAAGATCGCATCAAAGTCAAAATCCGCTTCCGTTGCGGTGGAAATGGAGGAATGCGCCCGGTCGTAGACCACCTTGGAGGGTCTCATGGCAGAGCCGCTCTCCAGGAAATAGATGCCCAGTCTCTCTCCGCATCTGGCGATGTGCTGCGTTCCCACATTGTACTTGCGAAGAGCCGCCACGGCGCACTCACCGATCTCATTGTCCGGGACTGCGGTGACAAACTCCGCGTCATGTCCGTAATTGGCCAGGGAGACCGCCACATTGGCCTCTCCGCCGCCATAATTGATGTCAAACTCGTCTGCCTGGATAAACTTCTCGAAATTCGGGGTGGAGAGCCGTAACATGATCTCTCCCATTGTGATCACTTTTGCCATGATTTTCTCCTTTTATTTCTGTACCAGATGGACCGCGAATCCGGCGATCTCTTCCTTCAGATAGATGGCCTTCAGGCCTCCCTTGTCGTTTCTCTTGGCCGTGCTCTCGTCAAATTCCGCCCCCAGCACGGTGGTCATGTAGTTCACCGCACGGTCGATGTAATTGGTGCGGATGGCGATATGTCCGTTCTTTCCCAGGTAGGGCTTCTTCATATACTCGGCTGCACCCCCGGCAAAGACGGAGCTGTTCCCGTCCTTCACCGGCATCCCGAACAGGAAGGAGAAGCGTCTGGCCGCCTTCATGGCTTCCTCTTCGTTTTCGCAGTTGATCCCCACATGGGCCAGTTCGAATCCCAGCATGGTCTGGACTGCCTCTCTGGTGAGCTGCTCGATCCGGTCCCAGGCCCCTTCGTTGATGAGGTCGCCGGGCACCATCCAGGAGCCGCCGCAGGCGATGATCTTGGGGAAGTCCAGATAGGAATTCAGGTTCTTCGCATTGATCCCGCCGGTGGGCATGAACTTCATGTTGACATAGGGGGCTGCCATGGCCTTGATCTTGGCCAGTCCGCCGGACTGCTCCGCCGGGAAGAACTTCACCACTTCCAGACCCAGCTCAATGGCCTGCTCGATGTCCGAGGGGCTGGAGGTTCCGGGGGTGATGGGGATCTTTTTGTCCAGGCAGTACTGCACGGTCTTCGGATTGAGTCCGGGGCTGACGATGAACTTCGCCCCGGCCGCCACTGCGGCATCCACCTGCTGTGCGTTCAGGACGGTTCCCGCTCCCACACACATCTCGGGGAATTTCTCCGTCATGATCCGGATGGCATCCGCGGCCGCCGCGGTCCGGAAGGTGACCTCCGCACAGGGAAGTCCGCCTGCGCAAAGAGCCTTTGCCAGGGGCTCCGCGTCCTCCGCATGATCGATCTTCACCACGGGGACGATGCCGATCTTGCTGATCTGTTCCAAAATAGCTTCCATGTTTTTCTCCTGTCTGTTTTGTTATGCAAGGATCTCCCGGACGACGGCACCGATCTGCTCGTCGCGGCAGTCCGCAAAGAAATGCTGCTCGATGGTCTCTCCGGACAGCGCTCCCCGCACCAGCTCCCGATCCAGTTCCTTCAGGATGGTCACCATATCCCGGTGCGTCACTTCCTTTACGCTGTCCAGGATCTTTTTGTTGCGCTGCTCGGGCTCTACCCGCTCCGGGGGATAACCACCCCCTCCCGGCGCACAGAAGAGCTTCTCGAAGATGTATTCCAAGTTCAGCTCTCCGCCCCAGCCGAAGCCTTCCGCATAGGGAAGCGCCACGCAGTTGCCGTCGTTTACCTGGCTGAACAGATAGGCATCCAGCGGGGTCTCGATATGTCCGCAGAGCACCTTGGGGAAGGAATTGCACGCCAGCATGGCTCCCTCACCCGTTCCGCAGCCCGTGATCACGTAATCCGCCGCGCCGCTGTTTAACAGTACCGCTGCCAGGATCCCGTTCTGTACATAGGTCCTCTTGGAGGCATCCTGATAACACACCACCTCATGTCCCAGAGGAGTCACGGCCTTTTTGAGTGCGGCGATGATGAGCTCCTCCTTGGCTGCCTGGCTGTTTTCCAAAATCAGTGCGATCTTCATTGGTTCCTCCTTTGGGGATCAGTCATTGACCTTGATGGTATCGTCCTCTTCCTCCGCAGCGAACTTGCTGGGATCGAGGTTCCCCGGATCCTGACCGATGTAGGCCGAGATCCCGCCATCGATATACACCACCTGTCCGTTGATGAAGTCGGATGCGGGAGATGCCAGGAAAATGGCCAGTCCCATCAGATCCTCCGTCTTACCCCAGCGCTGTGCGGGCGTCTTGGAACGGATGAACCGGTCAAAGGGATGCATGGAGCCGTCCGCCTGCTTCTCGCGAAGAGGTGCGGTCTGGGGCGTAGCGAT
>JAFYFY010000115.1 GCA_017543485.1 Lachnospiraceae bacterium | reverse complement strand
GGCCGGTCCCGCCATCGTGGGAAATGTGTCCGAGCTGTGCGGACAGAGCATCCAGGCCGGGCTCCTGGCCGGGATCGGATTCCCCGTGGTGCTGGTGCTGTGCGTGTGCCTGCTGAAGGGGAAGGGGAAGATTGCTTCATCGCCGCAGGCGTGATATATTCTAATCGTCAGAGTTCTTTCTGATCACATTTCAATGGTTCCGATCACCATATCTCACCACACGATATAACATGATTCGACTTTTATCGGCATTTGACATTATATAATTTATATAATATATTGATAGGGAGAAAACGCATGGAAATGAATGGGAAAGAGCTCCTGAAGCTTCTGAAAAAGAACGACTGGAAGGAGGTTCGGGTGGAGGGCAGCCACCACATCATGAAAAAGGCTTCAGCTGAGATCAGCGTACCGGTGCATGGGGCAAAAAGCCTGAAGACAGGGTTGCTGAATCAGATTTTAAAAGAAACCGGACTGAAATGAGATTCGGTATGAATGGAGGTACGTTATGATGACAAAAGTATATCCGGCAGTTGTACATAAAGAAGATGACGGATTCTGGCTCGAATTTCCGGATCTTCCGGGATGCCATACGGACGGAGACACCCTGGAGGAACTGATGGAAAACGCGGAAGAAGCACTGGGAGCATATCTGGCTGTCAAAATGGAATATCACGAAACGGTTCCTGCGGCTTCTTCCATCAACGAGATCGCCGTGGGCGCGAATGATTCCAAAACCTACGTAGTCGTTGATGTGAACAAATATCATCGCGACACAAGAGCTGTCAAAAAAATGCTCTCCATACCGGCCTGGCTGGCAAAAGCCGCCGAAGAGGAACATCTGAGCCTATCGAAGATCCTTCAGGAAGCACTGCTGGACAGACTGAATGCATACTAAAACAGATCCAGCATGCTGTCTAAATAGATCTCTTCCCGGACCTTCAGCTGATGCTCCGGTTTCGTCATATAGTAGAGCAAAAACTCCAGGACCACCGCGCTTCCCAGACTCCTGCCCTCGATCTTGAACTGGGAAAACCCCCTGGGGGCATAACCTTCCGTGATGTCCCGGATCCCGATAAATCCGGGATTTTCCATGGCATCGGAGAACCGGTATCCCCGGCCTGCCCGGGGGGATGTGCAGCGGTGCTCTTCGCCGGCCTCCCCCAGACTTTTTCTGCTGACCGCCTCATAGCAGGCCTTCCGATCGGTGCAGCCATAGTCACAGCACTCATTGCACAGAAATTCCGTCTTTTCCTTCTCCGCATCGGAGAGTGTATCCAGGGATGCGAAAGCTTTATTCAGCCGAAAATCCGCCGCCACATAGCGAAACTGCGGGCGGTTCAGTTCCGCCCGGAACGCTTCGAACTCCGTCAGCACCTTGGTTGTGGAGGAGACAAAGTAAAATCCCGGGTAATGCTCCTGCAGATATTCCAGAAGGAGCTCTGATGTGAGGATCACGCCGTTTTCGACCGGTCCGCCTTGTTCAAAGAGTCTGCAGAGTCGGTTGCAGGCAGGATCAGCCAGGTGCTCTTCCTCCAGCAAAGAATTGCTGAAGGTCAGGCGCACCGGGATCCCGTACTCCCGCATCAGCGCCGAGGCGCTCTCCGGATCCGCATCTCCGAACCCCACGCGCCCGCCGCCCCAGAGGCAGTCCGCGGGTGCGCCGTAGACGGAGCCGATCTCGCACCAGTCGTAAAACCAGTCCCTGTGCTCCCGGAAAAGCGGCAAAAACGCCGCATACAGATCATAAAATTCAAACAGTCCCGGAAGATGATAAAAAACCTTCTGTCCCATATTCCGCCTCTCATTCCGGCCGCACCGGTTTTGCTCTCATCATAAGCCAGATGCATCCATTCCACAAGGCAGCGGATTTTGGCATCCCTCTCGCCGTTTCCGGCGTGCGCGCTCTCACCGGGCCTCGTGCCCCTGTTTTTGCGCGTGCGTTTCCTCTTCATCGGCTGTATAATGGCCTCATCTACAGCTTAGAAAGGAACGGGGAATGAAAGAATACATCCACACGGTTCAATACTATGAAACCGACAAAATGGGCATCACGCACCACTCCAATTACATCCGCTGGATGGAGGAGGCGCGAATCGCCTTTTTGTCCGCGCTGGGATATGAATACGACCGACTGGAGGAGATGGTGATCGTCTCCCCGGTGTTAAAGATCTCCTGCGACTACCGGAAGACCACCACCTTCCCGGACCGGATCTCCATCCGGGTCTCGGTGGAGGAATTTCGCGGTGTGAAACTGTTTCTGGCTTACGAGATGCGAAACGAGGCCGGTGAGATCGTATGCACCGCCTCCTCTTCCCATGCTTTCCTGGGCAGAGACGGGCGCCCGGTCCGGATGAAACAGGACTATCCGGATCTGTACGACGCGCTGACCCGGGCCGCATCGCAGGCTGCCGAAAAGGAAGGGAGTCCGGCATGAAGCATCTGTACCGCATCCTCGCCATCGCTGCTCTGACCCTGTTTCCCTGCACCGGGATCCTGCTCCCCGCGGACGCGCCGCAGGTACTTCCGGTGCTTCTTCTGGCGGTCTGTTTTGTATTTGTGAATCTTTTCCCCGGAACATGGGACGCGAAACCGGATGAAAAAAGATGGCAGCAATGCCTGAAGGGCGCGCAGCTTCTCCGGTTTTTCCTGTATGCCTCCTATCTGTGCATGGCCTGCTGGGTCGTCACCCTTGTGCGGCACCTGTCCGGCGCAGATGACAGACACTGGTCCCGGTGGCTCGTCGCCGCCCTCCTGATCCTGCTGTCCCAGACCGTGGTGTACCTGGGCGGCATCCTCCGGGTATTTCGAAACTCCGCACAGGTGGGCCTCTCCGGCAAAGCGCTCCTGTTCCTGGGGGGCTGGGTCCCGGTCTGGAACCTGT
>JAFYFY010000114.1 GCA_017543485.1 Lachnospiraceae bacterium | reverse complement strand
GTCAGCCAGTTTATACTCTCCTCCTGCACTTTCTCAAGGGCTTCTGAGAAGGCGGGAGAGGCCATCAGATTCCTTCGGAGGGTTTCCAGCGTCCCCGGATCCCGGCGGATCTCCCTGCTGATCTCCAGCTCCTCGCCTTTCTTTGCCTTCAGCTCATCCTGGAACAGCTCATCCAGCAGCACCGCAGCGGCAAACTTCTTCCTTTGCTCCCGTATCTCGTCTGTCATTTCCTTTCCGAAGGTCTCCAACAGGGCTCGGCCCTCCCTCAGAAGCAGATCGCCGGAGGCCTTCAGGGCTTCCCCCTCCCGCTTTTCCAGCTTCCCGAGAAACTCGGACAGTTTTCCCTTGGCGAAAAAATCATTATACTTCTGCATGGCTTTCTCATTTTCGCGTTCCTCCGCGTCGCCCAGACTCCGCAGCGCCTCCGCCGCCGCCTTATACTCCCGGACATTGTCCAGCTCTTTTGCGATGAGCTCCTTCATCCTGCTGACCGCCTCCGTGCGCCTGACCGCCAGCTCCGAGGGGGTCTTGGCCTCCGCTTCCCTTGCCTTCTTTTCCAGGTAGGTGTCCATCTTGGCCATCATTTCCCTCAGCTTTTCCTCGTAAAGCTCGATCTTTTGCGAATCTCTGCCGAAAAGCAGCTCGTTTCGCTCCTCCAAAAGCGCTTCCATGCCGTTTTTCACATCCCGGTACTGTCTGCTGCCGATGAACCTCCCGCGGTTTGCATCCACGATCTCCGTGTAGGCCTTGCCCATGGGCAAGGCATGATCCCGGATCTTCCCGTAGGCGGCATCGGCGGCTTCCCTGCCCTTGGCCCCGTTAAGCTTCTGTGCGATCTTCGGCGCGGCGATCATCCGTTCAAAATAGTTTTTCGTGTTTCCCACCAGCTCCGTCGCGTAGTTTAGCTCCGGGAGTTCTTCATCCTTCACCACTCTGATGTCCCCGCTCTCCACCGCCTTTTTCAGCTGGTCGACGCGTCTCTGCGCCCCTTCGATCTCCTCATCCGAAAGGTCATAGCCCCGAAGGACCGCCCGCAGCATCTCGGGCTTCAGGTTAAAGAGCTTCTCCGCCGTTTCCTCGCGGATGATCTTCATCTCCTTGATCCCCGACATGAATTTTCCATCGGCATATGCGCAGAAGGAAAAGTCGTTGTCGATCCCCTGCACCCCCGTGAATTTCGGATGTTCGGGATCGGACATATCGAACTGATAGAACATGTTGAGGGAATGGCGGTCCACATTTCCGCAGACAAAATCCAGCACCTGCAGATCGGCTACCGAGGCGATGGCCTCCGGAGTGGCCATATCCTCGGCGGACACCTTCAGCAGGGGATGGTCCGCGCTGAGGTTCGCCAGATCAAAGCCATTGGCAAAGCCCATAAAGGTGCCGGACACCACCTGATCCCCCATTTTGACTTTGACGGACTTGGATGGGGCGATGACGCTCCCGACACCCAAAAGCTCCGCCACCGTTGACATGGCGCTGTTTCGCTTATCAAGATTTCCCTTTTCCAGCCCCTGTTCTGCATATAGTTCGTTCAAGGCGACCTTCAGGCCGTAGTCCTGGGTGATCCGATAGAAGGCCATTCCAAATTCCGGGCTTCGGATGGCTTCATATTCCTCCACATCCAGCGCAAAACTGTAATCGTCTACATAGGAGTCGGGAATGGCCGCCAGGTCCGCATTGACCGCCATCCTCTCCTCAATACTCTTCGACGCGGTGAGGCTGTTCAGCATGCGCACCCCGGTAGCCGGATCCGCATCCGCCGCAAAGATCTTCTGGATAAAGGATTTCCATTCGGGATGCCCCGCAGTCTCCCTGTCCAGGACCTCCTGAAAGTACGCGTCCAGATCCTCCGTGACGCGGCTGGTCGGCGTAAAAAAGCCCGGAAGCTTCTCCCCGCCGTTTCCGGGAAGATCGATGCGGAAGCGGGTGTTGGCCTGGCTGCCCACTGTGGCCGCCGTTCCCTCCAGCTCCACGGTGGGGACCTTTCCGTTCAGGAGCATATCCGGCAGTGTGGTCAGTCCCATCTGCTTTCCGGCGTTCAGGGCGATGACATCCTCTCCCATGATGCGCTCCAGATTGCCGATCATCTCCGCCCGCTTCGCGTCCAGGGGGTGCCCGGAATCTGCCACCTGTCTGGAAAACTCCCCAAGCGCCCCCAGAACCTGCTGGTAGCCCTCCAGGATCTTCCGGTAATCCTCCTCGGTACAGAGCGGATATCTCCCCTGCTCGTCGGCCGTATACAGCGGCTCCGTCAGCGCGTTCAGCCTTTGGAACGCCTCCTGTACGCCGGCAAAAGCCTTCCGGCTCTCCTCGGACAGGGGCTCCTTTCCCTCCAGGAAGCTTTTTTCAAAGGATTCCGACACCGCGTAGAACCCGGAGCGTTCGGATTGGGTCGCCTTCCAGGGCAGCACCTCCTGGAGCTGCCTGGTGAATTCTCCCGCCAGCTGTTTGGTGGTCGCTCCCTCTCCCCCCATGTCCTCCATCCGGAAGATGGCAGCGTTGACGACCTGGCGTCCGTTCACCGTCACCCCGTCGATGACCTCCACGAACTCATGGCTCATATCCACATAGAGCTTCAGCAGATTGCTCTGGATCCGCTCCGGGGAAAGGGCCTCCTTCATCGCCTGGTGCCTTCTGGTCCTGTCCGCAGCGGACTCTCCGGGCTCCGGGGGGAATCGCCTGATGGCGGCCAGAACGGTCATGGTGCGGATGGCGGAAACCATGGTGGCCTCCTGATCCGAGGCGTGCTCCCTGCGGTACTGCTCCTCCTGCTTCAGCATGGATTCCAGCGCCTTGTCTAGATTGACGGTGGGGATCCTTCGAAAGATCTCCTTCGAGGTCTCTATGCGAAGGCGCTCCTCGCTGGTCATCACTTCCCCGCGGAAGGCTACCTTCCGCGTTTTCTCCTGGGACTTCTCCAGGGGCTTTTCCTTTGCCTCCTGCTTCTCCGGCCCCTGCTCCTTGAGCCGGTCCGCCTTTTCCAGTGCTTCCAGCCTTCCCCGCATAGTGCCGACGATCTGCTTTGCCCCCAGGAATTGTTTTTTGTCCACAGCCCCCGCAGGCTCCCAGTCCGCATCTACGGCCCCAGCCTTCTCCCGGACATCGTCGATATACTTTTCCGCTGCCTCCGCCACCCTGCGCATCTGCTCCCGGACCTTTGGAGAATCATAGCGAGGGGTCGTGCTGCTGTACTGGCACAGATCAAGGAAGGCCTTGACCTCCCGCTGAAGTCCCGCCATTGCAGACGAAGGATCATCAGGGTCTGTGAGGGGAGAAGCCTGGAGCTCCGCCAGGGATGTCTCCAGCTCTTTTCCGGCATCGGTCAGCTCCTTCATCCGGTCCACAGCATCCCCGAGCTCCTTGCGGACCTCATCCGTCAGCTTGTCCATCTCCTTTTGGGACTGCTCCCGAACCGTCCGAAACTCCTCCTGAAGATCCCGGAAATGGTCTTCCATGGAAAAAGAGGTCAGTCCGCCCTTTGACGCGATCTGCGTTTGAAGCTCCTCCAGCATGGAAAAGATTCGGTCCGGATCCCCTTCACGCAGGATCTGCCGGAAGATCGGCTCCTCCTTCATCTGCTCCAGATATTCCTGCCTTATCCGGTCCTGTGCGTCCGGCCTGGACAGCAGATATTCCTCCTCCGAAATATGGGCGAATTTAAAACCATCGTCCAGTTTTCCCTTCAGGTTATGTTCGATGCCCTCTGCACCGTCCAGCGCGGAGTACAGATCTTCATCGGTGAACTGGCTCGCGTAGGTGTCGATT
>JAFYFY010000113.1 GCA_017543485.1 Lachnospiraceae bacterium | reverse complement strand
CGTCGTGGGTATCTTCAAAGAAGTCGCCGACGCGTGGGATGCGGCGATGGCGAAAAAGGATCCCGAAGCGACTGCGCGCATGGAGCAGAAGCTCGCGGAGCATCCGGTCCAGCGGAAGAATCTGAACCTCCAGGACGAGGACATCACAACGAGCCTCCTTATGGCGGAGGCCAATCAGGAGACCCTGCATCTGGTGGAGGAGGTGACGCCCCTTGTGCAGGATGACACGAAGATGCAGCAGATCTCCCAGCGGGCGCTGGCGGGAGCCAGAGCAGTGGAGGCTGCCAAAAAGGCGCTGCTCGATGAGATGGCCAGGATCAAGGCAGCGGAAGCCGCGCCCATTTACGGCCCGGGAGGGGCGAAAAAGGGTGAGATCGATTATGCCGTGACCTCGGAGGAGTATGTGCGGATCTGTGAGGAGAAGGCGGCCGCCAATTATCGGTTTGGTGCCATCCTGGACAGGATCGCTGAAGGGCTGACCAAAGAGCAGGCGAAGAAGATCTACAACCGGATGTACGCTGTAGAGGAGGCCAACGGGTGGCGCCACAGGGTGACGCTGCCCAAAGCGGACAGGCCCATCTCCCTTGTAGGCCAGGGGATCGCATACGAGCAGGAGGAGTATATCAGAGCCTACGCGGACATCATCGCCAGCGTCGCCGGGCAGGATCCGGCAAAGCACGCGGAGCTCCAGGCGAAGATCGAGGGCATCAGGCTCCCCTCCGAATGGACCCTGGAGGAGATGACGGAGCACACCCACGCAAAACAGATCGAGGAGCTGAAAAAGAACCTGAAGGAGCCGGAGGATGGCCAGGGGATGAGCGTCCAGGAGGCGACTCAGGAGCTGGACCGCGCCAATGCCAACCTCACGGGGCGTAAGGAGTCGGCGTATTCCTTCCTCAGCGAGCATAGCGATCCGCAGCGCGCCCAGGAGGTGGAGGAGATGCAGGGCGTCCGGGACAAGGATCAGTTCCGGGGAGGCGCATACAGCGGAATGATCCGCAATGTTCCCTTTGGCACCAATGGGCGTTCCCCCGTGCTCCTTTTCCCTGTCATGGGAGAGGGCAAGGAGGGCAAGCGGGGAGAGCTGTTCTCGGAGCCGCTGGAGGTCTCCCCGGAGACGACGCAGAAATTTACGAGCATTGCTGCAAAAATGAAGGAATTCGGGATGCTCACCGGTTCCTTCCAGGTGGAGGAGAGCACAAAGATCTATTCCCACAAAAAGCTGATGGCTGCGAGAGACCAGCTGGAAGCGGCGGTGAAAAAGGGAAATCTTCAGGAGATCAAGGCCTGCAATGCCGCCTATGAAGCGGAACGCGACAAGACCAGGGAGATCTTCCGGATGATCCACGAGGCCTTCCCCGGCCTGAAGCGTGCTCCGGGCAATGTGGAAACCATAAGAAACAGTAAGATCCCCGCCGAGTTTTCCACGGATATTTACACGGATGCCCTGGCCAACGGGATCTACCAGATCGCGGAATTCTGTGAAGCCAATAAGCTGGATATGGAGACCTACCTGAAGAATCCGGCCATGGTGCTGTATAAGATGTATATGCCAAAGATCATGGACGAGGGCTTTGAGGCCCAGGCGGCGAAGGACGCCTCCCTGGCCGATACCATCAACCGGCTGGATGAAAATGCCACCATGGAAGCCGCGGAGATGAAAAAGCGGGCGGGGATGCCGGATGTGGCACTGGTGATCAAGCGGGTCCTGGATGGCTTCATCCTGCTGGAGCCGGATGCGCAAAAGCGTGCGGAGCTCCAGAAGCAAAAGATCCAGATCATCGAGCAGTTCAACACCATTTTTGATCGGGAGGGGCTGAGCGCGCAGGTCGTCGCCTATTTCCAGGCTCCCGGCTTTGCGGGCGACTTCTCTCAGGAGGATCGGGATGCCATGCGGGCCGGACTGAAGGAGGCCTTTCTGGAGGGCGGCCCTTTACGGAAAAAGCACCTGCCCCTGCCAAACACCGACGATGAGGGAAAGGTCATCCCGAAGGTATCCGGCTATCAGGACCTGCTGCAGGCTCCTGACCGCTATGCCTATCTGAAAGAGCAGTATCAGAAAAACCTGCCGGGGCTGCAGAAGCGTTCAACGGATCTGCTGGCAGGCGCAGTGGAGGAGGCCCTCATCGACTACCTCGAGGCACACCCCGAGGATATGGAGAAAAAGGAATACAAGGAGCTGGAGACCCTGGCCCTTGGGATGCATGCCCAGCTGGGGCTGACGGATTCCACCCGCAGAGAGCAGTACCTGGTCTACCGCGCCGCCATGCAAAACGGGCTGAAGCCCCTGACGGACAAGGCCCAGAAGGCGGACCGGGATCTGAACACCGAACTGACAAAGCTGCAAAACAGCTTAAAGACAGCACAGGGCGAAGCGCGGGAAGCGCTGCTGCAGGAGATGCGGGATCTCATTCAGGAGAGGCAGGCCGCCTTGCGGGATGGCTTCCGCATTGGCGAGATCTCGGAGACCTATCTGCGGGCCAGGGATGAGCAGCTTCGGCACCTCCTGGAGGCTCCGGAATCCAAGCCCATGGCTCCCCCGGCCTTTGTGAATCCCGCCAGTCCGGAGAGCAAGTCTGAGGTCTGCCATCTGCTTGCATCCAGAGCAAAGCAGACCATCTACCCGGCTCATCTGAAGTCCCTGGAGGCCTTTATCACCTGGAAGACCTCGGTGAAGGCGGATGCTGCGGAGATGGCAAAGGATGAGGTCACCCAGAGTACTCTGGCACATTTTGGCGAGGTGGGAGAGCCCCTGATCTCCAGAGACGAGTTCACCCCGGAGGAGTGGGAGGCCCTTTACCGCAGCGAGCTGATCCGGACCATGCGAAACCAGCCGCTTCCTCAGGGCATCGCAGAAGTGGCGCAGCTAAGCGACGTGGAGCGTGCGGCGGCCGCCGACAGGGCCTTTGAGGAAGAGATCCTTCGGGAGCTGGGGGTAAGTGGTGAGGTGCAGCTGGACGACGAACAGCAGATGAGCCTGCAGCAGGTCAAGCAGCTCAGCGTGCAGCGTATTGCCACAACCCTGACCGGCAACATGCCGGATCCGAATACGAATCCGGAAGCCGGAGCGGAGCCGCTGGGACGGCTGGATACGCTTTACTTCGACATCGCCCTGGTGATCTCCGCGGGCATTATGGAGAGACGCGGACTGATGCCGGAAAATAAGGATCTGGAGCAGCTGGCAAGACAGATGTCGGAGGAGTCCAATTTCCGGAATGTGGTCAAGCCGCTTTTGGAGGAGGTCTATCAGGAGGAACGGAGCCTGCAGGCAAACCCCGAGGCGAATCAGCAGAACCGGGAGGCTGCCCAGCGGCTGATCGAGATGATCGAGGACCGGACGATCCTGAGAGCCTTTGGGATGGAGCACAGGGTGGCCAAACAGGATCTGGCGCTAAACAGCCAGGGAAAGGTGGTCTCCCGTTCGGCAGCAGCCGATTCTGCCTCGCTGCAAAAAGGTGCAGGACAGCGCTATATTCAGGAACAGATGGAGCAGGCGAAAAAGGGCGGGCCGAAGCTGTAGACGGTTCAGAGGCGTGCCCATGGATACATGCAGGCCCGGGATTCCCGGGCCTGGCAGGATGAACGGAAGAACGGGACTACGCTATGCGGAGGGTCCCGGGGAAGGAGGAGCAGGCAGGTATTGGGCAGAGCGCAGACAAATACGGGAGAGGTCTCCGCTCCGGCGCTGGAGGAGCTTAGCGATGAGGCCCTCATCCGTCGCCTTCGGGCGGGAGATGGGGCTGTGACGGATGTCCTGCTAAACCGGCACAAGGCCAAGGTCAAGAGCAAGGCACAGACCATGTTTCTATTGGGCGGAGAGACGGAGGACCTGATCCAGGAGGGGATGCTGGGACTCTTTCAGGCACTGCAGAGCTACGACGAATCCAGGGAGGCCAGCTTCCGCACCTTTGCGGAGCTTTGCGTGACCCGGAAGATGTACAACGCCATCGAGAGCGCGGGTAGCCGGAAGAACGCTCCCCTGAACGACTATATCTCGGTTTACGAGACCTTCGGAGAGGCGGAGGGGCCGGAATTCGGGGACACGCTGCCGGATACGGCGGAGACCCCGGAGGAACGCGCCGTGGGGCGGGAGACCGCAGAACGCCTGAGCAGCATGATCCGGGAGCGGCTGACGCCCATGGAGCGCCGGGTCATGGGGCTGTATGTCACCGGCATGGGAAGCGGCGAGATCGCCGGACTTCTGGAGGCAAGCCCGAAGACCGTGGACAATGCCCTGCAGCGGGCCAAGAGCAAGCTGCGCCGGGGGCTGGAGTCGTGAAAACGGGGGGGACTTCCCAAAAAGAACCCGCAGTTGCTCAATAATTGCGGGTTCTTTTTTTGTGCTTGAATTCAAGGGGCTTCGCACTTATGATAGAAATAGTTTGGAT
>JAFYFY010000112.1 GCA_017543485.1 Lachnospiraceae bacterium | reverse complement strand
AGCGCACAGGTCTTTTCACACAGCTCCCTGTTTCTGGGGCCGTTCTTCAGCTCTACGATGAGGGGGGTTTTTCCGCCCACGGTCTCCAGCACTTCGGAAAACAGCGGGATCTGCTCTTCGGTGGAGTAAAGTCGCAGCTCCCGGAGCTCCGCGAAGGTCAGGGCGTCCACTCTCTTTTTCACGCCGCAGACCCGCTCTAAGGTATCGTCGTGAAAGACCACCACCTGTCCGTCTTTGCTCAGCTGCACATCCAGCTCCATGCCGTAGCCTCCGGCCACGGCCCGCCGGAAGGCCTCCAGAGAGTTTTCCGGCACGCTCTGGTCCTTCAGGAAGAGCCCCCGGTGCGCGAAGTTCCTGCCCCAGAAGGGCGCTCGTTTTTTCCGGGACGCATGCCCGGGGAAGAGCAGATACACAAACACAAGAAGCAACACCAGAATCACAATTAATGTCGTCATGTCGATCAGTCACCTTCCAATGCTTCCAGGCCATGCGCATTCGCGATCTTTTTGGCCTTGATATTTTTTACCAGCAGGGTAAAGACCAGGCAGCTGAAGATGTAAAGGATCAGGCAGTAGAAGGAAAGTGCCCGCCACATGAGCGTCGCCTTGAAGACCAGTCCGAGGAGCACGGGAGTGATGGTCTGAGCCGACATGCTGGCTGCGTAGTAGTACCCTGTGAATTTTCCGATGTTTTTGTTGGAACAAAGCTCCACCACCATGGGGAAGGAGCAGTTGTGGACCAGTGCCATGCCAAAGCCCCGGATCGCCCAGACAAAGTGCAGCAGCACGGGGAAGGCATGCTCTCCGTGGGCGCCGGTGACCACTCCCGTGGGGACCACAAAGCACATGACGATCATTCCCAGCAAAGAGACGATGAGTCCGAAGGAGATGGTCCACTTGCGTCCGATGCGGTCCGCGATGCTGCCTGCGATGGCAAAGCCGAAGATGCTGGCCACGCCGCCGATGATGGTCAGGTACATGGTGGCGCTGGATGCGGAGTTCAGGTAGTAGATGACGTAGTTGCCGATGTAGGTGCCCAGGGCGTTGTCCGCCATGAACCACAGAAATTCCGCCCCCAGGATGGCCAGGAGCATCCGCTTGTTGGCGGGGCTCATGGGGCCGTCGTCGTCCACGGGATTCTCAATGGCCGCCATCTGCTCTCCCAGGTCCATCTCATCCTTCAGCTGCTCTGCCAGCTTGTTTTCCTTGATGGTGGCAAACAGCACCAGGGCGGAGATCACCATGAGGATCGAAGCGATGATGAAGGGGATCTCGATGATCCAGAGCTTCCGGGCGGCATCCTCCACATTGATGTAGTCCGAGAGCTTCAGGAAGATCCCCAGCACGGTGGCAAAGGCGCCGCCGAAGAAACCGACGATGTTGATGATCCCGTTGGCCTTGGCCCGCAGGGGCTTGGGCGTGATGTCCGGCATCAGGGACACCGCGGGGTTCCGGTACATCATCATGAAGATCAGCACGATCACCATGATCACCACCATTCCCACCATATTGTTGTAATGGAAGAACAGCGGGATGAAGGGAAAGGCCACTGCTGACACGAAAGTACCCACCAGGATGAAGGGCATCCGCTTTCCGATGGGGGACTTTACCCTGTCCGAGAGGTTTCCGAAGATGGGCAGAAGGATCAGGGCCGCCAGGTTGTCACAGGCCATGATGATGCCCACGATCCACTGGACGTTCAGGATCTTGTCCGGGTCGCTGTTTTTGAGCTGGGCGGTGGAAAGGTCATACATCCGTCTGGCAAAGATGTCCGTCAGGAAGGTGGGGCACCAGGAGTCGTAGACCTGCCAGAGCAGGACGATCCCGAAGAACGCAAATCCGATCAGGAAGGTGCGCCCGTAGTTGAGCTTCAAGGTTTTCGTTTCCGACATATCGTATCCCCCATTGGTTTTTTTCACAACCAAGAGGGTATTATACCACATTTCGCACCATGTTGCAGAGTTTCCGTTGAAACGGTATAATCATCTGGATACGTTCACTTGCAGCGTGCAGAGGGTTTCGTACATGGGGGGTGCCAAAAACAGAAAAAATATCTGGCTTCTGGCCATTGTCGCATTTCTCCTGATCGCCCTTGCGATCACGGATACGCTTCTGGTGTTCCAGATGACCTCCGGCCAGACGAGGCAGTCCGGCATCTACCGTCTGGAGAGCATCAGCGGGGAGCTGGAGGGGACCATTAACGAAGCCCGGATCCTCACCGCCCAGATGGGGATCAAAGCCCAGGCCCTGGTGGGGGATCAGGAAGCTCTGGCCGACTTTATCTACCGTTCCCGGGAAGAGCTGTCCGCCATGGGAAACGGCGCCTTCAATATCTATATCGCAGGCAGCGGATGGGACATCCTTCCGGGCCTGACCAACCGGGACGGGTTTGTGGCGGTGGAGCGCAACTGGTACGTGGGAGCAAAGCGCGCCGGGGGAAACGCCTTCGTGACACCGCCCTATATCGATGCCGTCACCGGCAATATCTGCTATACCATCTCGATCCTCCTGGGGGACGGGGATACGGTGCTGGGCATCGACTACACCATGGAAAACATCCAGGCGCATATCCTGCAGATGTACGAGACCGGATCCAGAGAAGCGGTCATCGTCATGGAGGACGGGATCATCGCGGGGTGCTCGGACGAATCCCTTCTCGGAAAACAGTTAAACACCGCGCTGCCTGATTATGCGGCCATCTTCTCCCTGGCAAAGACCGGAACCGGAGTGGCCACCACCAGGATCAAGGCGGACTATCTGTATGAAAATCTCTTTGCGGCCCAGTCGGGAAACGGATGGTACCTCATCGTCGGCGTCAGCGACTGGGATCTGTACCGCTATTCCTACATCGCACTGGGCATCACGCTGCTCATCACCATCGCCCTGCTGGCCATCATCATCCTCCTGTATGTCTTTGCCATTCGGAGCAGTCAGAATACCCAGAAGTCTCTGCGGGAGCGGGATGAGTTCCTGCGGAAGATCTCCGGGGAGCTTTACGAGCCCGCCAGAAGGATCCGCACCCTCTCCGATCCGGAACTCATAGAGACCCCTGACCGCGCGGCCTTCGCCCAGATCCATGCCGCAGGGGAACAGCTGTCGGAGATGATCGGAAGGATCGAGCTCTTTTCCCGTTCCTCCCAGCCCGACAGGGCCGAGATCCGCGCCGCGAAAAAAGCCCGCCGGGCCGCCAATTCCGACCGGAACACCCGGTTCCTTCGCTGGATCCTGACACTGCTGATCCTGGTCTCCGTCATCAGCCTATACACCAACCTGACCACCACCCTGCGCTGGGGGACACTCCTGATGGAGAATCAGGTGAATCAGTACGAATACCAGCTCTCGGAGTGGATCGACACCCAGAAGAGCATCCTGGACATGTTCTGCAGCATCATCGCGGCCAACCCCGGTATGCTGGAGGACTACGACGGGACCATCGAATACCTGAACGAGATCACCACCCAGTATCCCCAGATCTCCGTCTCCTACATGACCAACCCGAATCTGAACCCCACGGTGTTCATGAACAACGGGTGGCTGCCGGAGGAGGACTGGCATGTGGAGGAGCGGCAGTGGTACATCGATACCATGGCGTCGGAAAGCGGCTTCAGCATTTCCGCGCCCTATTTTGACGAGCAGACGGGACTGTACTGCGTGACCTTCTCCGAGCGGGTGTACAGCCGGGAGACCGGGCAGTTTCTAGGGAATTTCGGCATCGACTTCTACATGGACAAACTGGTGGAGATCCTGGGGAGCAGCTACTCGGAAAACAGCTACGCCTTTCTGGTGGACGCAGGGGGCTACATCATCAACCACCCCTACGGAAGCTACCAGATGTCCACGGAAAAGAGCACCAATGTCTCCTCCCTGCCCTACGGAGCGTTAAAGCCCAGCGGAGATAACACATTGATGTTCCGGGATTACAACGGGACCCGGAAGATCCTCATCGCCTCCCGGAACGAGGCCTCCAACTTCACGGTTTATGTGGCGGCCGGGGTGTGGATGATCTACGGCCGGATGATCGCTTCCGTCACCATCTGCTTCATCGCCTTCGTGCTGAGCATCATCCTGGTCTACCGTCTGCTGCGGAACATGATCAGCTGGCAGGAGGATACCAACAGACAGATGCGGGATGCGGCGGAGACCGCCATCGCAGCCGAAAAGGCCAAGAGCCAGTTCCTGGCACAGATGTCCCACGAAATCCGGACGCCCATCAACGCCGTGCTGGGGATGAACGAGATGATCCTTCGGGAGTCCGGGGAGCCCGGGATCCGGGAATATGCCTCGGATATCCAGACTGCCGGAAAGTCCCTGCTGTCCCTGGTAAACGGGATCCTGGATTTTTCCAAGATCGAGGACGGAAAGCTGGAGCTCATGCCGGTGCGGTACGAGCCGGTGCGCCTGCTGGACCGGCTGGTTTTTTCCATCGCCCATCGGGCCGAGGCCAGACACCTGGACTTTCGGGTGGATGTGGATCCGCAGATCCCCCGGGCCCTCTTCGGGGACGATGTCCGGATCGAACAGATCATCCTAAACCTTCTGACCAACGCGGTGAAATACACGGAGAAGGGCTCCGTGACACTCCGGATGAGTCTGGAGGAGCATGCGGAAGGACAGGCCGTCCTTTTCGTACAGGTAAAGGATACCGGCATCGGGATCCGGCAGGAGGATATGTCCCGGCTCACGGAGAGCTTTTCCCGTCTGGATGAGCGCCGGAACCGCCGGGTGGAAGGCACGGGGCTGGGGATGACCATCGTCACCAGGCTCCTGGAGATGATGGGGAGTGAACTGGAGATCGAGAGTGTCTACGGCGAGGGAAGCGTCTTTTCCTTCCGGCTCCGGCAGCCCATCGCGGATGAGACCCCCATGGGTCCCTATGACAAAAATGCCGCCCATACCCCCGGACCCGAGCGGGAATCCATCTCCCTCCATGCGCCGGGGGCCCGGGTCCTGGTGGTGGATGACAACTCTATCAACCTGAAAGTGGCGCGGAATCTCCTGGGACTGTTCGGGATCAAGGCGGAACTTGCGCATTCGGGCGAAAAAGCGTTAGAATTGGTAAAAGAAAGTCGGTATGATGTCATCCTGCTGGATCACATGATGCCGGAGATGGACGGGATCGAGACCCTGGAGCGGATGCGGGCGGAAAAGTGCCTGCCCAGGGAGACCACGGTCATCGCCCTCACCGCCAATGCCATCGTGGGCGCCAGAGAGACCTATCTGGCAGCCGGCTTTGACGACTACCTCTCCAAGCCCCTGGATCTGTCACTGCTGGAGAAAAAGCTGCAGGCCCATCTTCCGGAGAGCGCCTTTGCGGAGCCCGGGAAGGGTGCGGGCGGCGTCTCGGACGAGGATTTCGTGATGGAATTTGCCCCCGAGACGGAGTCGGAGGAAGCGGATGCCGAAGGAGTGTCCCTGACGGAGGCGCTCCGGGTGACGCCGCTGAACATTTCGGAGGGGATGCACTACTGCGGGGACAGCGAGGCGCTGTATCTGGAGATCCTGACGGATTACGTGAAAGCCTATGAGGAGCGGGCTTCGGAGCTGGAAGAGGCCCTTCGCCGGGAGACCCTGGACCGGTATCAGATCTACGCCCATTCCTTAAAGAGCACCTCCCTGACCATCGGAGCCATTCCCCTTTCCTCCCTGGCCAGGTCCATGGAAAGCGCAGCCAAGCAGCTGGATCTGGATACCATCCGGTTGCAGCATGACGATATGATGAAACAGTACCGGGAACTGGTGGATTTGATCAAACAGGCTCTTCAGATCTATGAGGACAGCAGAAGATGACAAAATGGATCGTGATCGTCGATGATGATGTGGAAATCCTGAAAACCGCGGGACATGTGCTGAGCAAGAATCAGATGCGCGTCACGGCGTTAAAGTCCGGGCCGGCTCTCATCAAATTCCTGGCGGAAAACCGGCCGGATCTCATCCTGTTGGACATCCGGATGCCGGAGATGGACGGGTTTGAGACCCTGCGCCTTCTGCGGGAGCAGGAAACGGACCTGGGACAGGAAGAGACCCCCGTGGTGTTTCTCACCGCGGACGAGGACCGGGAGATCGAAGGAAAAAGCTTTGTGGAGGGCGCTTCGGATTTCATCCGCAAGCCCATCTATCCGGAGGTGCTCCTTCGCCGCATCGAAAACATCCTGAACAACACCGAGAAGGTCCGGACCCTTACGGAGGAGGCCACTCTGGACGGCCTCACCGGATTCTTGAACAAGTGCAGTGCGGAGCAGCGTATGAAGCATCTGTGCGAGACCGAGACCGGGGCCCTCATCGTGCTGGATCTGGACAATTTCAAGCTCATCAACGACATCTACGGGCATGAGATGGGAGATCAGGTCCTGAAGATCTTTGCCGAGATGACCAGACGCAACATCCGCTCCGAGGATATCGTGGGCCGCATCGGCGGCGACGAGTTCATCGTCTTTTTCAGAAAGTGCACGGAGGAAGCCCCGCTGGAGCACCTGGTGAACCGCCTGAACGACGAGCTTCGCAGGGAGACCGCGGAGCTGGTGGGGGAGGAGATGCACATCCCCCTGGGAGTGTCCGCGGGAGCGGTCTTCGTCCCGGATCAGGGCAATGTCTATACCGAACTGTTCAATATGGCGGATACCGCTCTGTATTACGTGAAAAAGAACGGAAAGCACGGATGTCACGTCTATCTGGAGGACGGAGATCCCGAGACGGAGGCGGATGATCTGCACCGCGCCGATCTGCGGGAGATCAGCCAGATCCTGGAGGAGCGGAATACCCTAAACCACGCACTGTGGCTGGAACAGAACATGTTCAGCAATGTCTACCGCTACATGCAGCGCTATATCAAGAGCTACAGACGGCAGGCCTACAAGGTGCTGGTGACGGTGGTGAAACGCTCGGAGGGCGAAGAAGAGGTGCATCTGGGCAAGCTGATGGAGGAGGTGGGAGGTCTTCTTTGCCTCTCTCTTCGAAAGAGTGACGTGATGATGCGCAGCGGCACGAATCAGTTCTTCCTCTTCCTGCCGGAGCTGGGAGATGAAAACGTGGACGCCGTGCTGGGAAGGCTTCGGTGCGCATGGGAAAGAAGCGCCTGTGCGGAGCAGGCGGAGATCACATTCGAAAAGGAGAACATCTCGCCCGAGGAGGCCGGAAACGAGGGACGCCGCGGTGCGGATGAAAAAGAGGGTCCTCATACGTAAGAGAGACGCCCGAAAGGAGAGCAGACCGCCATATCCGTCCGGTATGGCGGTTTTTTCACCCGGTGCGGGGATGCCCTCAGGTGGGGGGGATGCCCCCCGCGGAGGGGAGCTGAAAGAGGGAACGGATGAGACCGGAAGACTATCAGGCATTGAAGGAGCGGTTGGAAACCGCCCTTGACGAAAAAAAGACAGGCACCTTTATCGCAGCCATTGACGGCAGGTGCGGCAGCGGAAAGTCCACCGTGGCAGCGGCGCTGCAGCAGGCCTTCGGCCATCGCTGCAATGTGGTCCACATGGACGATTTCTACCTGCCCATGGAGGACCGGCCCGCGGACTGGAAACACATCCCTTCCGCCAACATGGACCTGGACAGATTCCGGCGGGAGGTGCTGCTCCCGGTCCGGGAGGGACGGGAGGCGGTCTATGACATCCTCCGGCTGCATGAAGGGATCCGGGAGAGGCAGACCCTGCCCCTTCGGCCCCTCCTTCTGGTGGAGGGAAGCTACTGTCAGCACACGTCTCTGCGGGATCTGTATGATCTTCGTGTTTTTCTGGACTGCCCCCCGGGGGAGCAGGAGCGGCGGATCCGGGAGCGGGCGCCGGAGCGGTTCGAGGGCTTTCGCACCCTTTGGATCCCGCTGGAGCTGGCTTATCATGAAAGCTGTCAGGTGCGGGAGCACGCGGATCTGGTCATCGATACGGCAGGGCCCTGGCGGGCGGATCTGCAGGAGGCGGGCGGCGCCCCGAAGGACTGAACATTCCCCGGCGCGGTCCGGGCAGCATACAGGAGGAAACCATGGGAAAATTTGACGAAAGTGATGTGATCCAAAGATTTCTGCGTTATGTGCAGATCGATACGCAGTCGGATGAGGAGTCCGGAACATCCCCCAGCACGGAGAAGCAAAAAAAGCTGGGAGAGCTCCTTACAAAGGAACTGCAGGAGATGGGGGTGGAGGCTTCCTTTGACAGCGAGCACTGCTATATTATGGGCGAAATTTATTTACAAGTAAATACTCGGAGTTCTGAGTGAAAACGAAAAAATTGCTTTTTTTACCGCTTTTGGCGCTTTTTATATCATCCTGCTCGTT
>JAFYFY010000111.1 GCA_017543485.1 Lachnospiraceae bacterium | reverse complement strand
CGACGGTGGGAATCCTGGGGATCGACTACAATGCGGAAGCCATCGTGGATGCCCTGCACTCCATCGTGATGATGATCCTGTCCATCGGCGGACTGATGCTCATCATCTCCGTGGGCATCTCCATCCTGCTGGCCAACGGCATCGCCAGTGGCCTGAAGAAGGTGAACAACAAGGTCAGCGATCTGGTGAGCAACAACGGAGATCTGACCCGGAAGATCGAAGTAAAGTCCAACGACGAAGTCAGCGACATCGCCGACAATATCAACAACCTGCTGGAGTACATCCGGCAGGTGGTCCGGAATATCTACGCAGGCTCCACCAAGCTGACGGAGTCCTCCGAGGCGGCCTTAAATGCCACGGTGCGCACCAATGATCAGCTGGACGGCGTGGCAGCCACCATGGAGCAGATGAGCGCCGCCATGGAGGAGACCAGCGCCAGTCTGCAGCAGGTCCAGAGCTCCACGAGACAGATCGCGGAGGATGTGGCCGTGATGAACGACAATGTGCAGCAGGGAACCTCCTACGCAGCCGGCATGAAATCCCGGGCGGACGAGATGTACCGCAATGCGGAGGAAGAGGCACATTCCGCGGAGACGGAAGCGGACCGCATGACGGAGTCCTTAAACGACAAGATCGAAAAGTCCAAGGCTGTGGAAAAGATCAGCCAGTTGACGGAGACGATCCTTTCCATCGCCTCTCAGACCAACCTCCTGTCCCTGAATGCTTCCATCGAGGCGGCCAGAGCCGGAGAGCACGGCAGAGGCTTTGCCGTGGTGGCGGGTGAGATCAGCAATCTGGCGGCCAATTCCGCAGAGACGGCCCGGGAGATCCAGCAGATCAGTGAAGAGGTCATCGGCAATGTGAACGAGCTGGTGGGTGAATCCAACCGGATGGTGGATTTTGTCCGGACCAAGACCATCGCCGGATACAAACAGCTGATGGATACCGGTGTCCAGTACCAGAAGGATGCGGAAGAGATCTCCGAGATGCTCCATGCCATGGAGGAATCCTCCGTGGACATCGAGGAATCCATGGGAACGGTTTCCACCGCCATGGACGATGTTTCCACCGCCGTGGAGGAGAGCGCGAGAGGTGTCACCGACGTGGCGGCTGCCGTTGCGGACATGAGCGAAAATATGGAAGAGAACAAGAATGTCGCGGCAGAGAACGCGCAGATCGCGGTTCAGCTGGACGGCGAGGTGAACAAGTTCAAGTTTTAACAGGTGTTTTTGATGGATATTTTGTTTGACGCACTCCTGGATGCAGTGCTGGATGCCCTGAAGCTCCTGCCCTTTCTGTTTCTGACCTACCTGCTGATGGAGTGGCTGGAAAATAAGACCAGCGATCATACCAAACAGATGCTGAAAAGATCCGGGCGCCTCGGTCCCCTTGTGGGCGGGGCGCTCGGCGTCGTCCCGCAGTGCGGATTCTCCGCGGCCGCATCCAATCTCTACGCGGGCCGGGTCATCACCCTGGGGACGCTGCTGGCGGTCTATCTGTCCACCTCCGATGAGATGCTTCCCATCTTTCTCTCGGAGAGAGACCGGATTTCCGGCGGGACCGTGGTACGGATCCTGCTCATAAAGATGGTCATCGGCATCGTGGCGGGACTGTTGGTGGACCTGGTTTATTCCAGACGGGATCTTTGGACGAAGATCAGACGAAAAGGGGATTCCAGAAAGAACAACCCCTTTGAGATCAAAGAGCTGTGCCAGCAGGAGCACTGCGGCTGCTCCGGGGAAAACAGCACCTTAAAGGAGATGCTGCTCTCCGCGTTAAAGCATACCCTGCAGGTCTGGGCGTTTCTGCTGCTCATCGGCTTTGCCCTGAACATCCTGGTGGAGCTGGTGGGGATCGAACGGGTGGCAGCCCTTGCTCTTCACGGAAAGGCCGGGGGCGTTTTCCTGGCGGGGATCATCGGACTGATCCCCAACTGCGGAGCCTCCGTGGTCCTGACACAGCTGTACCTGGAGGGGGCCATGAGCTTCGGTGCCATGATGGGCGGACTGCTGGTGGGAGCCGGCGTGGGGCTCCTGGTGCTGTTCCGCGTGCGCCGTGACCTGCAAAAGAACCTCTGTGTGGCAGGGCTCCTCTATCTCATCGGGGTGCTGGCGGGCGTTCTGTTAGAGATAACGGGGGTCGGAAATCTCATCTGACCTCACCAGTCGCTGTCCCAGTCGGTGCTTCCGGAGTCCCAGTCGGAGCTGTCCCAGTCACTGTCCCAGCTATCGTAGTCGTCATCATCGTCATCATAGTCGTCATCGTAGGAGCTGCTCCTCTGAGAATCTTCCCAGTCAGAATAATAATCCGTGTCCGTGAAATCCGAGGCGCCCCAGGAATCGTCATAGCTTTCTTTGTAATCGCTGTAGTTGCCGCTGAGCTCCGAGGGGAGGTCATAGGTGGGCGTCCAGTTGTCGCAGGTATCATCGTAGTAATACCAGGAGCTGGGGCCCAGGCGGTAGTAGGTGTCCCCGTTGTAGCGGTAATATCCTCTCTCCGAGCCGGCAGCCAGGCTGGCCACGATATAGGCGATAAAGACGATGGAGAAGATGAGGATCCCGATGATGGTGGTGGGCTCCGGGCCTCTGCCGCGCCTGCCGCCCCGACCTCCATGACCGCCGCGTCCGCCGGATCCGCCGCTTCCGCCTGCTCCCGAACGGACCTGAGCGGCCTTTTTGTTCACGTAGGCGTTCTTCTGATTGACGATCTCATCCTGCAGGCGGGTGTAAATCTCGTTGACCGCATATTCTTCGTCATGTCCCTGATACCGGACGGCGCGGGAGCCGTCCGCTTTGTTTTTGTATACGACAAACTCGCCGCTGCCGTTTTGGAAGATGCCGAAGGCTTTGGCACCGCGGTAATCCTCGCCGATAAAGAAGCGGGTCCTCTCGGCGGTGAGGCCGTTCTCCTGACAGTATCTCTTCAGTTCCTCCAGGGTTTTGGGTTTTCCGTTTACCCGGGGCTTCACATTCAGCGTCCCGCCGCAGTTGGGACACTTTTCCTGATCGTCCTCCACGGAGCTTCCACAGTAGTCACAGATGATCTTCATGTCGTCCTCCTTTGCACCGGACCGCCATGGAAGCTTTCCGGCTGTGTCTAATATAGCACGGATCGCGCCGAAAGGCTATGGGCAGAGCCCTTTGCCGCAGGCAGAGGGTTTATACCTGCAGGCTACTAGGCTATCCGGGGCTTTTATGGTATGATATGCCCTGACTGAACCTGAAACGATGAGGAACAAAGCCATGCAACCCACAAATACAACACAAAAATACAATACCGGGCGAAGCCTGCTGTTTCACTTTGTGAAGGGCTCCAAGCGGTTTTTCGGCGCAGCGGTCCTGTTTTCCATGGCCGTCACCGTACTGGATCTTTTTAATCCGAAGATCATCGCCTTTACGGTGGACTCCGTCATCGGCGGAAAAGAGGCGGATCTTCACGGGTTTCTGGGAGACCTCCTGGCAGACATCGGCGGACCGGCGTACCTGCGCACCCATCTTTACATCCTGGCCGTCTTTGTGGCGGCGGTGGCCCTTCTGGGGGCTGTCTCCCGGTACTTTTTCCGGCTGATGAACGCCAAGGGACAGGAAAAGCTGGTGCGAAAGATGCGGGATGAGCTCTATGACCACATCATCCACCTGCCCCTGACCTGGCACAATGCAAACCAGACCGGTGATATCATCCAGAGATGTACCTCGGATGTGGATACCGTGAGGCGCTTCCTGGCAGAGCAGCTCATCAACCTGATGCGGGTTACCATCCTGATCTTTTTCGCCATCATCTTTATGTCCCGGATCCACATGGGGCTGACCCTGGTGGCGGTGGCCCTGGTACCCGTCATCATCCTGTACTCCTTCTTTTTCCACAGCCGCATTGGACAGTCCTTTATGAAGGTGGATGAGATGGAAGGACGGCTCTCTGCCATGGTGCAGGAAAACCTGACGGGAGTTCGGGTGGTCCGCGCCTTCGGACGGGAGAGCTATGAAAAAGAGCGCTTCGGAAAGTTTAATGAGCTGTTTATGAATTCCTGGGTCCGTCTGATGCGTCTGCTGGCCATTTTCTGGGCCACGGGTGACTTCGTCAGCGGCCTGCAGGTGCTGCTCATCGTCTCCTTCGGTGCGGTGCTGTGCGTGCGCGGGGATCTGACGGCGGGAGAATACATCGCTTTCATCTCGTACAATGCCATGCTCACCTGGCCCGTGCGTATGCTGGGGCGCGTGATCTCCGAGATGAGTAAGGCCGGTATTTCCATCGACCGGATCCGTTATATTATGAATTCCGTGGAGGAGCTGGATGCGGAGCATACCCAGACCCCCGAGATGAATGCGGATATTGTCTTCGAGCATGTCAGCTATGCCTATGAGAGCTATCCGGAGCAGGAGAAGGCGGAAGATCCGGAGGATACCGGAAAGCGGAAAAAGAAGGACCGTGAGGAAGCAGCGGCC
This sequence comes from Lachnospiraceae bacterium, assembly GCA_017543485.1. GTDB lineage: Bacteria > Bacillota > Clostridia > Lachnospirales > Lachnospiraceae > AC2028. Next base: position 41,381 of record JAFYFY010000111.1, on the reverse strand, counting down.
CAAAAGCCGGAGCCGAAAAGGAACGAGAACCCCAATGTTCTGACAGATGTGTCGTTTACCATTCCCGCCGGTTCCACCGTGGGGATCCTGGGGGGCACCGGATCCGGAAAGTCCACGTTGATGCATCTGATGGACCGTCTGCTGGAGCTTCCGGAGGACGGCGGCAGGATCACCATCGGCGGGTGCGATATCCGAAACATCGACAGGGCCTATCTTCGGAAGAATATCGGCATCGTGCTGCAGGAGCCCTATCTCTTTTCCGGGACCCTGGCGGAAAACATCGCGCTTACCAGTGAACGCATGGAGCTGGATGATGTGCGGGCTGCGGCCAGAGTGGCTGCCTTTGACGAGACAGCCATGAAGTTCTCCAAAGGGTATGAAACCTATGTGGGAGAGAGAGGCGTGACCCTCTCCGGCGGACAGAAGCAGCGCACGGCCATCGCCCAGATGCTCCTTCGAAAGCCACCTATCATGGTATTCGACGATTCCCTGTCCGCGGTGGATGCGGAGACGGATGCAAAGATCCGGGCTGCGCTCCGGGAGGAGTCCAGGGATACCACCACGATCCTCATCGCCCACCGGATCTCCACCCTGATGCATGCGGACCGGATCATCGTTCTGGACCACGGGCGCATCGCAGAGTCCGGAATCCATGAGGAACTGCTGGAGAAGGGCGGGCTGTACCGGAAGATCTACGATCTGCAGCAACCCGCATAAACCCAAAACGCAAGGGCTGCGTTTTGGCTTTGAAGTATTGCTTCGCAAACTTCTTAGCCGCAAATCGAGTTCTTTGCCTTGAAGTATTGCTTCGCAAACTTCCCGGTACCGAAATTGCGTTTTGCTTTGAAGTCATCAGAAGTTGTAAAGGAAAGATCATGGAAGAAGAAACCAAGACCAGGGTACTGCCGTTTTTCGGCATTCCGGCAGTCCTGCCCTTTATCGCAAAATACCGAAAGCGGATCATCGTCATGATCCTCATGGGAGTCATCAGCAGTGCCATTGACTCCATCTACCCCCTCTTTAACCGTTATGTGCTGAACCACAACATCGCGGAGGGGACGCTGGATACCATGCCTCTGGTCATCGGAGGATATGTGGCGCTTCTGGCCTTTCAGACCTGGGACAACTATGTCACCACCTATCTGTGCAGCCGCGTGGAGCTCTGGGTCAACAGAGACCTGCGGGACAGCGCTTTTAACCACCTCCAGACCCTGTCCTTTTCCTATTTCAATCAGAACAACGTGGGATATATCCATGCCCGGGTTCTGAGCGATACGGGGCGGATCGGGGAGCTGGTGAGCTGGCACATGATGGACATGGTGTGGAACAGCTCCTACGTCATCAGTGTGGCGGTGGTCATGTTCCTTACCAATGTGCGTCTCGCGTGTCTGACTCTTTTGCTGGTGCCGGTGGCCATCGTGGTCATCATCCTGTTCCAGCGGGTGCTGGTGGTGCTAAACCGGCATGTCCGGGAGCTGAACTCCAAGATCACCGGAGATTTCAACGAGGGCATCACCGGGGTGCGTCAGATCAAGACCCTGGCAGCGGAAGAGCGCATGCAGCGCGAGTTTGAAAAGGATACGGAGGAGATGCGGAGCTACTCCGTGAAGACGGCGCACCACTCGGCCCTCTTTTCCTCCAGTGTCACCTTCCTGTCTGCGGCGGCCCTTTCCCTGGTGCTGTGGCAGGGCGGGTACCTCACCATGGACGGGGTGATGATGATCGGAACCCTCTCCGTGTTCATGAGCTATGCCCTGGGCATCATGGAGCCCTTTCAGAACATCATCAGCACCATCACGGCTCTGATCCAGATCCAGGTCAACATCGAGCGGCTGGACAGGCTCTTAAAGACCGAATCCGATGTGGCGGATACCCCGGAGGTGGTGGAAAAGTACGGCGACACCTTCCATCCCAAAAAGGAGAATTGGGAGGAGCTTCAGGGCGAGATCGAGTTTCGGGATGTGTCCTTCATGTATCCGGACGGGGATGAATATGTGCTGGAGCATTTTAACCTGAAGGTTCCCAAGGGAGCCAATGTGGCCATTGTGGGAGAGACCGGCGCGGGGAAGTCCACCCTGGTGAACCTGGTGTGCCGGTTCTTTGAACCCACCAAGGGACAGGTCCTCATCGACGGCCGGGATGCGAGAGAGCGGAGCCAGCTCTGGCTTCACAGTCACATCGGTTATGTGCTGCAGACCCCCCACCTCTTTACCGGAACGGTGCGGGAAAACCTGTGCTACGGAAAACCGGATGCCACGGATGAGGAGATCTGGAACGCGCTGCGGCTGGTCTCCGCGGAGGACATCGTCCGCAGGATGGAAAAGGGGCTGGACAGCGAAGTGGGAGAAGGCGGTGGCATGCTCTCTACGGGGGAAAGGCAGCTTTTGTCCTTTGCCCGTGCCATCCTGGCGGATCCCCGGATCCTGGTGCTGGACGAAGCCACCTCTTCCGTGGACACCGTGACGGAGCGTACCATTCAGGAGGCCATCGAGACCGTGACCCGGGGACGGACCTCCTTTGTCATCGCACACAGACTCTCCACCATCGCCGATGCGGATGTGATCCTGGCGGTGCGGGACGGAAAGATCGTGGAGCAGGGCACTCACCACGAGCTGATGCAGCAAAGAGGCTACTACTATCAGCTGGTGATGCGCCAGTACGACCACTTAAGTTCCAATATGCTGGAGTAATGATTGCCACTACCGGAATCCGTGATTTTGCGATACAATGACCTTACATTCGTGATCACAAAGGAGAATCCGCATGCATACTCCCGAAAAACACTACCTCGAGATCCTCTCGGAAATGTTTCCCACCATCAATGAGGCCTCGACGGAGATCATCAACCTGCAGTCCATCCTGAACCTTCCCAAGGGGACCGAACATTTTATGTCGGATCTGCACGGGGAGTATGACGCCTTTTCCCATGTGCTCCGGAACGGCTCCGGGGCCGTGCGCAAAAAGATCGACGATGTCTTCGGCCACACCCTGGAGGACAAGGAAAAGCTCTCTCTGGCGATGCTGATCTACTATCCCAGAGAGCGGATGGAGCTGGAGCGCAGCAGCCGGAAGGACATGAACAACTGGTACAAGGTGACCCTGTACCGGCTCATCGAGGTATGCAAGACCGCAGCCAGCAAATATACCAGATCCAAGCTCCGCAAGGCCCTCCCCAGGGAGTATGCCTTCGTCATCGAGGAGCTTATCACGGAAAAGCCCGAGGTCCTGAACAAGGAAGCTTACTACGATGCCATCGTCAATACCATCGTGGAGATCAGCAGCGCCGAGAATTTCATCGTGGCACTGGCGGAGCTGATCCAGCGCCTGGTCATTGACCATCTCCATATCATCGGGGATATCTACGACAGAGGACCCTCGCCCCACTTTATCATGGACCGCTTAAGCGCCTATCACAGCTTTGACATCCAGTGGGGCAATCATGATGTCATCTGGATAGGAGCCGCCGTGGGCAATCCCGCCTGCATTGCCAATGTGCTCCGCATCTCCATCAGCTATGCCAATATGGATTTCCTGGAGGACGGATACGGGATCAATCTCCTGCCCCTGGCCACCTTCGCCATGGAGACCTATGCGGAGGATCCCTGCGAGTGCTTCCAGATCAAGGGGAAAAAGAAGACCGAGTACGAGGATGAGGAGCGGCGCCTCATCATGCAGATGCACAAGGCCATCGTCGTCATCCAGATGAAGCTGGAGGGGCAGCTCATCAAAAGGCGCCCGGAATTCGGTCTGGAGGACCGGGCGATCCTAGACCGCATCGATTACGAAAAGGGCACCGTCACCATAGAGGGAAAGCAGTACGAGATGCGGGATATGTGCTTCCCCACCATCGACCCGGCGGACCCCTACGCCCTGACCCCTGCCGAGAGCGAGGTGGTGAACCGCCTGTGCATCTCCTTCAGGCACTGCGAAAAGCTCCAGCAGCATATGCACCTTCTTTTGAAAAAGGGGAACCTGTACAAGGTCTACAACGGGAACCTCCTTTATCACGGCTGCATGCCCCTCACCGCGGAGGGGGAGTTCCAGGAGGTGAATGTCTACGGCACCGTCTACAGCGGCAAAAAGCTCTATGATGTGCTGGAGTCCTATGTGCGCAAGGCCTTCTTTGCCACGGACGAAGAGGAGCGGGAAAAGGGTGCCGACATCCTGTGGTATCTGTGGTGTGCGCCGGATTCACCCCTCTTCGGGAAGCAGAAGATGGCCACCTTTGAGCGGTATTTCCTCACGGACGAGGAAGTGAAAAAAGAGCATAAGGATCATTACTATTCCTATCTGGAGAACCCCGAGCTGGCGGTGAAGATCCTGAAGGAATTCGGACTGGACTCCCCGGATGCCCATATCATCAACGGGCATATGCCGGTGCATCGCCTGCAGGGGGAGAAGCCGGTGAAGGCCGGGGGCAAGGTCATCGTCATCGACGGCGGATTTTCCCAGGCCTACCAGGGGGAGACGGGCATTGCAGGATATACCCTGATCTACAATTCCTGGGGACTGACGCTTACGGCCCATGAGCCCTTCGTCTCCCGGGATGCGGCGGTGCGGGACAGCATCGACATCGTCTCCCGTCAGGAAGCGGTGGAGAGTGTGTCCCAGAGACGTCTGGTGGGGGATACCGATACCGGGGACACCATCCGCACCCGGATCCGGGAATTGAAGGAACTCATCGAGGCCTACCGCCTGGGAGAGATGAGCGAGAGAAGCGTGAAAGAATAATGGAAAAAGAACGGAGGAACGGTCTTTCCCGTATGGGAGGGACCGTTTTTTTGTGTAGTTTTTTCCGCAATCTTTCAAAAAACACTTTACAAATCCTCTGTCAGGGGATATGATATGGAAAACGGTTTCGGAAAACGATTTCCAAAAAAGAAGGGATCCGCACCGAACAGGGAAGGAGTACGGATGACGACGATCAGAGATGTGGCAAAGCATGCGGGGGTGGCGGTCTCTACGGTGTCCAAGGTGATCAACCACTATCCCAATGTCTCTGAGGAGACGGTGGAGAGAGTACGGCAGGCCATCGACGAGCTGGGCTTTGTCCCCAATTCCGTAGCTGCAGCCCTCTCCTCCAAGCAGTCCGGCCGGATCGCGATCCTCTTAAATCCCAGCACCCAGACCCAGGCCATCGACGAGATCACCATGCAGTACCTGACGGGAGCCATGCTCTCCGCCCAGGAGCTGCGGACCGAGCTGGTGCCCATTCTCTTCGGCAGTCTGGAGGGCAAGGATGAGACGGAGGCGGAACGTTACCTGGAAGCCCAGAACATCAAGGGGCTGGTGGTATGCGGCATGTCCAAGGAGGATTATGTCCTGCAGCGGCTGGTGGCGAGAGAGCATTTCAAATGTGCCCTGGTGGATGTGCCCATCGTAAACGACAGCACCTCCTACATCGGTCTGGATCACAAGCAGGCCCAAAAGGACATCGCACGAAAGACCATCATGGAAAATCTGGGCCCCAGCAAGGAGATCCTCTATATCTCCGGCAAGATGAACGGCTTTGTCAGCGAGCAGAGACTGGCCGGGATGCTGGAGCTGGCGGAGGAGCTGGACCTGTCCATGAGTGTTCACTGCGGCGAGTTCAGCGAAAAAAAGGCCCGGGAGATCACCTTAAAATACGGGGCCGGCTACGATATCATCGTATGCGCCTCCGATCTGATGGCCATCGGGGCCATGAAGGCCCTCATCGAGATGGACATCTTCCATCCGGTGTGCGGCTTTGACGGCATCACCCTCATGGGGTATGTGGGCAAGCAGATGAACACCGTGAGACAGAACTTCCGGGAGATCGGTGCGGAAGCGGTCCGGGAATGCGCCCGGCTCATGGGCGGCGAAAAGGGACAGAGCGTCATCATGGATCACGAGCTGGTGCGGCTGGAATATCTGGACATCATCGTGTGACATCGAAGGAAGAAACGATCAAAGAGATCCGGACATAGAAGGAAAAGAATAGAAGGAAAAGAATAGAAGGAAAAGAAGCGTCACGAAAGAAGCGGAAAAACAAGAAACGGCACAGAAGGTACGGAATTTGCGCAGAGCGCAGGGAGGAAACATGGCAGACAACAAAAATCTCGAAAGAAACGTGTTGATCATGAATCTGGAGGATCAGCTGGGCAAGTGCACGAAGGAGTGCTTCGGCAAGTCCATCGCGGACTGCACCGACAAAGAGCTCTACATCGCGGTGCTGAAGGTGGTAAAGGAGTTCCTGGCGGTCTCCACCCGCATCACCGGGGAGAAGAAGTTGTATTACATCTCCATGGAGTTTCTCATCGGCAAGCTCCTGTCCAATAATCTCATCAACCTGGGGATCCGCGGACAGCTGGAAGAGATCCTGGAAAAGAACGGCAAGAGCCTGGCCGCCATCGAGGAAATGGAGCCGGAGCCCTCCCTGGGAAACGGCGGACTGGGGCGTCTGGCGGCCTGCTTCCTGGATTCCATCGCCACCCTGGGCCTGCCCGGGGACGGCATCGGCCTGAATTATCACTACGGCCTGTTCCATCAGGTCTTTAAGAAAAATGCCCAGACCGAGGAGAAGGATACCTGGATCGAGCCCGAGTCCTGGCTGACGAAGACGGATGTCACTTTCGAGATCCCCTTCGGCGACTGCACCGTGACCTCCCGGATGTATGACATCGATGTGGTGGGGTACGAGAACGGTGTGAACAAGCTCCACCTCTTCGATGTGGAGACCGTGGATGAGTCCCTGGTGAAAAAGGGCATCACCTTCGACAAGGAAGCCATCACGAAGAACCTCACCCTGTTCCTCTATCCCGATGACTCGGATGAGGCCGGGAATCTGCTGCGCATTTATCAGCAGTACTTTATGGTATGCAACGGTGCACGGCTGATCCTGCAGGAGATGAAGGACAGACGCTATGATCTCCACACCCTTCCCGATCATGTGGCGGTGCAGATCAACGATACCCATCCCACCATGGTGATCCCGGAGCTCATCCGGATCCTGGTGGAGGAGGAAGCCTTCTCCATGGACGAAGCAATCGATGTGGTGAGCCGCACCTGTGCCTACACCAACCACACCATCCTGGCGGAAGCACTGGAAAAGTGGCCTCTGGCTTATTTAAAGAAGGTGGTGCCGCAGCTGATCCCCTATATCAAAGAGCTGGATAAGCGGGTTCGGGCAAAGTATCCGAGAAATCCCAAAGTCCAGATCATTGACAAGGACAAGCGGGTCCACATGGCCCACATCGATATCCACTACGGGTATTCCGTAAACGGCGTGGCGGCCATCCACACCGAGATCCTGAAAAATACCGAGCTGAATGCCTTCTATAAGCTCTATCCGGAGAAGTTCAACAACAAGACCAACGGCATCACCTTCCGCAGATGGCTCCTGTCCTGCAACCCGGAGCTCACCCAGCTCCTGCGGGATACCATCGGCGACGGCTTCGCAAAGGATGCGCGGGATCTGGAAAAGCTCCTGGACTTTGCCGACAGCGAGAAGGTCTTAAATGCCATCGAAGCCGTGAAGAAGCAGAAGAAGGAAGAACTGGTCTCCTACATCGCCCGGAAGGAGGGCGTCCGGCTGGATCCGGATTCCATCTTCGACATCCAGTCCAAGAGACTGCATGAGTACAAGCGCCAGCAGATGAACGCCCTCTACATCATCCACAAGTATCTGGAGATCAAGAGAGGCAAAAAGCCCAAGACGCCTCTGACCTTCCTCTTCGGAGCCAAGGCGGCCCCGGCCTACATCATCGCCCAGGACATCATCCACCTGCTGCTGTGCCTGCAGGAGATCGTGAATAACGACCCGGAGGTCAGCCCCTACATGAAGGTGGTGATGGTGGAAAACTACAATGTCTCCTATGCGGAAAAGATGATCCCCGCCTGCGATGTCTCCGAGCAGATCTCCCTGGCATCCAAGGAGGCTTCCGGAACCGGCAACATGAAGTTCATGTTAAACGGCGCCGTGACCTTGGGAACCGCGGACGGAGCGAATGTGGAGATCGCGGAGCTGGTGGGCCCCGAGAACATCTTTACCTTCGGTGTCTCCTCGGATGAGGTCATCGAGCATTACGCAAAGGCGGACTATGTCTCCCGGAAGTATTATGAGGAGAGCCCGGCGATCAAAGAGGCCGTGGACTTTATCACCTCTCCCCAGGTGGTGGCGGTGGGAACCAAAAAGCGCCTGGTGCGCCTCCAGAAGGAGCTCCTGAATAAGGACTGGTTCATGACCCTCATCGACCTGGAGGAGTATATCCGGGTAAAGGATGAGACCTTCGAGGCCTATGCCGACAGGGACCGCTGGAAGAAGATGATGCTGGTGAACATCGCAAAGGCAGGATTCTTCTCCTCCGACCGGACCATCGAGGAGTACAACAGAGACATCTGGCACCTGAGATGACAGCGGCTGACACGGTTTAGCTGCGCGGGGGCTTGCGGGTCTGCGGCAGATCTCGTATACTGAAACGGACGGATGAGCGGTCTATGATGCGGGAAGAGCTGCAGGTCGGAGCATGACGGACTATACGCGTAAACTGGAATCGAGGATCGAAGAATTTGCGGACGACGCATACAGTGAGGAGGAGATACTGTCCTACCTCACGGATGCGTCGTCCTTTTTGGATTTCGGCCGGAGCCTGCGGCGGTTTATCCGGGAGCGGATGCGGCCTGATGATCCGAGGAGCGAGCGAGCGTATCTGGAGGAGCTGGCCGCAGCGCAGCAGATCACCTTTAACCGAAACACCCTCCGCAGCTGGTTTGAGGGCACGGCCCCGAAACGGGGGGACAGCGACAGAGAGCGGATGTTCCAGATCTGTTTTGCCCTTGGATGCAGCGAGCCGGAGACGGAACACTTTTTCCGGAAGGTGTACGGGGACCGGCCCTTTAACATGCGTTCCTGCAGAGAGTTTGTCTATTATTGCTGCCTTCGAAACGGCTGGACCTACGGGGAAGCTCGGGACCTTCTGGGGCAGGTCTCCTTTCCGGAGGAAAAAACGGATCTGACGGTCTACACCGGGGTGCTGCAGCAGGAAGCCACGGATCTTCGGACAAAGGAAGCGGTGCTGTCCTATCTGGCCGCCAACGGGCACAATTTCGACCTTCGAAACCGCACGGCGAAGGAGACCCTAAAGAGGCTCCTGGAACAGGTCCGGGGACGCAAAGGAGAGGAAAAGCTGCTGGAAGAGGGGCGCGTGGACGCCTCCTGCAGCATCATCGCCAGAGAGTGCGCGGCGGACCCTTATCTCTGGGAATCCTTTAAGATGGCGTCCGGAGAAAAGAAGACCAAAAAGTCCCTCTATTCGGTTTCCACCATGGTGGATCTGATCTACGGCATCGATGTGAACCGGGCCAGACAGGAGGAGCGGGGCGGTGCGTTCCTGAAAAATGCCAACCTGCCGAAGCAGATCCGGAGCAGGCTCCCGGTGGTGCAGAGCTTTACCAAGGCGGATCCCACGGCGGAGGAGCTTCGGAAGATGATCATCCTGCTGTATTCCTACTGGTTCTGGTTTTCCAAAAAGCAGGGGGGACACCATACCGACCTGGAGAACTACCGGGAAAGCCTGAATGACCTGCTGTGTGAGGCGTACCTGCAGCCGCTGTATGCGGGGAATCCCTTCGACTGGTTTTTCCTGTACTGCGAGACGGCGGAGGACTCCCTGGATCTGTTCCGGGATCTGATCTCGGAGGGACTGCTGGCGGATGAGAGGATGTAAGGAAGATGCGGAAAGCACTGAAGCCCGGATACAACCTCATACTCGGAGAAAGGACCTATGAGATCAGACGGCTCATGGGAGAAGGAGCCGACTGTCTGGTTTATGATGCACTTCTGGTGGAGGATGCGTGTGACAGACGTGTCAGGATCAAGGAGCTGTACCCCGTAAAGGCACGGACCGGGCGGCAGGGGACGGAGCTGGTATGGGAGCAGCCTGCGGAGCGGGATGCAGCCTTCGCGGAGTTCCGGCGGATCTATCAGATGCACATCCGTCTGCAGAACTCGGAACGATTCGGAAACCGGACGGCCCATGTGACGGATACCCTCGCGGAGTGTGGCGGGACACTGTATATGATCGTGGATGTGGACCACGGGGTGACCTTCCGGAAGGATCCCGCCAGGGACCTTTCGGAGGTCCTGCGGACCCTCCGGGCACTGACGGATTTGGCGGGAGATTACCACCAACAGGGAATGCTCCTGCTGGATCTGAAACCCGAGAATTTCCTGGTGCTGCCGGAGACCAGAGATCTGGTGAAGCTCATCGATCTGGGCAGTGTGGTGTATGCGAAGGGTTCCGGATCCGGAGAAGACAGTGACCTGTCCGGCAGGAGCCTGTCCATGACTGCCGGCTATGCCGCCCCGGAGCTTCTGCGGGGGGAGATGCGCCGGATCGGTCCCCATACCGATCTGTACAGCATCTGTGCCATGTTGTTTGAACGGATCTTTCACAGGCTTCCGGAGGCCCTGGACCGGGGGCCTCTCCGGTCCTTTTCGGTAGCGGATACCTGCGGAGGAACGCTGTCCGGGGAGGGGTGTGAGTGCCTGCAGGGCATTCTGGAGAAGGGGCTTTGCGCGGTCGCATCGGAGCGGTATCTGTCGGCACGGGAGCTTTCAAAGGCGCTGGAAGACGCAGAGCGGATCCTCACCCGAAAGGAGCGGATCCGATCCGTGTATCCCCTGGCGGCTCCGGGGGCTTCCTTTGTGGGGCGGTCTGCGGAGCTGCAGCACCTGCATGAGCTTCTGCAGCAGAATACGGCCGTCTTTGTCTGCGGCTTCGGGGGAGAGGGGAAGACCACGCTGGCCCTGAAATATCTGGAACGGTACCGGTCGGAATATGACGCTATCGTCTTTTTCCGGTATCAGGGATCTCTGGATCCCTTCTTTCTCTCGGTTCCCATCGAAAAGGAGGGAGACGCCCCGGAGAAGAGACAGGAGACTTTGGGGTACCGGATCCGCAGGCTGCGGGAGGTGGCAACGGAGCGGGTTTTGTTTGTGATCGACAATTTCGACACGGCCGGGGATCCCAGGCTGGAGGACCTGCTGACCCTGGGGGCAAAGGCCCTTTTCACCACCAGAGTCAGAGAGCAGGGCTTTGACTCGGATAAGATCGGATATCTGGAGCTGGGGGCACTGGAGGAGGCGGACTGTCTGGAACTGATTCAAAGGGAGCTGGGGCCGCTTCCGGCAGGGCACATCCCGGATGCCGGGAAGATCATCCGGTATTTCGGATGCCATGCCATGACCCTTTCTTTGGTGGCGAAATACGCAGCCGGCGCCGGGAAGAGCCTGCCAGTCCTGGCTAAGGAACTGAAAAAGGGCGGACTTCGTGCGCTGGACGAGGAACGGGTGGTTTTTCGGAAGGACGGCATCCGGTCCAGACAGGAGGTGCTGCTGCACCTGCAGGAGCTCTTCGGGATCATGGGGCTTTCCCGGGAACAGATGCAGGCGCTGGAGAATGTGTGGGTGATGACGAAAGCGGCGGACTGGTCCGTTGGAGAGCAGGCCTACCGGGAGCTTCTGGGAAGCGCATCCCTTCGGATCCTGGAGGATCTGGCGGAGACCGGACTGGTCACCTGTACGCGGGAGAAAATCCCGTTTTTGGTCGGTGCTTCGGACCGCAGCTATCACCTGCATCCTCTGATCACGGAGCTGATGGAGAGCCTGGACCTGGATCCGATGGATAGCCCGGCATACAAAGCCGCATGGGACTGGCTGGAGAGGGAGCACCTTGTCGGTGCGCTGTGCAATGTGCCTCTGCCGCTGCAGATCTTTCTGGCAGTGCAGGGGGAGCATCCGACGCCGGAAGGACTGTCTCTCCTGATCTGCAAGATGACGGATGTGTCGGAAACCAAAAACCCGGATCTGCTGGGAGCGCTCCTGGCAGGACCGGATCAGACAGGGGTGCGTCAGGCGGCCCAAAATGAAATGCTGGCCTGGGAGATGGTGGACTTTTGCACGCCGGAGCAGGAGATCCGCTATGAAGGCGGGATCCTTCCCTGGTGGTACGCAAAAGGACTTCTGGCGGCTGCCATGGGGATCCGCCGGCACAGGACCGCAGCAGAGCGGCAGCGGGTGATCCGGGCCCTCTCGGATGCAAACCGGGGGCTTTCGGAGGAACTTCGAAAGAAAGGTGCGAAAGCCTTTCTGACTGTCCATGGGGAGAGGGTTTCGGCGTTTCTGTCCCGGGAATGCCGCGCCTTAAGCACCCGGATCCTGTATCGCAGAAGCACTCTGTATCAAAGCCAGAAGGATCTTCTGGCGCGCTTTGGGTACCCTGTTTCGGAAGGGGGGGATACCGGGATCTCCCTGTTTCATAAGGACCCCGGAGCCCAGGAGCTGTTTCGGGAGGTGTACGGGCTTCTGACGCAGGTGCGGCAGGCCGAAGAAACGGGCGAGTTTCCGCTGGCACGGACCCGAAGAGAGCTCTGCTGGCTGTTTTCCTTTCTGAACGGAGAATTTACGGATCCCGCCCGGATCCCGGAAAAGCCGGAGGGACAGGGGGATCTGTATTTTGCAGATCGCAGACAATGGGAGCGGAAACTGACCGCTTCCATCCTGCGGTATTGGAAGCAGGCAAAGGATCGGGAGGGGATGTACGAACTGTTCCTGGATGACCTGTTCCTGAAAGGGCTGCCGGAAGCGGTGGTCAGGGCGCTTCAAAAGGAGCATTTTATGGAGATGCTCCGGGAGGATCCGGCGCTCTCCGAAGAGGAGAAGAAGAGACTCCTGTATCAGACCGCCACGGAGCAGGTGAACCGGTTCCTGATCCATGAAGCGCAAAGCGGAAAACGAAAAAAGAGCGCTGGCGAAAAAGGGCAGACAGCGGTCCGAAACAGCAGACAGCAGGCGATCGTCCGGTGGTATGCGGAAGGACTGGAGGACAGGTGGAGGCAGACGCTCCTGGCCCGGGAAGAGGGCAGGGAACAGGCCTCCGCGCTCTTAAAGAGCAGCATTCTGCTGGGGATGGCCTGCAGACCGGAAGCGGATACGAAGGAGCACCTGGAGGAGCTTTTTTCCCGGAGCGGAAACCGGCTGATCGAAGGGGATGTGCTGCTGGTCCGGCATCTGCGGGCCTGCGGCTGCAAAGAGGAAGCGGATCTCCTGGGAGGTCTTTTGCTGGAGCACTTCTGGATGCGGCAGATCCCGAAGAAAAAGGAAGACCGGATCCGAAATGCGGCTGCCCTCTCCCGGATCGCACCCTATCGGGGGAAAAACGCCCTGAAAAGGCAGATGGAAGCGGTTGTGAGAGAGCAAGGCACTCTGGCGGGCTGTGCAAAGCTGATCTCGCCTGAGGGGAAGGGCTCGGAGCGGCTCCTTTGGATGGCCAACATCCTGTTTTACGAGGTGAATGCGGATCTGGTCAGGGATCCGGAAAAGTCACGGGATCCGGCGGATGGAAGGCGAAGGAAGCAGTGCGAAAAGATCCTGCAGGCCCTGGAGGGATCCTTTACCCCCAGACAGCTTTGCGGCATGGAAGAGGTCTGGATGCTGCAAAATGCGTTGCGGACGGACCGGGAGGACGATCCGGAGGATGTGCCGTTCCCGGAGGAGCCCTTTGACGGGGAGGCTCTCCCTTTGACCCTGGATGAGCTGCCCTTTGGAGAGGAGAACCTGTCCCCGTTTTTTGAGGATCCCGGGCCGGATCCCTTCATGGAGTGGCATACGGCCCTTTCCTGGTACCGAAGACACCGGGCGGATTTTGCCGGATCCGAAGAACTCCTGATCCGGTATATCCGAAGGACCTGCGGAGAACCGGAGGATTACATCCGCCACTCCCTGGACCCGGGCGGGAAACCGGAAGCGAAAAAGATGCAGCCGCAGACAGAAAGGTCCTTTTCCGCAGAGAGCTTTGACTTGCTGCCGTTTTAGCGGATGCGGACCATGCATTGGAAAAAGACGGACATCGGAAGGAACCGGACAGCCGGAGGGTGCGAGCCCTCCGGTTTTTTTGTGCCATCTGGTCGTCACCGGTCCCGGATGTCAGCGAAAATTCAAAAATAAAATTCCTCCGTCCTATGATCATCTCAGAGCAGGGGACCGGCAAAGAAAACGGAGGTGCGAGATGGGATATGAACAGATGATGGACCGGATGAGCTATCTGCTTCCGGGGGAGAATCTGCAAAGGGTCCGGATCGGGCATGGCCCTTCCGGAGAGATGATCATCCGTCTGGATCTTCACGGGATGCGGGTAGCCCAGGCCAGGCGCGTGATCGAGGGGATCCTGCTTCTTAGCCGTGAGGATTTTCTGCTGGATCTGATCCACGGATACTCTCACGGGACCGCGCTGAAGGAGCTGATCTTCTGCAATCTGCAAAATACCAGGATCCGGGAGAGGCGGAGCCTTCCGCACAACCCGGGGGAGACGCTGCTGCGCATTGCGGCTGCTTAAGAAGGGAGGAACAAAACATGATCGGATGCTATGTCTGCGGGAAAGAGATCCACACGGTCCATGAGATCGGAGAGATCATCAGAAGCTATGACGAGGATGACCTGTGCTGCTGCGCGGCCTGCAAGGCGGAACTGGACCGTCTGACCGGAGGCTGGGGGGAGGAGCCTGCGCTGTTTGCTCCCGGGAGCCCTACCCGGGAAAACCGCAGGGAAGACGCTGAAGCAAAAGAGGCGGCAGAGGCTCTCCGGGATCTGGAAGAGTGGGGCGCCTTTACGGATGAGGGGATCTATCCCCGGGGGAGCGGGAATTTCGCACTGATGTGGTAACGGCAGCAGAACAGGGGAGATTCGGTATGAGACAAAGGAAAACATTGGTAAAACCGCCGCTTCGGACCGTCTGTCTGAAAAACAGCGTGCATGAGAAGGTATCCTTCCTGGAGATCCCGGCCGATCCGGAAAGCTACAGCCTGGCAGAGGATGTCAGACAGGGAGCGGCGCAGTTTCGCCCGCTGAAAGAACTGGCGGAGAGCGGGACCGGACTGCGCAGCCGGATCCTGGCCATCACCGCCCGGGACCGGGAAATGGGGCTCATGGCGGTCACCTATCTGGCCATGGAGGTGCAAAAGTGGAAGGCCCGGGAAGGGGAGCTGCCCTTTGATACGGAGTTTGACGAAGCGGCCTGCAGCTGGTACGAATCGGCAAACCGGATCCCGGTGCTGTCCGCCTCCGAGATACAGTCCGGATCCTCCCCGCAGGAGATTCCATTTGAGAGCGGAGGGTATCTTTACGGAACGGTCCGGATCAGGGACTCCCACGAGCCCTTCTGGAGATCCTGCCATCAGGAGAGCCTGGTGATCCTGGTAAACCGGGAGCAGTGGTTCGGGGAGGAGATGGATTTTCCGGAGGTTCTGTCCCGGGATCTTCGGCTGTATGTGGTCTTTCTGGACGGGGACCCGGCAGCCGGAGGCGGAGAGTTTTCGGACCTTCCCTTTGGTGTCCCGGACCGGGAGCGGTTCCGTGCGCTTCGAAACAGCTTCATCCTGACGTATGCCGCGCAGGAGCTGGAGGTTTCTTTTGAAGAGACGGATCCGGAGGCATATTACCGACATGTGCTGCTGGAAAACATCAGGCAGCGGGGGATCCGCCTGAAAAGAGGGTTTTCCCCGCAGCGGATCCTGCATCTGGCGTCCTCCGTCAGCACCTGTCACCTCTGCACCACCATCGACCGCATCGTGGCCTATGCGGTGAAGGACAGGGAAGGGGAGGAAATCTGTCTGGGAAACCGGGATTTTGACTTTGCGGACCGCTTTCTGCGGGAGCCGGTCCCCGAGGGGAAGGGGAAAACAAAGTCTGCCAGAGCGCTTCTGGAGGAGCAGCTGGTGGGGCTCCCGGAGATCAAACAACAGGTGCTGGACATCGTGGGGGTTATGAAGTATCAGAAAGCCAGAAGGGAGCGGAGGATCGGCAGCAGCGGATATCACAATGTGCACCTGATGCTGGGCGCCCCGGGCACGGCCAAGACCACGGTGGCCGGGCTCATGGGACGGATCCTGTTCGAGGAAAAGCTTCTTCCGGACAGCCGGATGGTATGCCTGAACGGAGCGGAGCTAAAGGGCATGTATGTGGGGCATTCCGCACCAAAGACCAGGGCGCTGTTTGAGAAATACGATGTGATCATCATCGATGAAGCCTATTCCATCGCGGAAAGCGGCGGGGAGACGGACAGCTACGGAAATGAAGCCATCGCGCAGCTGATCCTGGAACTGGAACGGCACGGGGAGGACAAGCTGGTGATCTTTGCCGGATACGGCGGAGAGGATGTCTGTGACCGGGATAACCGGATGAAGGATTTTCTGGATGCAAATCCCGGGATCCGCAGCCGGATCAGCTCCACTTTTTTCTTCCGCTCCTACACCCCGGCCGAGATGCGGGAGATCTTCCTGCGGCTGGCCGGACTGGGACAGTACCGCCCGGAAAGCGGATGCGGAGAGCTGGTGGAACGCTACTTCGAAAAAAGGACCTCCGACCCGTCCTTCGGAAACGGGAGAGAGGCCCGGGCACTTCTGGAGATGGCGACGGTCTTTGCCGCCAGGCGGCTGGCACAGAAAAAACACCTGACGGATCAGGACCTGCGCACCCTTCTGAAAGCGGATGTGGAAAACGCCATCCGCAGGACGGAGGAGCAGCTCCGGACCCGGGAAGCACAAATGGCGCGGATTGGATTCTAAGGGGCACCTGTCCCGGGGGTTACCCCTGGAAGGGCTCCGTAAAATAGCCGGAGCCGGAGATGGGCTCTCCTCCGGGGATGAGGTGGCTGGTGTCGCCGAAGACCTGCACCCGGAACATCCCGATGCCGGGCTCCCGCTCTTCGCATCCCACCACCGTCACTGCCGTGGGAGCCACAAAAAAGCCGTGCCAGAGCAGCGTGGCAGGGATCCCCAGCAGGTGGCTTAAGGCCACGAAGCTCACCCCCAGATGGCAGAAAAAGACCAGGGTGGTATCATCCCCTTCTTTCTCCGTCCGGTAGAGGCGCCCGTCCCGTCTGTAACCGTATTTTTCCAGGATCTGGTCGATGCCGCCTGCAACCTGCGCATACCGCTCCCGGATCTCGGAGCCCTCGTAGACGGAGGCATCCATCCAGTGATCCCGGTCGTACATGGTCTCCAGCCTGGTCCAGTAGTCCGGCATGTAATCCCAGGGGATCCATCTGTGGGTCCCGTCGGGGGATTTCACGTCCATGGCAAATTCCCGCAGCCAGTCATAAGTGGTGGCGGTGCGCCCCAGCTCCTTCAGGCAGTATTCGGAGGTGGCAACCGCCCGGCCTAAGGGGGAGCGGAAGATCTCCGTGATCTCCCAGTTTTTTACCCGCTGTGCCAGAAGAGCCGCCTCCCGGCGGCCTTTTTCCGTCAGGGTGTCGTTTTCGTAATCCGGATCGCCGTGTCTGATGAAGATCAGTCTCATTTTTTCATCCTTTCCGATTTTTTATTTTGAAAATCCGTTTTCATCTGTTATCATTCTCAATTAGATTTATCATCTGTCCTCCTTTTTGTCAAAGAGCCGGGGGACGGATGAAGGAAGATTTGCGGGAACGCGGCTCGGACCGCGGGGAAAGGACGGACGGATGAAACGGAAAAAGCGGATCTCTCTCATCGGGGCACTGGCGCTAGCGGCCCTGGTTTTGGGCTCCTGCGGGGCGGAAACGGCAGAAGCGCCCGAGAGCCCTGCGGACACAAGCGCTGTCGTACAGGAAGCTCCTCTGGAGCCCCGAACCTCCTTCCTTACGGAGGAGGCCTACACTCAGGCGGACATGTGGCCGGTGTGTGATGACAGTGCTCTGGCAGCAGTCATGCGAAAGGCTCAGGCCGGGGAGGATGTGACCATTGCCGTCATCGGCGGGTCCATCACCGAGGGCGTCATTGCCGCAGGCGGTCGGGACGGGGAGGTCACCGGAGCAAAGCCCTATGCGGACTACTTCTTTTCCTGGTGGGAGGAGCGCTTCCCGGAGGTGCATGTGGAACGGATCAATGCCGGCATCGGCGGCACAGATTCCTACCTGGGGGTCCACAGACTGCAGGCCCAGGTGCTGGACAAAGATCCGGACCTGGTGCTGGTGGAATTCTCCGTGAACGACGGCGCGGACAACGCCCACAAGAAATCCTATGAAAATCTGATCCGGGATATCCTGCTTTCCGGTTCGGGAGGGGGGTCCGGCACAGAAGGGGAATCCGGTTCGGGAGACAGCGCCTCGGGAGACGGCGCAGCCGCTCCCGCCGTGATGCTCCTGTTCATGGCCCAGACAAACGGCGCCACGGCCCAGGGAACCCATGTGCTGGTGGGACACCACTACGCCCTGCCCATGGTGAGCTACGCCAATGCCATGAAGACCCTGACGGAGAACGGGGATTTCACGGCACAGCAGCTGGCGGGGGACGGGGTGCACCCTTCCGCGGTGGGACATGCCATTGTGGGGGAGATCCTGTGGAGATATTTAAACGATGTCTATACCCGGGCGGAGGAGCTCACGGAGCTCCCGGCCGTCCCGGAGGCTTTGACAAAGCAGGTTTACCGCCACGCTCTGGTGATCGACTCGACGAATCCGGAGGGAAGCGGGGAGCTGTATGCCCGGGTGGAGGATTTGGGCAGCTTTACGGAGGGCTCCGGCGGCTATCAGTACAGTCATTTTACGAAGGGCTGGAAATGCGCCGAGGGGGCCGGGGAGATCCGATTTACCGCCAGCTTCCGGAACCTGGGGATCCTGTATATGAAGCAGATTGGTGGAAATCCCGGCCGCTTTGAGGTGCTGGTGGACGGGGAGGCGCTGCGGACTCTGGATGCTTCAAATAAGGGGGGATGGGGCAATGCCTTTACCTCCGTGGAGGTGTACACCTCCACGGAGACGGCGGAGCATCAGGTGGTCATCCGGAAGGCGGAGGACTCGGAGGGAAACGAGTTCGGGCTGCTGGGGCTATTGCTCTCCGAGGACTGACCGCTGCAGACGAGCCGGATCTGCCATGCCGGAGTGACCCTGCAACGGATTCTTGGTTAAAATTAACAAAAATTCGATTAAAATTTGTTAACTCTGCCACTGTTACAGAATTAATTTATTCAGTATCATCTACCTGACAGCAAATGAAAAACTGCGTTTCCCACCGGTTTTGCCTGCCCGGGGTGTTTTTTGAAAAGCGGTACCCGCCGGCATGCAGAAAAAATGCAGGGAAACCCGTTTGCCGTAAAGGAGATGACTGCCATGATCGCCTACGACGAATCCAACAGACTTTTTTTCCTGGAGACACCGCACACCTCTTATATCCTGGGGATCGTGGATGAGGAGGGCTTCCCGGGACAGGTGTATTACGGGGCCAGGGTCCCCCGGGAGGATGTGAGCTACCTGATGCGGACAAAGGAGCCCCCCTTTGTACCCTCCGAGAATGCCAGAGAGCGGGGATCTTTTCTGGACCGCTTCCCCTCCGAGTACCCCGGGAATGCGCTGGGAGACTACCGGGAGGGGGCTGCAGAGGTCCTGGACGGGGACGGACACAGGGCCGTTCAGTTTTTATATAAGGAGCACCGCATTTATGACGGAAAGCCCGGTCTGGAAGGACTTCCCGCCACTTTTGCGAAAGAGAACGAGGCACAGACCCTGGAACTGGTACTGGAAGATCCGGTACTAAGGCTGCGGGCTGTGCTTCTTTATACGGTTTTTGCGGATACGGACGCCATCGTCCGGAGTGTGCGCCTCGTCAATGACAGCGATAGACCCGTCCGCATCGAAAAGGTGATGAGCCTGGCGCTGGATCTGGAGCCGGAGGAGTCCCTGGGGCCCTGGCAGGTGCTGACGCTGCACGGCTCCTGGGCCAGAGAGCGGCAGATGGACTTTCGTCCTCTTGGGTATGGAAAGACCAGCGTGGGGTCCACCAAAGGAGAATCTTCCCACCAGGAACATCCCTTCCTGGGACTGGCATCCGCCGGTATCACCCAGGAGTCCGGCATCATTTACGGATTCCATTTTCTCTATTCCGGCAATTTCCTCGCGCAGGCGGAGAAGACCCAGTTTGACTCCGTGCGGATCCTTCTGGGGATCCACCCGGCGAACTTTGAATGGACGCTGGCTCCCGGAGAGCACTTCCAGGCGCCGGAAGCGGTCTGCGTCTGTTCCCTGCAGGGGCTGGGAGGCATGAGCCGAAGCCTCCACGATCTGTACCGGGGGCACCTCATCAGAAGCCCCTATCTCCACAAAGAGCGCCCCATCCTCATCAACAACTGGGAAGCCACCTATTTTGATTTTAACACCGAGAAGCTCCTCTCCATCGCCCGGGAGGCGAAAAAGAGCGGCATCGAGATGCTGGTGATGGATGACGGGTGGTTTGGAAAACGGGACGATGACAATTCCGGTCTGGGGGACTGGACCGTCAATGAGAAAAAACTCCCCGGGGGTCTGAAATACCTGGTGGAGGAAGTAAACCGCATCGGACTGAAGTTCGGGATCTGGATGGAGCCGGAGATGATCTCTCCGGATTCGGACCTGTACCGTGCCCACCCCGACTGGGCCATCGCCATACCGGGAAGAGTCCCCTGCAGATCCCGGAACCAGTTCGTGCTGGATCTGAGCAACCCGCAGGTGGAGGAATATGTCTGGAGCTGCATCGAATCGGTCCTTGGCAGCGCGAATATCGCCTATCTGAAATGGGACATGAACAGACAGCTCACGGATCTGGGCAGTGCATACCTGCCGGCGGACCGGACGGGAGAGCTGTGTCACCGCTATATGCTGGCGGTATACCGGCTGCAGGAGCGGCTCATCACCCGGTTTCCGGACCTGCTTCTGGAGAACTGTTCCGGCGGCGGCGCCCGTTTTGACCCGGGAATGCTCTATTACAGTCCTCAGATCTGGTGCTCCGATGATACGGACGCGGTGGAACGCCTCGGCATTCAGGAGGGGACAGCCCTTCTTTACCCCTTAAGCACCATGGGGGCTCATGTCTCCGACTGCCCGAATCATACCGTGGGCCGTGTAACACCCTTCCGGACCAGAGGGCATGTGGCCCTTTCCGGAACCTTCGGATACGAGCTGGACATCACCCGGATCCCGGAGGAGGACAGGGCGCAGATTCCCGCTCAGGTTGCAACCTATCACCGGCTGCATGAGCTGGTGCGGGAGGGAGATTATTATCGCATTGCATCCTTCCGGGATAACGGCTTTTACGACTGCTGGATGAGCGTCCGCAAGGACCGTTCCGAAGCGCTGCTAACCTTTGTGCAGGTGCGAAACCGCCCCAATGCGGTGAGCCGCAGGATCCGAATCCCAGGGCTGGATCCGGCAAAGATCTACCGCATCGAAGGGGAGATCCCGGGGGAGCCCGCGCCGGAGGTCCTTTGCCACGGACAGGCACTGTCCGGAGCGGTTCTGGCAAATGCCGGGATCCTGCTGAAAAACCCCTGGGGGGATTTCGGATCCATCCTGCTGCACCTTCGGGAGATGGCTTAAAGAGCTGGCATAAAGAGAGGCTTGTGGAACAGGTTTAAAGAATTGTCATAAAGAATAGGAGAGTCTCACAGAAAGGACAAAAGAGAGATGGCAAAAAAAGTCAGACTGGCGGATATCGCGGACAAGGTGGGTGTCAGTGTCGTCACGGTTTCCAAGGCCCTCTCGGGCCAGAAGGGCGTCAGCGAAGAGATGCGGGAGCGGATCTGCGCTCTGGCCAGGGAACTGGGATACCGTCAGCCCTCCGTGGAAAGACGGGAAGCGGAGCGAAAAAGCTTCCATCTGGGGGTGATCATCCACGAAGGCTATCTGGACAAGTACGCCTCCTTTTACTGGCAGATGTATCAGAATGTCTCCCGGACCCTGATGGAGGAGGGGAGCTTTTGCTTTCTGGAGATCCTGGACGAGGACACGGAGCTGGATCCCGTGATCCCCAAGCTGGTCTCGGAGCAGAAGGTGGACGGTCTGATCTTCGTGGGGACCATCTCGGAGGATTATCTGGCGTATATTTCGGAGAACGTGAAGCTCCCCCAGATCTACATTGACTTTACGGACAAGGATCACCGCACGGATGCCGTGATCTCCGACAGCTTTTACGGCGCCTATCATGTGACGAACCATCTCTTTGACATGGGACATACCAGGATCGCCTATGTGGGGACGGTCCTGACCACGGGATCCATCACGGACCGGTACCTGGGGTATCTGAAATCTCTGATGGAACATGGGGTGCAGGTCCGGGAGGACTGGGTGATCCCGGACCGGGAGAAGGCCAGCGGACATATCGACCCCGAGGGGTTGAAGCTCCCGGAGGAGATGCCCACCGCATTCTTCTGCAACTGTGACCTCACCGCCAGCATGGTGATCAAGCGCCTCCAGAAGATGGGCTACCGGGTCCCGGAGGACATCTCCGTAGCCGGATACGACAACTACATCTATCCCGGCCTGTGCGATGTGGAGATCACCTCCTATGAGGTGGATATGGCGGAGATGGCCCGGGTGGCCGTGGATGTGATCCTGAAAAAGATCGCGGGAGAGTCCTATCGCCACGGCGTCCATATCGTGGAGGGCCACCTGGTGATCAAGGAGAGCGTTGCCCGTGTGACAGGGGGACAGTCCCTCTGACACAAAAATCCAGCCGCAAAAAAGCCGAAGCCCCGCAGATACAGGGTTTCGGCTTTTCCTGTGTTACAAAAGTTGTCAGGGGGACTGTCCCCCTGTCAACTTTGGGAGGCTTTGAAGAGCTTCGGCAGGTCCTGGATCTTCGGGGCATCGCCCTTGTAGAAGACCATCAGGCGGTAGCACTTGGACGCCAGAACCATGATCGCCACGGCGCAGACCAGAGTGATGAGGAGAGCCAGATATCCCCACAGGGGAGAGAGGCCGCCCAGCATCAGCTTTGCGGGGGTGACCAGCACGGCGGTAAAGGGGACGAAATCCATCCAGGTCAGCTTGTTTGCCAGGTCGCCGGAGATGCCGCCGCCCATAAGGACTGCCAGGAAGCTGGCCACCAGCGCCAGGGTAAAGAGGGTGTTGGTGGATGCCAGATCCTCCTGCTTGCCCGCCAGGGCGCCGCCGATGGAGGCCAGGCTGCAGTAGAGCAGGAAGCCGAAGCAGATGAGCAGCACCGCCGGAAGGATCCCCGCGGGGGAGAGGAGTCCCTGGATGGCAGAGAGTTCATGGAGGGCCCGCAGGACCTTGGACTCATATCCGGGGTAGAAGAAGTGGATCAGGACAAAGCCTCCGGCAAAGCCGCCGATGAGGCACAGGATCCAGAAGAAGAACTCTCCCAGAGCCGCACACACCACGGCGAAGACCTTTCCGATGATCAGGGAATCGGTCTTGACGTTCACCAGGAAGGTGTCCATGAGCTTGTTGTTCTTTTCCAGCAGGATGCTGTTGGCCACGCCCTGTCCGAAGAACAGAATCAGGAAGTACAGCAGCATGATGTTGATGTAGGGGATGGCAAAGGCCAGTCCGGAACGCATGCGCTGTAAAAACTCCGCCTCCTTGGATTCTTCCGTCTCTTCGGGTGCGGGGGTGGTGACGGTGATGGTGGTGGTGCCGGGCTCCTGTGTGGAAACCGTGGGAGCCTCGGGCTGCCCCGGGGTTTCGGTTTCTGCCGTCTGCGCGCCTGTTTCGGCGGATCCGGAGGAAGCATCTTCCGCAGCGGGGCTTTGCTGAGAGGTTCCCTCTCCCGCATCCGCCACGGTGATCCCGGTGCCGGCAGCAGGCGTCACATAGGACACTTCCACGTCGATGCTGCCGTCCACGGAAGCCAATTTCTGCTCATCCACGCCGGCCTTGGCGGTGAGGATCAGGGAGGAAGCGCGCTCTAAGTTGGTCTGATAGGCCTTCCGGTCCTTTTCTTCGATCTCGCTTTCCTTGGGGGAGAGGACATGCAGGGTAAAGGCGCCCTGATCGCCGTAGCGGTCTAAGACCAGCACGACGCAGTAGGAGTCCAGAGCAGCCATCTCGGCGGCTTTGTCCAGATCTTTTCCGCAGTCTTCGTAGGCGATCTTTTCATAGACCGGATTCCCGGTATCCCGCAGGACCTTCCAGTCCAGGGGTTCATAATCCGTCAGATCCACACAGTACGCGGTCTGAATGTCCGTAGAAGTGGGAATGCTGTCCTCCGGACGGTCCAGGGCGGGCAGCAGGATCATGGGCAGGAACAGGCACAGCAGTGCCATCAGGATCGCGATGGTCCGGAAGGACTTGGATTCGATCTGCTGACGCAGGGAAAAGCGAAAGACCAGTCCTGTCATGCGAGATCACCTCCCTTCTGGTTTTTGGCGGTTTTTCTTCCAAAGCCTGCCATCTTCAGGATCTGCCCGAAGCTCAGGTGAGAGCCGCGGTAGACCAGGAGTCCTTCATAGACGCGGCTGGCGACCACGGCTAGGAAGGCGATGACCAGAAACTGCAGGATCCAGGCGATACACAGCACACCGAATCCGATGCGGCCCAGCAGGAAATTCACCGGAGCGCAGTAGACGGACAGCACCGGGACCAGGCTCAGGACCGTGTGGACCGCGTCATTGCCGGTGCCGGCGGAGATCATGATGGAGATCATATACCCGCCCATAATGAGGAGCATGGAGATCCCCATGGCACTCTGGGAATCCTCCATGGAGGAACATCCGGCAGCACTGAGGCCCGCCAGAATGGAGAAGGTGATGAGCCCTAACAGGATGCTGACCACAAAGGCCAGGATCACCAGAGGGGATGCGGGAGCCGCGGCCGCACCCGCGGAAGACACGGAACTGATCCCAGCCAGGGCGATGACATTGGCCATCCCCATCTTCGAGATCCCGATGAGACCGGATACCACAGTGGAACAAAACAGTCCCAGCACCATCACCAGGAACATGGTGGCCACGAAGGTGAGAGCCGCCAGGATCTTACCCAGGATCAGGCCTAAGGGGCGGATGCTCACCACCAGGAATTCCACCAGTTTGGAGGATTTTTCCTCCACGATGGTCTGGATGATATAGGAGATGGCATAGGTGCTGACCATCATGATGATGACGGAGTAGACCATCTGAAGCAGAAAATGGGACGAATTCTCGTCATCATCCAGATAGCTTTCCAGGCTGGAATCCTCGATCTCCACGCCGGCGGAGAGGATGTCATAGGCTTCCTCCGACAAAGAGACGCCCTGGATCCTGGCCTGCAGCAGCAGATCATTCATGGCGGACTTTAACAGGGACATGGAAAAATCGGAGATGGTATTGTCCGGCAGCGCCCGAATGGCCGCCACATAGGAGCTGCCCTCCCGTCCGGAGGTCTCCGAGGGCTCCTTTTCCTCCAGCAAAACCACCGCATCCAGCACGTCCAGGGATGCATAATCCACCTGATCCGGAGACGACGCCAGGGTGAAGGCGTCCCGGTCCAGGACCGAATACCCTTCGATGACACTGCTCAGCAGATCCTCCGTGACCGCTAACCGGGTGTTGTTGACCACGGTGATGCTGCCCAGAGCAAAGGGGGTCTTCCCGCCGAAGTCCTGCAGCAGCGTTCGCAGCGGCAGGGACAGGGACGTAATGACAAAGAGGACGATGAGCGAGATGATATTCGCCTTGGCCTTTAACATCTGCGTGATGGTGAACCGGTAGACTTTCCCGGTCCCCTGCAGATCTTCCTTTCGTATGTTAAGCATCTTCCTGTGCACCCCCTACCTTTTCCACGAAGATCTCATGGAGCGAGGGCTCCCGAAGGTCAAAGGTGATGATGGGAGCCTGGGGCACCAGCTTCGAGAGCAGCTCCCCGGCCTGTTCCTGACCGGTGACCTTCATCTGGTACTCACCCTCTTTTTCACTGAGGATCGGAATGTTCATCTGCTGCGACAGGTCCGCCACCACCTTCCCGGCGGCGGGCAGGGCATCCGGATCCACCTTCAGATGGAGGTTCACTCTTCCGTAGCTCTTCTTGATGTCGTTTAAGTTGCCCTGCAGGATGACCTTGGAGTGATCCAGGATCGTGAGATCCGTACAGAACTCTTCCACGGTGGCCATCTGGTGGCTGGACATGATGAGGTATTTCCCCTTGGCGATCTCATCCCGGATGATATCCCGGAACAGGTCCGTATTCACCGGGTCCAGACCGGACATGGGCTCATCCAGGACGATGAGCTCCGGATCGGAAATGAGGGCTGCCATGAGCTGGATCTTCTGCTGATTTCCCTTGGAGAGCTGATCCGCTACCTTGGGCTTCTCGGGCTTTTTGCGCACTGCCGCTCCCCCGAGCCGAAGGGGGCTTTTGCTCGTAGAGACTATGGAAGGCGCAGGTGCCGCGTTTTCGTTGGGATACAGATATTCCTCCACCTGCAGCCGCTTGGCCAGTTTGCGGATCCGGACTCTGGCTTCCTCTCCGGTGACACCCCGCAGGGAGGCAAAGTACAGCAGCTGGTCCATGAGGGAATACTTGGGATACAGTCCCCGTTCCTCCGCCAGATAGCCGATGTTGCAGGTCTCGCAGGAGAGGGGCTTGTCATTCCAGAACACCTCTCCCGTATTCTTTGCCAGCATGCCCAGGATCATGCGGATCGCGGTGGTCTTGCCGGCACCGTTGGTCCCCAGCAGGGCGTACACGCCGGGGCCGGGCATCTGAAAGCTCAGATGATCCAGCACGGTCTTTTCTCCGTATTTCTTCGACAGGTCATTTACGATGAGACTCATCTTTCCCTCCATCCATCCATTATTTTTTTATGGAAATCCATAGCATCCGTCGGAAACTATAACCATTAAGTTAGCACATTATCGAGGAAAAGCAAAGAGATCCGGTGGAAACCGGACAGTGAAATAAGTTTTTTGAAACGAATGGGTAAACGATTAAGTAAATTTAATTAACAAGATTTACTAACATGACACCGGGATTCACTGTAAAATATGCACAATAAATCAGATTAAAAAAAGACAAATGTGCTAAAGTTGCTGTCCGATGCTCAATTATTGTTGAAAAAACAGGGCATTTATGATTATACTTTAATCACGGAATTAGTTAAAACAGACTAAAAAAGACTAAATTTAATCATGAACAGACAGAGAACACGGAAAATCAAAAAAGCAGGAAACGGGATGACCCGGACAGCCATCTGTCTGCTGGCGGGAAGCATGGCCGGCGGGCTCACTGGATGCGGAGCAGGAGCTGCCGGGACGGATGCCAAAGAGCCCTTCACACCGCAGATTGTGGGGACCTACGAGGCGGAGGATGCCAGGTTCATCGGAAATGTACATGCAGCCAGTTCCCGCAGCGGATATTCGGGAACCGGATACGCCACCGGGTTTGACTCGGAGAGCGACGGGGTCGCCTTTTCCATCAGCGTGGAAGAAACCGGGTTTTATGATCTGGTCTTTTCCAGCGCAGCCTCCGACTACAAGGAGAACCGGGTGTTCGTGGACGGCGTCGGATACGGGGAGGTCATCACTGCGGAAAAGGACTTCGCGGAGAGCACCGTGACCAGAGTCTATCTGGAGAACGGAGAGCATGAGGTCAGCGTCATGGGATACTGGTGTTATATCGATCTGGACAAAGTGACGGTGCAGACTGCGGAGCCTCTTTCGGAGGATGCCTTTGCGGTGAGTGCGAAGCTGGCGGATCCCCTGGCCACGGACAGCGCAAAGCGTCTCATGAGTTACCTGGCGGACAGCTACGGACAGGTGGTCCTTTCCGGACAGTACTGTGACACCGGCAGCCTGGGGAAGGAATTTCAGGCGGTAAAGAAGGTGAACGGAAATCTGACACCGGCGGTGCTGGGACTGGATTTTATCGAATATTCCCCCTCCCGCGTTGAGAACGGGTCCACCTCCAGAGCCACGGACTTTGCGAAAAGCTTCTGGGAAAACGGCGGCATCGTCACCTTCTGCTGGCACTGGAACGCCCCTTCCAAATACCTGACGGGAGCCTGGTACAGCGGTTTTTACAAGGAGCACACAAACATCGATCTGGACAAGATCATGAACGGCGAGGATCCGGAGGGGTACGATCTTCTGATGCAGGACATCGATGCCATCGCACAGCAGCTCCTGATCCTGCAGGAAGCGGATGTGCCCATCATCTGGCGCCCCCTCCACGAGGCCAGCGGCGGATGGTTCTGGTGGGGGGACTGCAGTGCGGAGAGCTACAAAAAGCTCTACATCACACTGTTTGAGAAGCTCACCGGCGAGTACGGGATCCACAACCTGATCTGGCTCTGGAACGGACAGAGCGCCGCCTGGTATCCGGGAGATGCCTATGTGGACATGATCGGGTGGGACATCTATCCCGGAGAGCATGAATACGGCTCCCAGATCGGCACCTTCATCAAGGCTTCCAAGTGCAGCACGGATCGGAAGATCATCACCTTGAGCGAAAACGGCTGCGTGCCGGATCCGGAACTGTTAAAGCGGGACGGAGCCATGTGGAGCTTCTGGTGCACCTGGGGAGGAGAGTTCGTAAAGGGCACTTCCAACTTCGCCTCCTACAGCGATCAGTACACGGAAGGGGAGAAGCTGGCGGAGTTTTACGCAAATCCTTTGGTCATCACCCAGGACGAGCTGCCGGATCTGAAGACCTACCCCATCCGGGAGGATGCAAAGTAAGAGACGCCGGCAGAGCAAGGCGGCCCTGTACCGCAGCAAAGAAAGAACAAGATGAAAGCAGACAAAAACCGGAAAAAAAGAATCGCGGCCCTGCTTCTTTCCATGGGAATGGTCCTGACCATGCCGGGACCCTGGGTGCTTTGCGCGGATGCGCAGACACAGCTGAGTGAGGAGGCCTACGAAGATCTGGTGGGAACCTATTCCGTGGACCCGTCCATCCCGGGGTACGAAGCCTATCTGGCACAGCATGAGAGCCGCAGGCCCTCTGCCATCGTAACAGCCGGACCGGAAGCGGTGGTGCGCTACGAGGAGGCCGGAGAGCCGGTTTCTCCCGAGATCCGGAAGGATTTTGCGGGGATGGCCGGAGAGAGCATCCTCACCGGCGAGGATGCCCTGGTGGAATTTCAGGTGGAGATCCCGGAGACGGGACTTTACGACCTGGTGCTGGACTACTACCCCGTGGAGGGAAAAAACTCCGAGATCCAGAGAGCCTTCTTCCTGGACGGAGAGCTGCCCTATGAAGAACTGGCCCTGGTGGAGCTTTGCCGGGTCTGGACCACGGATGTGACGGAGCGCTACCAGGATGATCACGGCGTCACGGTGAAGCGCTGGGAGACGGACAACCAGGGCTTCCAGGTAAAGCCCGAGGCCGTGGAAGCCCCCGAGTGGGTGCACACAAGGATCTATGATTCCAACGGATATATCACGGAACCTCTGGCGCTGTATCTGGAGGCCGGGACCCATACCGTGACCCTCCTCTCCCAGAGAGAGCCCATGCTGATCCGGAGCCTCACCTTTGAAAATGAGGATCCTCTTCTGGACTACGAAACGGTCCGGGGATCCCGGAGGGAAAACGGCAGCGCATCCGCAGGGGTGAACATCCGGGTGGAGGCGGAGAATGCGGACAAAATGTCCTCCCAGATGCTCTATCCCAGGCAGGACCAGTCCTCCCCGGCGGTCTATCCCGCCAGCCCCAAGCTCCTACTGAACAATACCATCGGCGGCACCTCCTGGCAGAAGGCCGGACAGTGGATCGAGTGGGAGTTTGAGGTCCCGGTCACCGGGGAGTATTCCATCGCTGCCTACTGCAAACAGAACTTCGTCCGGGGCATCAATGTGTGCCGGAAGATCGAGATCGACGGGAAGGTACCTTTTTCGGAGCTCTCCGCATACGGATTCTCCTACGCCCAGAGCTGGCGGGAGGAGGTTTTGTCGGATGAAGCCGGCGAGCCCTACCTGTTTTCTCTGGAGGCGGGCAGGCATACCCTCCGCATGGAGGTGGTGCTGGGAGATATGGCGGACATCATCGCCCAGGTCCAGGATGCGGTGCAGCAGCTAAACGCCATCTACCGGCAGGTGATCTACATCACCGGTGTCTCTCCCGATATCTACCGGGATTATCAGATCGCCCGGAGCCTTCCGGGACTGGAGGCGGAGCTGGTAAAGGTGAAGGCACAGCTGGATGAAGCCATCGCGCAGCTCCGGCTGACGGCGGGAAACAACAGCGACAAGCTCACGGTGCTGGTCACCATGAGCGATCAGCTGGAGGAGCTCATCGAGGACCAGGAGCGCTTTACCGAGGTCATCTCCTCCTACAAGGTAAACGTTCGGGCCTGCGGCAACTGGATCACACAGGTCCTGCCCCAGCCTCTGGCCGTGGACCGTTTCCAGATTTACGGAGAGGGCGGAAAGGAAAAGATTGAAAAGGGAGACTGGTTCTCCCGGGCCGGATATGAGTTAAAAAGACTCTTTTACTCCTTCGTCATCGACTACAACCGCATCGGCAATGTGGCGGAGGATACGGAAGACAGCACCACCCTCACCCTCTGGGTGGGCACCGGACGGGATCAGGCCAATGTGGTAAAGTCCCTGATCGATGAGCATTTTACCAATGAGACCGGCATCAACGTGAATGTCCAGCTGGTGGATATGAACACGCTCCTTCGGGCGACCCTGGCCGGGGAGGGACCGGATGTGGCCATCCAGGTGGCAAATACCAACGGCATCGCCGGCGCGGTGTTAAATACCGGAAACGACACTCCCGTCAACTACGGACTTCGAAATGCGGTGCTGAACCTTCGGAACTTCCCGGATTTTGAGGAAGTGGCAAAGCGGTTCTCCCCCAGCGCTTTGGTGCCCTTCTCCTTCAACGGAGCCTCCTATGCCCTGCCGGAAACCCAGACCTTCCCCATGATGTTCTACCGAAAGGACATTCTGGCGGAGATCGGTCTGGAGGTCCCCACCACCTGGGATCAGGTGAAGGTGGCCATGACGGTGCTGGCTAAGAACCAGATGGAATTCGGCATGCTGCCCACGGAACAGGTCTTCGCCATGCTCCTCTTCCAGGAGGGCGGAGAATACTACACCGAAAACGGAGACCGCTCGGCCTTAAGTTCCGATATCGCGGTGGATGTCTTTAAGCAGTACTGCGAATACTACACGGACTACAAGCTGGACAAGGCCACCAGCGTGGAGGAGCGGTTCCGTACCGGAGAGTGCCCCATCATCATCTCCGACTACACGACCTACAACAATCTCCAGGTCTCCGCTCCCGATATCGCCGGGCTGTGGGACTTCACGGTGGTGCCGGGGACGGTGCAGCCGGACGGGTCGGTGAATCACACCACGGGAAGCACGGGACTGGCGGACATCATCATGGCGGATACCCGGCACCCCCAGGAGTGCTGGGAGTTCCTGAAGTGGTGGACGGACGCACAGACCCAGACCCTCTTCGGGCGGGAGATGGAGAGCCTTATGGGAGCCAGTGCCCGGGTGGCCACCGCAAACCTGGAAGCGCTGGGGAATCTCTCCTGGCCCATCCGGGACTACAAGGAGCTCATGGAGCAGTTCGGCCAGGTGCGGGGCATTCCCCAGGTCCCCGGCGGGTATTATACCTGGCGAAATGTGAACAACGCCTTTTACAGCGTCACCACGGACTCCGCCAGCACCGGCCGGACGAGCATCGCCACCCCCAGAGAGGAACTGATGGACAAGGTCCTCTATATCAACGACGAGATCGATTATAAGAGAGAAGAATTTGATCTTCCCCTGGCCACGGACTAAGGCACAGGGCGGCACAGGAAAGAGGGATCCCAGATGGCCATGACAGGCAATGCCCCCGGAAACGTCACCGTATCCCCGGAGGCTCTCGAAATCGCAAAAAAGCAGGCAAAGCTTTCCTATCAGATCAGCAGGAACAAGGCCTCCTATGCCATGATGGCACCGTATTTTATCCTGTTCTTTTTCTTCACGGTGCTGCCCGTGGTCATGTCCATGATCCTGTCATTCACGGATTTCAACATGCTGGAATGGCCGAATTTCGTGGGCTGGAGAAATTACATCAAGCTGTTTCTGGAGGATGACATCTTTATCAAAGCCCTGAAAAACACCCTGATCTTTGCGGTGATCACGGGGCCGGTGAGCTACCTGCTGTGCCTTCTCTTTGCATGGATCATCAACGAGTTTAAAGGAGTCCTTCGGGCCTTCCTCACTCTGATCTTCTATGCGCCCTCCATCTGCGGAAACGCATATCTGGTCTGGAACCTGATCCTCACCGGGGACCGCTACGGATACTTAAACGGCCTGCTCTTAAAGCTGGGGATCCTGAACGAAGCCAGGCTCTGGATGCAGACGGAAAAATACGTCCTTCCCGTGCTGATCGTGGTGCAGCTGTGGCTCTCCCTGGGTACCGGATTTTTGTCCTTCATCGCGGGACTCCAGACCGTGGATAAGAGCATGTACGAGGCGGCGGCCCTGGACGGGGTAAAGAACCGCTGGCAGGAGCTCTGGTTTGTCACCCTGCCCGCCATGAAGCCCCAGCTGATGTTCGGTGCGGTGATGCAGATCACCCAGTCCTTTGCGGTGGCGGATATCTCCATCAATCTGGCGGGGAATCCTTCCGTCAACTACGCGGGGGCCACGGTGGTGACGCACCTTCTGGACTACGGCTCCACCCGGTTTGAGATGGGATACGCCTCCGCCATTGCCACCATTTTGTTCCTTCTGATGGTGGGGACCAACAAGCTGGTCCAGAAGCTGCTGGGCCGAGTAGGAGAATAAACACTTGAGTACACAGGCGATGGCAAAACCGAAAATGCGTTTTCTTCGCAAAAGGGAAAAACAGCTGAACCGTTCCGTGGCCGGCAATACCTTCCTGTTTGTGATCATGGCGATCTGCGGCGTCTTCATGGTGCTGCCCCTTGTGATGATCGTAAACAACGCCTTAAAGCCCCTGGATGAGCTGTATCAGTTCCCGCCGAAGATTTTTGTCCGAAACCCCACTCTGGAGAATTTCTCCGACCTGTTCACCCTGATGAACGGCTCCTGGGTGCCCTTTTCCAGGTACATCTTCAACACCGTCATCATCACGGGAGGCGGTATGCTTGGCCACGTGATCTGCGCGTCCCTGGCGGCCTATCCCCTGGCCAAGAACCGGTTTCCGGGGAAAAAGCTCCTGTTTGACATGGTGGTGCTGTCCATGATGTTTTCCTGGACCGTGACCCAGATCCCCCAGTATCTCATCATCAGCTGGCTGCACATCAACAATACCTACGCTGCCCTGGTGCTTCCGGCCTGGAGCTTCGGCATGGGGCTCTACCTGATGAAGCAGTTCATGGAGCAGCTCCCGGACTCTCTGATGGAGTCGGCGAGACTGGACGGCGCCAGCGAGTGGCGGATCTTCTGGCAGATCGTGATGCCCAATGTAAAGCCGGCCTGGCTGACCCTGGCCATCTTCCAGTTCCAGCAGATGTGGGGCAACACGGGATCTTTGTTCCTGCGGGATGAGCAGCTAAAGCCCCTGCAGTACTCCCTGCAGCAGATCACGGCAGGCGGTGTGGCCAGAGCGGGAGCGGCTGCGGCGGTGACCTTCATCATCGCGGCGGTGCCCATCACCTTCTTCCTCATCTGTCAGAGCAATGTCCTGGAAACCATGACGACCTCCGGTATGAAAGAATAGACCGGAACCCGGTGGGAGACCTATGAAACGAACGGATTGGAAAAAGTGCATCGCGGCCCTTGCGCTGTCCGTCCTTGCGGCGGTGAGCGCCGTGCCTTTATCGGCACAGGCCCAGAGTCTGCCGTATCAGTCCTACAACTACGACTATTGGGAGGACATCATCTTTACCCCCGCGCCCTATGAGCCGGACTATGTGGTGAGCGGCCTGTCCCTGACCTATGAAGGGGAGCCTTTGGGGAATTTCGTCACACCCCAGGATGTATGCGTGGCGGATGACGGCAGCATTTACCTGGCGGATACGGGGAACAACCGCATCGTGGTGCTGGACAGCAGCGCCAAGAAGGTGCTGGAGGTGATCACCGGCTTCGAGAACGACGGCGCCGAGGATTCCTTCAACCAGCCCTACGGCGTGGCGGTGTCCGAGACGGATCAGCTCTACATCGCGGATTCCCAGAACCACCGGATCGTGGTGCTGAACAAAGACCGGAGCCTTTCCCGGATCATCGCCAACCCCACCTCGGAGGTCCTGGAGGACGGATTCGTCTTTGTCCCGCTGAAGGTTACCGTGGACTATGCGGACAGAGTCTACTGCATCGCCCAGAACATGTTTGAGGGCATCATGGTCTTTGAGACCGACGGACGATTTGCCGGTTTCTTTGGAACCATCAACGTGGAGATCACCCTCTGGGAGCGCTTCTGGAGAAAGATCGCTTCCAAGGAGGAGCGGGCCAAATCCCAGCTCTTTATCCCCACGGAGTTTACGGGGGTGGATATCGATCCCGACGGCTTCGTCTATGCCTCCAACATCGACACCACCGGGATCCAGGGGGTCAGACGATTAAACCCCAAGGGACAGGACGTGATCCGGAAGGGCTTCCGGGAGAACCTGGGGGGAGATCTGCAGATCGCGGGCTCCACGGATTATGCGGGACCCTCTCAGTTTACGGATGTGGTGTACAGAGAGCACGGGATCTACTCCTGCCTGGACCGGAAGCGGGGAAGGATCTTTACCTACGATCATGAGGGGAATCTCCTCTATATCTTCGGCGGCATCGGAACCCAGGACGGAACCTTCCAGCTGCCGGTGGCCATCGAGAACGTGGGCGGGGACGTGATCGTTCTGGATGCCACAAAGGCAAACATCACCTACTACAGGGAGACGGAATACGGACGGCTCATCAACCGGGCCGTGGCCCTGCGATACAGCGGCGATGAGACCGCAGCCGTGGAGCTCTGGCAGAAGGTACTGCTTCTGGATGAGGACAACGAGCTGGCCAACACCGGCATCGGAAAGGCATACCTCACCGGCGGGGACTATGTATCGGCCATGAAATACCTGGAGCTGGGCATGGCCAGAGATTATTACTCCGTGGCCTACAAGCGCTACCGCAACGATTTTCTGACGGATCACGCCAGCGTCTTTCTCACCGGGATCCTGATCCTGGCTGCGGCGGGGGTTCTGGTATCACAGCTGAAAAAACGCGGCATCATCCGCAAGAGGAAGAAGGCATGAGAGAACTGTTTTCCCGGGAAAAATGGAGGTATCTCTTTTATACCATCTCCCATCCCATGGACGGGTTCTACTGGATCCGCCACCAGGAGAGGGGGAGCGTGGCACTGGCAGTCTTTCTCGTGATCCTCTTTTCCGCCTGCTTTACGGCCAACCGGCTCCTGGCCAGCTTCGTGGTCAGCGATATCGATGAGCGGACGGTAAACAGTGCCTATGAACTGCTCACGGTGCTCATTCTTTACATCCTCCTATGTGTGAGCAACTGGT
This sequence comes from Lachnospiraceae bacterium, assembly GCA_017543485.1. Lineage (GTDB taxonomy): Bacteria > Bacillota > Clostridia > Lachnospirales > Lachnospiraceae > AC2028. The sequence goes on along the minus strand of JAFYFY010000111.1, from coordinate 6,233 downwards.
CCGTGACCTGTCTGATGAACGGGGAAGGGAGGCTGAAGGATATCGCCATCGCCATCGGCTACGGCACCTTCCCCATCAGCGTGGTCTTTGTCATCGCCACCATCGTAAGTCAGTTCGTGGCGGATGATGAGCAGGCCTTTTACACGCTGATCCTGGCGGTGGGCATCGCCTACGGACTGATCCTGATCCTCATCGGGATCATGCAGGTCCACAACTATACCATGGGAAAGACCCTGGTCACATTGCTTTTGACCCTGGCGGCCTTTCTGGTCATCGTCTTTCTCATCCTGCTGATGACGAATCTCATGGGCATGGTATACAACTTCTTCCACAGCATTTACACGGAACTGATCTTTCGGGTGTAAGCCGGCATGAACAGCGGAAAGCAGACAGAAGAGACAAAGAAAAATAGGAAAAAAACCTTCGGACAGCTCTCCCCGGTTTCCCGGCTGATCCTGGGGATCCTGGGCGCCGCGCTCCTGGGGATGGTCATCTATCTGGCGTATTACTTCCTCTACATCGTGGGCTATCAGGGATACCGAAAGTACCTGAAGGAGTACTCCTATGAGGCAGGCACTGCCTTTGTGGCAGAAAGCGGATCCAATGTGCCGGGGTTTGAGCTGGTGACCTCCACCGCTTACCTGGAACTGTATACGGACCGGAAGACTGCGGATGTGGCGGTGTATGACAAGCGCACCGGGAAGATCACCTATTCCAACCCCCGGAATCCGGATGAAGATACGGTGGCAAACGGAGCCAACAAGAACTTCCTAAGAAGCCAGTTCATGCTGTCCTATTACAACGACGATGTGGTCTCCGGCACCTGGAACTCCTATGTGGACAGCGTGTCCAAGGGGAACTTCTCCGTAGAGGGCATCGAGAACGGCATCCGGTATCTCTACACCATCGGGGACGATACCGCCAGCTTTGAAGTGCCCCTGGAGTACCGGCTGTATGAGGACTATCTGGAGGTCACCATCCCCGCCGCGCAGATCAAAGAGCTGGGGGCGGGATATGTGTACCGGATCCAGCTCCTTCGGTATCTGGGAGCCACCTCCTACGAGGATGAGGGATGCTTTGTGGTGCCAAACGGCTCCGGCAGCATCATCCGGTTCAACAACGGAAAGACCACGGCAGCGGCCTATTCCCAGTACATCTATGACATTGATCCTCTGGCTGCCACCTACACCACGGTGGAACCCTTAGAGACCGCCAGACTTCCCATCTGCGGCATCTGCCGGGAGGGGGGGAGCATCCTCATGAGCATCGAGGATTCCGCGTCGAACTGTGTGCTGAGTGCCCAGGTCTCCGGGGCCTTTAACGACTACAACTACCTGTATCCCTCCTTCGTCCTGCGGACGGTGGATGATCTGAAAAACTTCGGGGATTCCGCCACCTCCGTGCTGGTGATGGAGCAGGAAAGCTACAAATCCGACATACGCGTCAGGTACACCTTCCTGGAGGAGCGCTACGAGGGATATGCGGGCATCGCCAATGCCTACAGAGAGCGGCTCATTGCGGAGGGGACCCTGCAGAAGCTGGAGGCAAAGAGCGATATCCCCTTCTATTATGACGTCATCGCGGCGGTCCGGGAGACGGGACATATCCTGGGGGTCCAGTACCAGCACTCCTTTGCCATGACCTCCTTCCGGGAGGCGGAGCAGATTTCCAACGCCCTGGCGGGAGAGGGCATCACCAACCAGGTGATGAACCTGCAGGGATGGTTTAACGGAGGATACGACCATAACGCGGCGGATACCGTCCGGGTCCCGGGCTTTCTGGGGGGAAAGAGCGGGCTGGAATCCCTGAACGAGACGGTGCGGGAAAACGGCGGAACCCTCTATGCGGATGTGGCCTTCCAGAAGGTGACGGCGGCGGACAGCGGATTCCCCTACACCCAGGTGGCTTCCAGATATTACGGGTCCGGGTATGCGGCCCGCTTCGGACTGGTCAATCCCACCACCTACCGAAATACCTCGGGACTGGGATACCGGGCCAATATCTACAGCGCCCTGTCCCCCAAGTTCCTGCCCCGGTATGTGGCATCCTTTATCCGAAAGACGGATACGCTGGATGTGGACGGGTACTCGCTGCGGGATCTGGGGAACTACCTGATCTCGGACAAAAAGCGGACAAATGTCATCGAGCGGGAGCAGGCGGTGTCCATCATCGAAGGACAGATGGCGGAGCTGGAAAACACCGGCAGGCGTCTCATGACCAGCCAGGCCAACCGATACGCCTTCGGGTACTCCTCGGACATCCTGAACGCGCCCATAAACGACACAAGGTATGCCATCGTGGACGCTTCGGTGCCCCTTTACGAGATGATCATCCACGGGTACATCGGGTATTCCACGGAGCTTTTGAACTTTGTAAACAGCGATGATCTGCCGAAGATCCGGCTGCAGATGATCGAGTGCGGCGCCTCTCCCCATTATGTCTTTACCATGGAAGAGTCCAGCCGCATGAAGCTCACCTCCCTGAACCGGTATTACGCCACCACCTTCGCCAACTGGGCCGGGGTGGCGCAGGAGACCTACCGGTATGTGAATGAAGCGCTGCGGACCGTTCAGGATGCGGCCATGGTCTCTCACGAGATCCTGAGCGAGGATCTGCGTATGGTGACCTATGAAGGTGGGGTCCGGATCTGCATCAATTACGGAAACGAAGAGCAGGCTGTGGACGGTGTGACGGTCTCGGCCCTGGGATATGTGATCCTACAGTGATGGTGACAAAACGGTTTCTGCCTCCCCGAAGCGGGGCGAAACAGGCGGCAGAGGCCTGGAAGGAAGTTTCATGGCAAAGCAAAAAGGAGACAAAAGATCCGGGAAAAGGCTGACGCTCCTGCAAAGACGGGACCGGAAGGGGTATCTCTTCATCCTGCCCTGGCTGGTGGGCTTTGCGGTCTTTTACGTCAGAAGCATCTTCCTCACCTGTCAGTTCGCATTCAGCAATCTGACCATGGATGCGGGACAGGGGGGATACAAGCTGGAGTTCGTGGGACTGGAGAACTTCCTCTACGCCTTCCGGGTCCATCCCACCTTTAAGCAGATCCTCACCACCTCCGTCATGGACATGGTCATCGATGTGCCCCTGATCATTTTCTTCAGTCTGTTCATGGCCATACTGTTAAACCGGAAATTCCCCGGGAGGGGCCTGGTGCGAGCCATCTTTTTCCTGCCGGTGATCTTAAACTCCGGAGCCATCACCGCGGCCCTGGACCTGTCGGCCCAGATGATGAACGGCGGCGTCACCTCCCAGGTGACGGAGATGCAGACCGTGGCCAGCGATACCGTGGCCTTCAGCATGGATTACCTCATCGACATGTTCGTAAACTACGGCATCCCGGCGAAGCTCCTGGATTACATGGTGCAGGCGGTGGCCCGGATCAACGACATCGTCCGGGCATCGGGGGTGCAGATCGTCATCTTCATCGCGGCGCTTCAGTCCATCCCCGGGTCCCTGTACGAGGTGGCAAAGATCGAAGGCGCTACGGGATATGAGACCTTCTGGAAGGTGACCTTCCCCATGGTGATGCCCCATATCATCACCAACATCGTCTACACCATCGTGGATTCCTACACGGGCTCCGATGTGGTGGACCTGGCATACAACACGGCCTTCGCACAGTTTAACTACGGGCTCAGCTCCGTGTTTTCCCTGGTGTCCTCCCTGGCCACCTGCCTGATCCTGGTGCTGGTGTGCGGGTACATCCAGAAGCGCACCTTCTATTACACGTAACGAGGAACGAATCTGATGGAAAAGCCAAAGAAACTGTTTCAAAGTGCATTCGAAAAAAAGCTCTTCCTCGGGCAGGTGAAGGATTTCCTCCTCACCCTGGGCAGGATCGCCATCATCGTGGGGGTCAGCTATGTGATCCTTTCCCCCATCATCGGCATGGTGGTGAATTCCATCGCCTCCACCAAGGACATCTACAACCCCATGATGTTCGTACTGCCAAAGGAGCCTTCTCTGGAGAAATACCGGCTGGTCATTGAGCGGATGTCCTATTTTCCCACCATCGCTAGGGATCTGCTCTATACCGTCACCCTGACGGCCGTACAGCTCCTGGTGTGCTCCATGGTGGGGTACGGGTTTGCACGGTTCAACTTCCGGTTCAAGACCTTCCTGTTTGCCTGCGTGGTGGTGATGATCGTGATCCCGCCCCACACCATCATGCTGCCCCTGTATACCACCTTTAAGAACTTCGACCCCCTGGGACTTGTCTCTCTCATCACCGGCTCAAGCGTGAACCTGATGAGCACCGTATGGCCCATGTACATCATGACTGCTCTGGGCTGCGGCGTCCGGTCGGGACTGTACATCTACATCTTCACCCAGTTCTTCCGGGGGCTGCCCAAGGAGATCGAGGAAGCGGCCTTCGTGGATGGCGCCGGGGTCTGGTACACCTACTTCCGGATCATGCTGGTAAATGCCATGCCCTCCGTCATCACCGTCACCGTGTTCTCCCTGGTGTGGCAGTTCAACGATGTGTTCTACGCCAATCTCTTCCTGGTGAGTGAGGATGTGGTGATCAGTAAGAAGATCTCCTCCCTGGCCTCCGTCATCGCAAACCAGGACAAGATCCTGAATGTCACCATCCAGGAGCAGTACGTCAATGCCGGCATTTTGCTGATCCTGATCCCCGTCGTGGCCCTCTACCTGCTCCTTCAGAAGCGCTTTATCGAGGGGGCGGAGCGAAGCGGCATCGTGGGATAGGAAGGTTGCTTCCAAAAAGAGAATGTATCGCACGGTGTGCGTACAGATACAGAAGGTAGTGTGGAAATCTGAAAAAGGAGGATGAAAAAGTTGAAAGCAAAGAAGATTTTGGCCTGTCTTCTGACAGGCGCCATGGTGCTTTCCCTGACCGCATGCGGCGGCGACGCGCAGCCCGCAGCACAGGAACCCGTGCAGGAGACAGCGGCCCCGGCCGAAGAGCCCGCACAGGAAGCGGCACCGGAGGTGGCTGCATACGAGTATGACAGCACCGCCAGCATCACCTTTGACGACGGGAACTTCGCATTCCTCGGAAGCGACAGCACCGTGAATCCTGCCGCCAAGGAGACCCTGTTCGAACTCACGGACCGGAACGGCCAGAAGGCAGTGAAGGTCACCAGCTCCGCCAACGGCAAGCTCTATGCCGCCGTGGCCATGGATGCGCTTCTGGGAGACAAGGTGGGAGAGGTCGCCAGCGTGGAGCTGGGACTGGAATCCAGTCAGGGATCCTCCTTCACCGCTGTCTCCGGCAACATTTACTTTAATCTGGCAGGTGTACAGAGCGGGTCGGCCTGGAGCATCTACCTGGAGAACAAGAACCCCAAGACGGTGAGTGCGGCTCTGCCCGGACCCGCTGCAGCGGGAGATTTCATGGTGGTGACCCTGGAGGATTCCGCTGCCGGCAACGTGGAAGGTGCCGAGCTGTACATCTACACCATCTCCTTCAAGGATGCCTCCGGCAACGTGCTGGCGGTGGATACCTCCGCAGAGTATGTGGCCAAGTCGAACGACGGCCCGGACAGAAGCAACCTCCTGTCCTGCTCCGACTATGTCACCTTTGAAGGCTTTGCCTGCACCGGCGACGCCTGGGCTCAGAACGGCTTCGAGATGCCTGAGGAGGTCTTCGAGGCACTGCAGCCCGGAACCCTCATCGAGGTGGAGTACACCTCCGAGGACGGCGAGCTCTGGGTGGTGATCCCCTGGGCGGAGGCAGGCTGGATGAGAGTCGGCCAGAACGATGACTACATCAACGATTCCCACTCCGTGGCACAGGTGACCTACGAGCAGATCGCAGCTCTTTGCGGCGAGGATAAGTCCACCTGGGGAGCCATGCTGCAGTGTGAAGGCAGCTCCGCATGGGAGGTCTACTCTCTGAAGATCGGTACCGTGGGCGCGGCGAAGGAGTTTGCATCCGCAGTGAATTTCGAAGGCTTTGCCTGCACCGGCGACGCCTGGGCTCAGAACGGCTTCGAGATGCCCCAGGAGTTTGTGGATGCTCTGGTGCCCGGCTCCGTCATCAAGGTCCAATACAGCTCCGAGGACGGGGATCTGTGGATCGTGATGCCCTGGGCAGAGGCAGGCTGGATGAGAGTCGGCCAGGCGGGAAGCGGAGACGATGCGGTCTGCGACGGCTCCACCTGCTATGTGACCTATGAACAGATCGAAGCCCTCTGCGGGGAGGACAAGTCCACCTGGGGAGCCATGCTGCAATGTGAAGGCAGCTCCGCATGGGAGGT
>JAFYFY010000110.1 GCA_017543485.1 Lachnospiraceae bacterium | reverse complement strand
GCATCGTGCTGTGGACGGTGCTGGGTCTGGTGCTGGTGGGCCTGGCGCTGGGCGGCTGGCATGCATACCGGATCCTGAAGCAGCCGGCCTCCCTGTTCGCCGAAGCCCCGGCTGCCACCGCTCTCCCGCAAGCGACCATTCTGGCCCCGGCCTTCCCCGTGCATACCGCCGTCCCCACATCCGAGCCTGAGGTGGCCACACCCGCCCCCTCCTCGGCGCCGGAAGCGACAGCCGCACCCGCAGCGGCCACGCCGGAGCCCACGGCTACACCCAAACCCGTGGAGCGGCTGAACATCCTGCTCATGGGCATCGATGCCTACGAATATGGGGGAACCACCAGCGGTACCATGGCCCACACGGATGTGATCATGCTCATCGCCATCAACTTCGACGAGAACAAGGTGGACCTGATCTCCCTGCCCCGGGATACCATGACCACCGCTCCGGGTCACTATGGTTACTATAAGCTCAACGGCGTCTTCAACGTGGGCATCGGCGGCTGGTTCCGGCCCACCGGTGCGCACGACGAGTTTTCAGACGGCTTTCTGCTGACCTGCCGGGCGGCGGAGGAATGGATGGGCGGTATCTCCATCCCCTACTATTACGGTCTGGATTTTCAGGCGGTCATCGATATCGTGGACGCCATCGGCGGTATTGACTACGATGTGGACCAGCGATTCGCTTCTATGAGCGGCCGACACACCTACGGCAAGGGCATGCACCATCTGGACGGGGATGCTGTGTTGGGATATCTGCGCATTAGAAACGGAGCCGATGGCCTGGACAGCTCCCGCACGGCCCGTCAGCGACGGATGATGGTGGCCATCTTCAAAAAACTGAAGAACGAAGGGAAGCTCAGCCAGATCCCCGCTCTGATCAGCGCTGCCAACAGCGGCATCTATACCAACACTACCCTAAGCCAGACCACGGCCTTGGCCAATTATGCCACGAAGCTAGACGCGGACAACATCCAAACCCGGGCAATGTTCGGCGAGCTGGGACAAATCGAATACGAGTGGCGATACGCATACGTAGACCAGCAGAATCGGCTCGACATCATCCGGGAGGTGTTCGGCATCGAAGCGGAGCCTGTGGGCACCTGCACCCGGCAGTATGAGCGCTGGCTCCACACCGTCGGCTTTTCCGCCATGAAGTATATGCGCCAGGCGGAGAAGGTGCTGAACAAGGTCCAGGAGCTGAAGGATGCCGGCACCGCCTTTACGGAAGAGCAGATCTCTCTCTACGGTGACTGCTACCGAGCCTATGTCGCCCTGAAGGAGGGCTTCGACAGCGCCACGGACACCCTTGCGAACCGCTATGCCTTCACATCCTGGCGCGAGAAGAAGAACAGTCAGAAAAGCTGGACCAGCGAAAACAAAGCCGAGGACCAGGAGCTCTCCGCCCTGGAAGCGGACATCCTGCAGCGCATGACCGACCTTAAGGCCGCCTCCAAAGATGCCACCAACCGCCTGAGCGACGCCATCGGCTTCAAAACCAGGCTCACCTGGAACGTCCCCATAGACTGGTTCAAGGACCCCGACATCAACGAGGTCATCGTCAATTTCGGATAGGTGCGTGCGGTTGTGCTCTTTCCGCCACATTCCTCCACAACAAACATGATCCGGAGGCATCCATCGCCTCCGGATCTGCTAATATCCAATTAAACATACAGTTAATTCAATTCTTTCCTAAGCACTTCCAAAAGCTTGTCGTTGTCAACGGTGTTTCTAACTGCAAACCGCAGATACTTTCCACCCCCGGTTTTGCCGCTCAGATCTTTGACCAACAGATCATGCTTGATGAGAAGCTTCTTCGTAAATTCCTTTGAATCCATCCCTCCCGTAAGCTCTACCATCACATAGTTCGCCTGAGATGGGATCACTCGAAGGCCCCGTATCTTCGACAGCTCGCTCTGGAACCGTGCCCTTTCCGCCCGTATCTGCTCCAAGGCACATAGATATGTCTTCCTATATTTCTCAAAAATCTGCATAAAGAATTCGCCGAAGGAATTAATGTTCCATATGGCCACGTCATTTTTTAAAGCAGCGATCGTTTTCGTGTCCCCAGAAGCAAGAACCCCGAGACGGATCCCTGGTACGCCGTAGGATTTTGAGATGCTCTTCATCACGAACAGTTGTGGATTTGCCGCCAAGATAGACTGCTTGATAATGGTACCGTTCTCTTCGTCCGCAAAATCCACGAAGGATTCATCGTCCACCAGGCATATCCCCTGCTCCCGGCTCCATGCGATCAGCTGCATCATATCGGTTTTAGAGATGTAGTTCCCGCTGGGATTGTCCGGGTTCACCACGATCAGGTTGTTGACTCGATTCTCCTTGAAGAAATCCATCAAATCATATGCCGTGTAGGCATAATCCGGGTTGTCTGGTATGTAATACACTGAATCCTTCTCGGGAT
>JAFYFY010000109.1 GCA_017543485.1 Lachnospiraceae bacterium | reverse complement strand
GACGAACCCAGGGAGCGGAATTCAAACTTATTGCCTGTGAAAGCAAAGGGGGAGGTCCGGTTCCGGTCCGTGGTATCCTTGGAGAATCTGGGCAGGGTGTGGACCCCCAGCTTTAAGAGCTCCTTTTCCTTCCCCTGGTAGGGGGTGTCGTTCTTGATGGCCTCCAGGATGGCGCTGAGCTCGTCTCCCAGGAAGACGGAGATGATGGCGGGTGGCGCCTCGTTGGCTCCCAGTCTGTGGTCGTTTCCCGCCGTGGCGACGGAGAGTCTCAGAAGATCCTGATAATCGTCCACCGCCTGGATCACGGCGCAGAGGAACAGCAGGAACTGTGCGTTTTCATAGGGGGTCTCCCCGGGGGAGAGGAGGTTGACACCGTCATCCGTGGCCATGGACCAGTTGTTGTGCTTTCCGGATCCGTTCACCCCGGCAAAGGGCTTTTCGTGAAGCAGGCAGACCATCCCGTGCTTTCTCGCCACCTTTTGCATGATCTCCATCATCAGCTGGTTGTGATCCGTAGCCACATTTGTGGTGGAGTAGATGGGCGCCAGCTCATGCTGGGCGGGAGCCACCTCGTTGTGCTCGGTCTTGGCCAGGATCCCCAGCTTCCAGAGTTCGGTGTTTAAGTCCTCCATGAAGGCGGACACCCGGGGCTTGATGACGCCGAAGTAATGATCGTCCAGTTCCTGCCCCTTGGGCGGCATGGCCCCGAAGAGGGTCCTGCCGGTATAGACCAGATCCGGGCGCTTCTCGAACATCTCCTTGTCGATGAGGAAGTACTCCTGCTCGGGGCCCACGCTGGTTCGGACATATTTGACCTCTTTTCCGAAGAGCTTTAAGATCCGCTTCGCCTGTCTGTCCAGGGCCTGCATGGAGCGAAGAAGGGGCGTTTTTTTGTCCAGGGCATCTCCCGCGTAGGAGCAGAACGCGGTGGGGATGCACAGGGTGTGGTCCTTGATGAAGGCATAGGAGGTAGGATCCCATGCGGTATATCCTCTGGCCTCAAAGGTGGCCCGCAGTCCGCCGGAGGGGAAGGAGGATGCATCCGGTTCCCCCTTGATGAGCTCCTTGCCGGAAAACTCCATGATCACGCCGCCGTCCGGGGAGGGGCTGATGAAGCTGTCGTGCTTTTCCGCCGTGACGCCGGTGAGGGGCTGAAACCAGTGGGTGAAATGGGTCGCTCCCTTTTCCACGGCCCAGTCCCGCATCTGCTGCGCCACAGCCTCCGCCACGGCTTCATCCAGCTTCTCATTCTCGTCGATGGTCTTTCGAAGGGACCGGTAGACATCCGCCGAGAGACGGGATTTCATGACCCGGTCATCAAATACGAGAGATCCAAACAGCTCCGGTACATTTTGCTTTTCCATGATTTCTCCTCCTTATTGTGCGATTCCTTTATTCTCCACTCGCGCCATAATTGGAAAGGACTCTTGCGGAAGGGTCGTTCACATTGCACCCCTCCCATTCCCGGTTGGGCATCCAGAAATCCGCGATCATCTCCGACTGCCCCGGGTAGTATTTTTCGAAAAGATCCCGGTACAGGAGGGACTCTTTCGTAAAGGGCCTGGCGTGTCCGTACTTTTTGATCCCCGCCTCAAAGGCTTCGTCCGTGTAGGTCCGCTCCGCCAGCTCCGTCAGGTCATCCTTCAGGGAGTGTCCCACCGCGTCGGAGAAGGCTGCCTTCTCTCTCCACAGGATGCTCTCGGGGATCAGGTGATCGTCTTCAAAAGCCTTCCGCAGCAGGTATTTGCCCTTGCCATAGCGGTTTAGCTTCCGCTCCGGATCGATGGACATGCAATACTCCACGAATGCCAGATCTCCGAAGGGGACCCGGGCCTCCAGGGAGTTTACGCTGATGCAGCGGTCCGCCCGGAGGACGTCGTACATGTGGAGCTCCCGGAGCCGTTTTTCCGCCTCCTTCTGGAAGGCCTCCGCGTCCGGTGCAAAGTCCGTGTATTTGTATCCGAAGATCTCATCCGAGATCTCTCCGGTAAGGAGCACCCTCACATCCGAGGTCTCGTGGATCGCCTTACATACCAGATACATCCCGATGGAAGCCCGGATGGTGGTGATGTCGTAGGTCCCCAGGAGCCGCACCACCTCCTCCAGGGCATCCGTCACATCCTTTCCGGTGATGATCACCTCGTGGTGGTCGGAGCCGATAAAGTCCGCCACCTCTCTGGCATATTTCAGGTCGATGGCATCCAAATCCATTCCGATGGCCCAGGTCTTGATCCGCTTTTTTTGCAGGGATGCCGCGATGCCGCACACCAGGGAGGAATCCAGTCCTCCCGACAGCAGAAACCCTACGGGAGTATCGGAGTCCAGCCGTTTTTCCACGCCCCGGATCAAAAGGTCGTGGATCTTTCGCTCCATGGTCTCCGGATCGTCCTCGCTGACCCGGGATACCGCCGACATATCCCGATACCGGACGAACCGGCCGTCCCGGAAGTAGTGTCCGGGAGGGAAGGGACTGATCCGTCCCACCAGTCCGGTGAGGTTTTTGGGCTCGGAGGCAAAGACATAGGTGCCATCCTGTGTGGTGCCGTAGTACAGGGGACGGATCCCGATGGGATCTCTGGCTGCCAGGAAGCTCCCGGTCTTCGCATCGTAGAGGATCATGGCATATTCCGCATCCAGCATGCCGAACATCTCTGTCCCGTACTCCCGGTACATGGCCGGCAGGATCTCGCAGTCCGAATCGCTGAGGAACCGGTACCCCTTCCGGATCAGGTCCTCCTTGATCTTCCGGAAGCCGTAGATCTCACCGTTACAGACCACCGCGCTTTCGCTGCCCTCCGGCAGCCGGGCAAAGACATTGTCTTCCTTTTCCGCCGGCAGGGTCTCCATCCCCCGAAATGCGAAGGGCTGCATACCCTCTTCGTGAACCCCCATAATGGACAGCCGGTTAAAGCCCAACCATCCGTCTCCTGCGGGGAGGATCCGGGAGGCATCCGGTCCCCTCGACGAGGTGGCATCCAGCGCGCGGATCAGGTCTTCCTTTCTCGCTCCCTGTCCGCAAAACCCAAGTACCGAACACATGTCTTTTTCCTCCGGAAAAACAAAAAGACGCCTTGGAGCCAAATGCTCCAAGACGTCATCGCCTTTACGAGAAGGAAGTCTACACCAGATGTGTGAAATTTGTCAAGCGCTCATTCAAAAAAAGTTAAGGGAGTGCTCCAGACGCTGGATAGTCCCAGCTTTTTTCCGATCCGGTAGCGGTTGGATGCGGACTCATACAGGATATGGAGCTGACCGTTCGACGCGAGGATCTCCTCGGACATGGGGGGGATCCGGGTGGTTTTTTTCGCATTTTCCACCGTCAGGATGTAAAGAGGGATCTCCTTTCCCAAAACGCGCTTCGTCCCGGACTGCGAAAGCTTCGACAGATCGTAGGTGAGGATCCGGGCCCGCAGGAGCCCGTCCGTCTGGGACAGATAGAGCTTTCCCTCCGCAAAGCAGGCGCCCTGGACATTGTCCGGAATGGAATAGACCAGGGAGGGCTGCGCCTCGCCGGCATCCCCTACCGTAAAGCCGAAGAGATACGCCTTCTGGGTCCCGGTGTCCGTGCTGACCCTGTGAGAGCGGTGGGTGTAAAAGATGGGATCCTTGTGGAACTCTCCGGCGTAAAGGTGCGTCCCGTCAGCGCCGGTAAAGGAGACCCGGATGGCATCCTCTTCGTTTTTCAGAGCGATCTTTTGCACCGCTCCAACCGCACTCCCGTCCTCGGCAGCCAGGATCCGCTCCAGATCATAGGCATAGACAAAGCCCCCGGTGCTGCCGGCAATATAGACATACCCGCCCTGCACAGACAGACCTCCCGCATGCCCGGTGAAGGGCTTTCCTTCCTCCGTCTGCATGAGGATCTTTTTCGCCTCCCCGGTCTCCCGGGAGACGACATAGATGGGGGATGTCTTTCCGTTTCCCATATATCCCGTGATGAGGATCTGCCCCGCTGCCTCGTCCAGGCCCTGGGGGATAAAACCCGCATCGATGTCCGGGATCCGGCAGAGGGCTGTACTGTTTTCAAAATACCGGGCGGTTTCTTCTTTCATCCGCAAGTATGCTCCTCCAAATGCCATCAGGCATACGGCCGCCGCTGCCACAGCCGGGATCAGGATCGCAGCTCCCCTTCGAAGCCCCGGACGGCCCTGTCCGCCTCTCATAGCACCCCGTTGCAGGTGCAGACAAAGACCAGGATCACACTAAGCCATCCGGCGATGTTCAGGATCCATCTGGTCATCCGAAACTCCCCTTCCGGCACCTGAAAATCCGATTCGGAGAAGAAGGCCTTTTCCTCCGGCACGATCTTGTCCACCAGACGCTCCATCCGAAGAGCCATCTCCTGCTTCATTCGGTTGGTGGTTTCAAACTCCCGGAGCTTCTCTGTCACCATAAGCTTCATGAACCGGTCGGATTTGCGGCCCGTTCCCGGGAAGGGTACGATGGTCCACTTGCTGATGACCTGCAGGTTTTGCAGGAATTTGCGCTTCATCCGGTTGGTCTCGGAGATGGGCGGGATCCGGGAGATCAGAAGCCGGAACTTCTCATCGATCCGGTCATGCAGCCGCTTGTCCGTGCGGTGATTGAAAAAGGACGCCAGGAAAAACAGGCCCGTGACGATCCAGAAAAAGATCCATTCCTGTCTCGTGCTCCCGGTGCCGGACATGGCATTTTCAAAGACCTCGAAGGCCACTGCCACCAGGGCTGCAAAGGACAGCTCATAGCTGACGGACTCATACCGGGCAAAGGCAAAATGCCGCAGGACATGGCTGAGCAGCGTAAAGGCCAGGATCACCACCAGCATCAGGCACCCCTCCGCGCCGTCGGACCGGATGGGAGCGGCCCCTGCCAGAGGCGTACTGCGATTGATCACCAGATAATACCAGATGAGAGCCAGGGCGCCAAAGCCCAGGACATCAAAGGAAAAGAGCCCTTTCTTTTCATCCCGGTAGTCCAGCGCCAGGTCGTTGGCATGGATGGCTCCCGGGACGGTGTGGACCTCGTCGTACATCATGTTGTCGATGGCGGGCTTGCAGGGACCGATGAGATTCACATTCTCCGCAAAGCATTCCCGCATCTGATATTTCTTTTTCTGAAACCGCTGACGCTTCATGATGGATTTGATGAGCCCGATAAAGCTCCCCGGGTTGTTGAAGATCTTGGACTCCTCGATGAACCGGGAGAAGGAGGGCATGATGGCCACGGAAGCCATGGTCTTCAGGGTGCCGCTCAGGTAGGGCCCGTTTTCCTGGGTCCGGAAATAACTCTCCTTTTCCGCAAAGGCCTTTCCGATCTGTTCCTGGAGCACCATGTAAAAATGCCACTGGGAAAAGGCATTCCCGATAAAGCCCAGCAGAAGAACGATGCTGAGAAACACAAACTGCGGGCAGGCCCCGTAGCGCACGATAAGCAGAAGGGACAAAAGCAGCGCCCCCGCGGAGCATTCATAGGTCACGGCCTCATAGCGGGAAAAGGCCCAGGTGCGGATGATGTGCGTTCCGTAGAGAAGAAGCAGCAGGAACGCGCCGGTTTTTGCGATCAGTTCCAGTTCCATGGCTTCCTCCTTTAGCTCCAGTTTTCCATAAACTCGATGATATAGTTCAGTCCTTTCCGGTAATCGGTGCGGATGTCGTCGATCTCCGGCGCCCTCAGCACCGGGATCCCCACCAGGGATTTGCGGTACTGGGGCTCACCGGCGGTCTCCTGCCACCTTAAGATGGTGCTCACCAGATACCGGCTGTCCTCGTAGAAGTCCTTGATCTTTGCGTACTCCTCGCGCTGCTTGCTGCGGCCCCAGAACCGGTAATGGACGATGATCTCCAGATGCCTGTTCACCTCCCGGACCGCCGACAGGAACCGGTCTGCATCCGGGCTTTCGTCGATCTGCTTCTGGCAGGCCCGGAGCCGCTCCAGGGTCTCCTCCCGTTTTTTTACAAACTCCGCTTCCTCATCGCTCAGGTGATCGATGAGCCAGAAATAGAGTGTAAACACCAGTGCCAGCACCGTGAAGGCACAGGAGATGATGTTGACCATATTGTCGAATTCCAGAAACCTGGATAAAGCTTCCCGCATGACTTCTCCCCGTTTCCTTTCTACGATCTCCCGGCCCCTGCGGATCTCGTAAACTGCTTCATGAAATTCCAGGCCGCCTCGCAGGTGTGGGGACGGCATTCGTGCCCCTGGCCGCTGACGCTGGCCAGGGCCGTGGTCACCGCGCCGGTCTCGTCCCGGAAGTAATGGACCGTGAGGGTGCTGTCTCTGGTTTCGTCATAGGTCTTTTCCACTTGATCCCCGCTGATCCCCCAGATCCGGTTCTCCCAGCTCTCCCGCTCCTCAAATTTTGCGGTGTAGGGTGTTTTTAAGCGGTTGACTTCAAAGACATACCGGATGCGGTCCCAGCACTTTTCCGCCTGGAAGGGAAGCTCCGGAAGGGGCGTCTCCTCCCCTCCCGCATAGAACAGGGGCACGGGGACGGTGCGGTTATACGCCTTCGGGGCCGGCTGGCCGTAGACGTTGAGTCCCACCTCAAAGGTGGCATCCATGGGTGCCAGGGCGGCAAAGCGCTCCGGGTACTCCTGATACAGGTCCCAGGATTTGCATCCTCCCATGGAAAAGCCGCTGGCATAGAGCCTGGTCTCGTCGATGGGGTACTTCTCCTTTAGCAGATCGATAAGCTCCATCATCTCCGTGGCGGTGCTGTTTAGGTGATTTTCCACCGAGATCAGCAGGAATCCGTATTTGTGCGCGATCCGGTACCAGCCGGATTCATAGGCGATATAGAAGGCGGAATCCCCGCCTCCATGGAAGGCCAGAAGCGTGGGAAGGGCCTTTGCATCCGCCAGATCCCGGTTGTAATAGGCCACATATCCGATGCGGTGTTTTTCGGTCCCCGCGTCGTCCCCCGCGTTGTCCGGGGAGGTTTGCACCGTGATCGCGCCGGGCTCCTGCACCAGTCCCATGGCCTCCAGGTCCGGGTTCTCCTGCAGGATCCCCACCCAGCGTTTGTATTTCCACACGAAGTCCCTGAAGTCCTTTTCCGGCTCCGGGACGTCTTTGATCAGCAGGTGGTCGCAGGCACTTTGCAGGGCGTCGTTTACCTCCGCGCTGTTGGAGGCGGAGACCACGGGGATGTCCCTGCGCTCCGGCGCAGGGGTCACGGACAGGCGCTCTAAGATCACACAGGCAGGGGTGATCTCCCCGGGCCCCCAGAGGAACTGTCCGTTTACGGTCTTTAAAAGATGCCGGGCGATATGATCCGCGGAGGCTCCGAAGCCATAGACCGCCGTGCGAAAGATCGCCCCGCGGATGTAGTTTTCTCCCCACTTCCCGGTGAAGCGGTCCTTGCTGGTGACGATGCCGTCCCGGAAGTATTGATGGATCCTGGAGTTTGCGATGACATCCGCAAAGAGGGTTTCGGGGGCGTCCTCCCATCCCTTTTCCGATGCGGGATAGATAAAGACCACGCTCCCGGAAGCGCCTTCGGCGATGGCGGAATACCCCTCTTTGTCGGAAAAGGCGATGGCCTCTTCCGGGGTCATCTCCCGCTCCTCAAAGATGAGGATGTACGGGGCCAGATATCCGAAGTTTACGATATCCGCCAGTTCCTGCTGCTTTTGTACATAGACCTTCGCCCGAAAGCTTCCGAAATCCGCACTCCAGAACTTCCGTCCGTCCCCCAGATCCGTTACCTTCGGCATTTCCTGCAATCCCATGTTTTCCCCTTCTCTTCGGTGAGTTTGTTTGGCCTGACACTTTGCTATTTTACTCCGTTTTCCTGACTACTGCAATTTGCCGCGCCGGCAGACTCCGGCCAGAGCAGTATACGCCAGGCATGGATCCGTTTTTTCCCCGCAGGGGGATTGACAGCCCGAAAGGGCAGCAGTATGATTGCATTGATTTTTTGTTCAACGGCGAACAAAGGATCACGAAAGACGTAAAACCGCAGCATCAGGACAGACAAAAGAACAGATCACACATACGCAAGCTGATAAGGCAAAGGCGCTTTGGGTCTCAGGACCGAAAGCGCTTTTTTTTTGGTTTGGAGGCCAGGGGCAGACCGAAAGGAGCGGATATGGCGGACAGATGGGAACAGATTCAGGAAAAGGGATTGTACGATCCTTCCTTTGAGCATGACAACTGCGGGATCGGCGCCATTATCGATATCGAGGGAAGGGCCGGACACCAGCTGGTCTGTGACGCCCTCTCCATCGTGGAAAACTTAGAGCACCGCGCAGGAAAAGATGCGGAAGGACAGACCGGCGACGGCGTGGGGATCCTCACCCAGATCCCCCACAGATTCTTTGTGAAAAAATGCGCTGAGCTGGGGGTCACCCTCCCGGGCAGGAGGGAGTACGGCGTGGGTATGTTCTTTTTCCCGCAGGGGGATCTGCACCTACGCCAGGCCCAGTCCCTGTTTGAGATCATCCTTCGAAAGGCCGGCCTCACCTTCCTTTGCTGGAGAAAGGTGGATTCCGCGCCGGAGGTGTTGGGGTCCAAGGCCAGAGCCTGCATGCCGAACATCTATCAGGCCTTCATCGCCCGACCGGCGCAGGTCCGGGAGGATGCGGATTTTGACCGGATGCTCTATGTGGTCCGCCGGGAATATGAGCAGAGCTGCGTGGATACCTATGTCCCCTCCCTCTCCTGCCGGACCATCGTCTACAAGGGCATGTTCCTGGTGGGACAGCTTCGCACCTTCTTTACGGACCTCCAGGATCCGGACTATGAATCCGCCATCGCCATGGTGCATTCCCGTTTTTCCACCAATACCATGCCCAGCTGGAACCGGGCCCATCCCAACCGCCTCATCGTCCACAACGGCGAGATCAATACCATCAAGGGGAACGCCGACAAGATGCTGGCCCGGGAAGAGACCATGCACACCGGGCGCTTCTCCGAGGAGGAGATGACCAAGGTGCTGCCGGTGATCTCCCAGAGCGGATCCGACTCCGCCATGCTGGACAATGTGCTGGAGTTTCTGGTGATGAGCGGCATGGATCTGCCCCTGGCCATGACCATCATGATCCCGGAGCCCTGGGCCCACAACGAGACCCTGACCCAGGAGGAGCGGGATTTTTACCAGTACTATGCCACCATGATGGAGCCCTGGGACGGGCCGGCCTCCATCCTCTTTTCCGACGGGGATGTGATGGGAGCCATCCTGGACCGGAACGGCCTGCGCCCCTCCAGATATTACGTCATGGACGACGGACGGCTCATCCTGTCCTCCGAGGTGGGGGTGCTGCCTCTGGAGGAGAGTCACATCGTCCGCAAGGAGCGGCTCCATCCCGGGAAGCTCCTTCTGGTGGATACCAGAGCGAAAAAGATCTTTTCCGACCGGGAGATCAAGGAGCGCTATGCCCTGCGAAAGCCCTACGGAGAATGGCTGGACAGCAATCTGACACTTCTGTCGGAGATAAAGATCCCCAACAAAAAGGTGCCTAAGATCGAGGGAGAGCAGAGAAAACGGCTGCAGAAGGCCTTCGGCTACAGCTGGGAGAACTTCCACGACAGTCTGCTGGCCATGGCCCTGGGAGGCACGGAGCCCATCGGCTCCATGGGTGTGGACACGCCGCTGGCAGCCCTCTCCGAACAGTACCAGCCTCTGTTTTACTACTTTAAGCAGCTCTTTGCCCAGGTGACCAATCCCCCCATCGACGCCCAGCGTGAGGAGATCGTCACCTCCCGCACCGTCTATGTGGGGAAGAACGGAAACCTGTTAGAGGAGCGGCCGGAGAACTGTCATGTGCTGAAGATCGCCAATCCCATCCTGACGGATCTGGATCTGTTGAAGATCGAAAACATGAAAAAGGAAGGCCTGAAGGTGGCCAAGGTCTCCATCCTCTTTTACAAGAGTGCACCCATGAAGCGGGCCCTGGATCATCTTTTCGTGGAGGTGGACAGAGCCTACAGAGAGGGAGCCAGCATCCTCATTCTTTCGGACCGGGGGGTGGACGAAAACCATGTGGCCATCCCTTCGCTCCTGGCGGTGGCGGCGGTGCATAAGCATCTGGTGGAGACCAGAAAGTGCACGGCCATGTCCCTGATCCTGGAGTCCGGGGAGCCCCGGGAGGTCCATCATTTCGCCACACTTCTGGGGTATGGCGCCAGCGCGGTAAACCCCTACCTGGCCCATGCTTCCATCGCGGAGCTGGTGGAGGAGGAGCTGCTGGATAAGGACTACTACGCGGCAGTGGACGATTATGACCGGGCGGTGCTCTTTGGCATCGTGAAGATCGCGTCCAAAATGGGGATCTCCACCATCCAGTCCTATCAGGGCAGCAAGATCTTCGAGGCCATCGGCATCTCCCGGGAGGTGATGGATGCGTATTTTCCCGGTACCGTCAGCAGGGTGGGAGGCATCACCTTAGAGGACATCGGAAAGGCCGTGGATGCCCAGCACAGCAGGGCCTTCGATCCCCTGGGACTTCCCGCGGACCTGGAGCTCACCGCCGCGGGGCGGCATAAGAGCCGCAGCCAGGGAGAGCATCACAGATACAATCCGCAGACCATCCACATGCTGCAGCAGGCCACCCGGGAGGGGAGCTACGAAAAGTTCTGCGAATACACCCGGATGGTGGATGCGGAGGAGACCGGATATCTGCGGAGCCTGCTGGAATTCCGGTATCCGAAGGAGAGCGTGCCCTTGGAGGAGGTGGAGAGCGAGGACTCCATCGTCACCCGGTTTAAGACCGGGGCCATGTCCTACGGTTCCATCTCCGAGGAGGCCCACCAGACTCTGGCCGTGGCTATGAACCGGCTGCATGGAAAGTCCAACAGTGGCGAGGGCGGCGAGAGTGAGGAGCGGATCCTCTCCGCAGGCACGGACCATGACAGAAGCTCTGCCATCAAGCAGGTGGCCAGCGGGCGCTTCGGGGTCACCAGCAGGTACCTGGTCAGCGCGAAGGAGATCCAGATCAAGATGGCCCAGGGGGCAAAGCCCGGGGAGGGCGGACATCTCCCGGGGAAAAAGGTCTACCCCTGGATCGCTAAAACCCGGCATTCCACGCCGGGAGTGAGCCTCATCTCCCCGCCGCCCCATCATGACATCTATTCCATCGAGGATCTGGCTCAGCTGATCTATGACCTGAAATGTGCCAACAAAAACGCCCGGATCTCGGTGAAGCTGGTTTCGGAAGCCGGCGTGGGGACCGTGGCGGCCGGGGTGGCAAAGGCCGGTGCGGGGGTGGTGCTCATCTCCGGCTACGACGGCGGCACCGGGGCGGCGCCCCTTTCCTCCATCCACAATGCGGGACTTCCCTGGGAGCTGGGGCTTGCGGAGACCCATCAGACCCTGGTGGCCAACGGGCTTCGAAACCGCGTTATCATCGAGACCGACGGAAAGCTCATGAGCGGCCGGGATGTGGCCATTGCGGCGATCCTGGGGGCGGAGGAGTTCGGTTTTGCCACGGCGCCCCTCATCACCCTGGGCTGCGTCATGATGCGGGCCTGCCAGTCGGATACCTGCCCCATGGGCATCGCCACCCAGAACCCCGAGCTTCGGAAGCGCTTTGCCGGGAAGCCGGAATATGTGGAAAACTTCATGCGGTTTGTCGCCAGACAGCTCCGGGAGATCATGAGCAGTCTGGGAGTCCGGAGCGTCACGGAACTGGTGGGGCGCACGGACCTGTTAAAGCGCCGGGAGGATCTCCCGGAGGGGGCGCGGAAGATCGATCTGGAAAGGCTCCTCTTTGAACTGCCTGCGCAGGAGCTCCATCACGGGCCGGAGGATCTGTACGATTTCGGTCTGGAAAAGGCCCGGGACGAGCGGGAGCTTCTCTCCTCCAAAGAGATCAAAGATGCGGTGGAAAAGGGCCGGAAGGCCCGGCTGTCGGTGCATCTGCAGAGCGTGGACCGCACCTTCGGAACGCTGCTGGGGGCGGAGATCACGAGAAAGCATCCGGAGGGCCTGGAGGACGACAGTATCACCATCGATTGCACCGGATCCGGCGGTCAGAGCTTCGGCGCCTTCCTGCCAAAGGGGGTGACCCTGCGGCTGACCGGAGACAGCAATGACTATTTCGGGAAGGGCCTCTCGGGGGGAAAGCTCTCCGTGGCAGCCCCGAAGGAAGCGACCTACGATCCCCACGAGAACATCCTCATCGGAAACGTGGCGCTCTACGGAGCCACCTCCAGCAGAGTCTTCATCGCCGGAAAGGCGGGGGAGCGGTTCTGCATCCGAAACTCCGGCGCGGTGGCCTGCGTGGAGGGCGTGGGAGAGCACGGGTGTGAGTATATGACCGGCGGGACCGTGGTGATCTTAGGGAGCACGGGCAAAAACTTCGCGGCGGGCATGAGCGGCGGTGTGGCCTATGTGCTGGACGAGGACAACCGCCTCTACCGGAATCTGAACAGACAGCTGGTGAGCATGGAGAGCGTGGTCCACAAAAACGACGTGACGGAGCTTCGGGCCATCATCGAGGAGCATGTAGCCTGCACCGGATCCGCAAAGGGAAAAGAGATCCTGGCGGATTTTGACCGGTATGTAAAGGATTTTAAAAAGATCATCCCCGAGGATTACAAACGGATCCTGAAGGGCATCGCCGGATTTGAGGAGCAGGGAGCGGATGCGCAGACCGCGCGGATCGAGGCCTTCCGGGCCTTCATCGGCGGCGAGCTGTAAGAAGACTGGAAAAGGAGCGTCAAGATGGGAAAAACGACGGGTTTTCTGGAATATCCGAGAACGGAGGGGCCGGTGCGTCCGGAGGAGGTCCGGACAAAGGACTTTTCCGAATTTCACGGATCCCTTCCCTTTGAGGAACAGTGCCTGCAGGCGGCCAGATGCATGGACTGCGGGATCCCCTTCTGCCAGGCGGGGGTCATGATCGCGGGGATGGCTTCGGGATGTCCCTTGCACAATCTGGTGCCGGAGGTGAATGACCTGGTTTACCGCGGACGGATGGAGGAGGCCTACCGCAGGCTCTCCGTCACCCACAGCTTTCCGGAGTTTACCTCCCGGGTGTGCCCGGCTCTTTGCGAGGCCGCCTGCACCTGCGGGCTCCATGACGCCCCGGTGTGCACCAAAGAGAATGAAAAAGCGGTCATCGAATATGCCTTTGAACACGATCTGGTACGGGAGAGCGCGCCGAAGGTCCGGACCGGGAAGCGGGTGGCCGTGGTGGGAAGCGGCCCCTCGGGACTGGCGGCAGCGCAGCTGTTAAACCGCCGGGGACATGAGGTGACGGTGTATGAGAGGCGGGACCGGATCGGGGGTCTTTTGCGATACGGGATCCCCAACATGAAGCTGGACAAATCCGTTATCGACAGGCGGATCCGGCTGATGGAGGAAGCGGGAGTCCGGTTCGTCACCGGAGCGGACATCGGAAAAGGCATCCCGGCGGCGCGCCTTTTGGAAGAATATGACAGTGTGATCCTGGCCTGCGGAGCCTCCCATCCCCGGGATATCCAGGCCCCGGGAAGAGAGGCGAAGGGGATCCGCTTTGCGGTGGATTTTCTCACGGAGGTGACAAAGCGCCTTCTGGATTCGGACCTTCAAAAGGTCCCCACGGATCTGGCGAAGGACCGGGACGTCATCGTCATCGGCGGCGGGGACACCGGAAATGACTGTGTGGGCACCTGTATCCGCCTGGGAGCAAAGAGCGTCACCCAGCTGGAGATGATGCCGGAGCCGCCGAAGGAGCGGACCGGGGCAAATCCCTGGCCCGAGTGGCCGAAGGTCTTAAAGACCGATTACGGTCAGGAGGAGGCGATCCGGAAGTTTGGCAGCGATCCCCGGATCTATCAGACCACGGTGAAGGAATTCGTCCCGGACAAAAAAGGGAATCTGAAGGAAGTGGTCCTCGTCTCCCTCTCCCCTGTCCGGGATGAAAAGACCGGCCGCATGCAGATGCTCCCCGTGGAGGGAACGGAGCGCAGGGTCCCGGCCCAGCTGGTCCTCATCGCGGCGGGATTTCTCGGGAGCGAGAGTTATGTGCCAGAGGCCTTCGGGGTGGAGACGGACGGGCGCACCAATGTAAAGACCCTGCCCG
>JAFYFY010000011.1 GCA_017543485.1 Lachnospiraceae bacterium | reverse complement strand
CGGCGGTATCGATCATCTTCTGAGCGTGGTGTATCAGCGCATGATCCTAAAGTTCGGAAAGGCGGAGGGGATCCTGCCCTGCAGCGGAAAGAGCCATGTGATCTTCTTTATCGGCCCCACGGGAGTAGGGAAGACCACTACCATCGCAAAGATCGCCAGCAGTTTTTCCATCACCGGAAAGAAGATCGCGCTGCTGACCACGGATACCTACCGCATCGCCGCCACGGATCAGCTGCGGACCTACGCGGGGATCCTGGGAGTTCCCTTCCGGGTGATCTACACCGAGGAGGAGCTGAGCATCGCCATCGAGGATTTCAAGGACTGCGAGTATATCTTCGTGGATACGGCGGGACACTCTCACAAGAACGAGGAGCTTCTGGGAAAACAGAAGAACTTCTTTTCCGCACTGCCGGAGGAGACCCCGACCCAGAGCTTTCTGGTGATGAGCGCCACCACCAAGTACAAGGATCTGAAAAAGATCGTGGACAATTACCGGGAGATCTCCGACTTCCAGCTGATCTTTACCAAGCTGGACGAGACCTCCAGTCTCGGGAACCTGCTGAACATGCGGCTCTATTCCGGGGCACCCATCGCTTATATCACCACCGGCCAGAACGTGCCGGATGACATCGAACTGTTTAACGCCCAGAAGATGGTGAAGCAGCTCCTCGGAGGAGTGGAACCTTAGAGTTAGAAACAGAGGTATTTCATGGACCAGGCGGAAAGCTTACGGATCATAAAAGCAAATCAGCAAGTCCGTCCGATGGCCAGGGTCATCACCGTCACCAGCGGTAAAGGGGGCGTGGGCAAATCCAACGTCGCGATCAATCTCGCGATCTGGTTTCGAAAGCTCGGAAAGCGCGTCATCATCCTGGACGCGGACTTCGGACTGGCAAATATCGAGATCATGTTCGGCGCGGTGCCGAAGCACAATCTCTGCGACCTCATCTATCAGGGAAAGAACATCACGGAGATCATCACCTG
Source organism: Lachnospiraceae bacterium (assembly GCA_017543485.1). Classification (GTDB taxonomy): domain Bacteria; phylum Bacillota; class Clostridia; order Lachnospirales; family Lachnospiraceae; genus AC2028. Next base: position 973 of record JAFYFY010000011.1, on the reverse strand, counting down.
GGGACCCGGGGAGGTGGGATTTATCTCCGGCGGATCCGGGATCGCGGGGATGTCGAATCTGGGGATGGACTATTTAAACTACATCATCCAGAACCTGACTCAGCTGGATGCCATCGCGGACATCATCATCGTGGATACGGGGGCGGGCATCGCGGATGCGGTGCTGGAGTTTCTGGTGGCCAGCGGGGAGATCCTGCTCATCACCACACCGGAGCCCACCAGCATCACCGACTCCTACAGCCTGTTAAAGGCCCTGAGCAGACATCCCCGGTTTCGCCCGGATGCCACCAAGGTGAAGATGATCGCCAACCGGGTGGGCAAGGAGGAAGACGGCATCACCCTGTACCGGAAGCTGAACGCGGTGGTGGAGCGGTTTTTGAAGCTCCCCATGAGCTTTTTGGGGAGCGTTCCCTGGGACAATCAGCTCACCAGCGCCGTGATGCAGCAGGTGCCGGTGTCGCTCCAGAGTCCCAGCGCCAAGTCGTCCCAGAGTTTTGAAAAGATCGCCAGGAGACTCCTGGACAAGGAAGAAGCCCAGGCTCAGCCAAACAGGGGAATGGCGGCGTTCTTTTCCCATATCATCTCAAAAAGATAACGAAGTTCGGAGGGTATGATGTTATCAAATTTCATTTCGGCCGGTGACCGCGTGGAGCTGATCCCCGTGGAGAGAGCCTTCGGAAAGACCACGGAGGGCGACGGCGTCAAAACCTATGTCAGCAAGATCCTGGACATCAAGTCGGAGGATACGCTGGAGCTCCTGATGCCCATGGAGCAGACCAAGCTGGTGCTGCTGCCCGTGGACGCGGAGTTCAACATGGTGGTCTACGGCAAGGGGAGCCTGTACCAGTGCTTTATCCGGGTGGTGGACCGTTACAAGACCAGCAACCTCTTTGCCCTGGCGGTGGAGCTCATCAGCAACCTGCGCAAGTACCAGAGGCGGGAGTACTACCGCTTCAGCTGCGCCCTGGAGATG
>JAFYFY010000108.1 GCA_017543485.1 Lachnospiraceae bacterium | reverse complement strand
CGGACGTTTTCCACCAGGTTGTCCGCGATGGTGCGGATGCTGACCCCATAGGCCACGATCACATGAAAATCCAACACCAGCTTGTTCCCGGAAAGAGAAACATTGATGCCTCTCGTCAGGCTGTCGGTCTTCAGGATGTGCGCGATCCCGTCCTTCATGCTCACGCCCGCCATACCGACGATCCCGAAGCATTCCACGGCGACGCTGCCCGCATACTGTGCGATGACCTCGTTGTCCACGACGATGCTTCCCATATGCGTATTCATCGAAGATTTTTTCATACTGCCTCCTTGTGAGATTTTCTCTTCCGCAAAGGGTATCATAACAGTTTTTTGAACGCATTTCAAATCATTTCGGAAATACGGGATTTCGTACTCCATTTATGGAAAAAAACTGCTTGCATTCAGGGAAATGTTCTGTTAATATATCACTGTTGCATTTTTTGAACGAAATCTGATGTAAAGTACTCGTAGTCGGGAGGTGAAAAAATGGCGAAGTGTGATATTTGCGGCAAGGGTGTTCATTTCGGGAACAATGTCAGCCATTCTCATAGAAGATCCAACGCGATTTGGAAGTCCAATATCCGCAGCGTAATGTGCAAGGTGAACGGACAGTCCAAGAGAATGCATATCTGCAGCAGATGCCTCAGAAGCGGCGCTGTGGAGCGTGCATAATTTCTGATTTGATCCGATGAAAAACGGTCAGGAAGATCTTCCTGACCGTCTTTTTTGTTTTCCTTTACTCTTCTTCCGCCCCTTTGCGCCGCTGGTATTCCCGGTTGATGGCCTGGGACAGCAGCTCGTCCCCGAAAAGATTATCCGGGTGAAAGATCTTCACCAGATCCCGGTAGCGCTTCCGAAGCCCCATGGGGGATGTCACGTTAGCAAAGAGGATCCCGGCAATCTCGTCATAATCTCCGCTCTCTAAGATGATGTCCGGTGCCCCGATGAGTCTGGCTTGCTCAAAGGCCTTCCGCTCCCGGTCCAGCTGCCTGCGGTCCTCCTCCAGTGCCCGGAAGCCGTCCTGCAGGATCTCCATCTTCTTGTCAAAGAACTGGGTCTCCTGGCGCAGGCGCTGTCTCTCCTGCAGCGTTCTACGGTTCAGCTCGTCCAGCTCGTCCCGGAGCTTCACACGGTCCCGCATGAAATCATCCTGGAGCCTCTTCAGTCTCTCCCGCTCCTCCGCAAGGTTTCGCTTCTCAGCCTCCAGCCGCAGGTTTTCCTGAAACAGGAAATATTTGATTTTTCGTAGATCCTCCGGCTCCTGTGCGCCGACAAGCTCTTCCCAATCGATCATGTCAGGTTATTCTTCTTTGGTGGCATCCGGAAATGCGGCATCCTCGATCTCTTCATCCGTGGGACCGCCCTTTTTGTCCTTGGAGAGACGGTTCACCACCTCCGGGATCATATCCAGGATCTTGGTGATGGAATCCTGATTCTTCACACTCAGGAGTCTGGTATTGCCGTTCTGGATCACCAGGATGGCGCTGGGGGTCATCTTGCCGCCCATGCCGCCCACGCCGTTTTGCTTGCTGAATTTGGAATCTTTTCCGTTGCCTGCGGCCACGCCGAAGGACACATCCACCAGCGGAATGATGGTGGTATCCCCGATCTTTGTGGGCTGTCCCACCACGGTTTTTGCGGACAGGACGGTGTCCATTCCCTCCAGCAGTGCATCTACCACCGATGTTTTCTGTTCCTGATCTGCCATTCTGACCTCCATCATGCCGAGATTTCTTTCAGTTCCTCCAGCTCCCGGTCTTCCCGTTCCCGGATCCGGGTGCTTGCTTCCTTGTGCTTTTTCAGGCGCTTTCGCGTTTTCCAGAGCCGTCTGTCAAAGAGGACCGGGATGGTCTGTCCCAGAAGCGCTCCCAGGAAGATCCGCCCGCTTACCGAGGCGGTTCCCTCAAAGACCTCCTCCTCAAAATCCGGCGAGATCCGGCATCCGCTTCCCAGACGCCCTGCGCAGAGGGCATACAGCCCGTAGAGATACCCCGTCAGATCCGGGGACTTCATCCCGAATCGAAGGTCCGCCTTCGCTTTCCGGGGGAGCAATACTTTGATCATCTTCCCGATCCGCTTTTTCACATGCCGGATCAGTCCTCTGGTATCCCCGTGCTCCAAAAGATGCAGGTAGAACTCCTTCTCCCGCAGGAGCAACTGTATTTTAACATAAGTTTTGCGAGATGTGTACCTGACTTTATACCCGATGCGCTCCAGCTTTTCGAAGAGGTCTTCGGGTTTCACGGCCTCCTCTTTTTCCGTGGAACCTACCTCCGATGCGGGTTCCACGGGATGTGAAACATCTTCCGGGGGCTCTTCCGGATCCTCCTCCGGGTGGCTTTCGGGTTTCACGGTTTCGGTTCCTCCGTCAGGTTTCACGGTCTCCTCTTCTTCCGTGGAACCTTTCTCCGATGCGGGTTCCACAGGCTGTGAAACATCTTCCGCTCCTTCCCCGGATTTCTTCCCTCCGATCCGGAAAAAGAGGACCCGTAGTTCCAATTCCCCGGGCTCCGGGTAGACAAAACGTCCCCGCACCAGGTGCAGCAGCCAGGAAAACTGTCCGGAAGCACTCCGAAAGGAGCCGTCCCCCGAAGCCGTCACTTTGTACCGTACCGGCACAAACAGCACCAGCAGGAGGAGCAGAAGCGCCAGGCAAAGGACCGACAGCAGGATGATGCCTATGACCTGCAGGATTTTCAGTATGATCGTCAGCATCGCCTAACTCCTGTTCCCGAAGAGACTCTCGCAATAAGCCCGCAGATCGCAGTCCCCCCGCTCCCGCAGGCAGTCCTGCGTCATCTTTTCCACCAAAAGGGCCGCGTCATCCTGATCCTTCGCAATCCCCACCAGCTTCGGACTCTTGCCTTCATAAGCATTCAGCCGCAGGTAGAAAGACCCCACCAGCTCCAGCTGATCCTTCGGATCCGGTGTCAGCAGGATCGCCACCAGTCCTGGCTTTGCACGCTCCAGCTTTCTGCGCATGGAGGGGAGGTTT
>JAFYFY010000010.1 GCA_017543485.1 Lachnospiraceae bacterium | reverse complement strand
GTCGGCATGAAGAGCCGCGGCGTGTATGAGACCCCGGGCGGCACGATCCTGATGGAGGCCCACGACCAGCTGGAGGAGCTGATCTTAGACCGCGACACCTACGCCTTCAAGAAGGAAATGGGCGGCAAGTTCGCAAGCCTGGTCTACGAAGGAAAGTGGTTCACCCCTCTTCGCGAGGCGGAGCAGGCCTTTGTGGAAAAGACCCAGGAGTTTGTCACCGGCGAAGTGAAGTTCAAGCTCTACAAGGGCAACATCATCAAGGCCGGCACCACCTCCCCGTACTCCCTGTACAACGAGAAGATCGCCTCCTTCACCACCGGTGATCTCTACGACCATCACGACGCAGAGGGCTTCATCAACCTCTTCGGCCTCTCCTGCAAGGTCCGGGCCATGAAGTGGCAGGAAAAGGGCATCGACCCCCTGACCAAGGCGTAAGCGCCGGGCCGTGGTTGTGCTTTTCCCCGATTTGTGGTAGATTACCCTATAGAGGTTCCTTTCGCGGTACCTGCGGAAGGAACCTTTTTTCATCCCGCTTTTGGGCTGGGGCGCAGGATTTATGGGAAAAAATCTGTTTTTCGACTATTGTTCGATACCGATTTTTGTCATCATCCTGGTATCGATCTATATCAGAAACTCCTCAAAGGGGAGATCCAATCAATACTTCATCGCGCTGAACTATCTCTCCCTCGGTGCGGTTATTTTTGATGTCATGCTGGAAACCCTCAGCGCCCGGGTCCCTCTGTCCGGCACCCAGACAGAGCTGCTGACCCTGGCCAGCTACGGCTATTTCCTGCTCCGAAACTTTACCCTGGCACTCTATATGCTCTTTCTGTACTCCGTCACCCGGACGGAATACCGTCTGCGCCGTCTGTCCAAGCGCATCGTCTTCTTTGCGCCCTACGGACTGGTGTGCCTTTGTCTTCTCCTGAATCCGGCCTTCGGCTGGATCTTCCGCATCTCCCCGGACCGCGGCTATGAGCGCGGGGACCTGATCCTGGTGCTCTACGGTGTCTCCGCCTTCTACGCCCTGATGGGTGTGGGGCATCTGATCCGGTACAGAGGAATGCTGGATAAGGAGAAATGGCTGGCCTATCTGGGCCTGTATCTGATGAATTTCTTCGCCGTGGGCTTCCAGTTCTTCATGCCCCGGTATCTGGTGGAGATCTTCGGAACGGCCATGGCGTTCCTGCTCATCACCCTCCTGGTGTTCCGCCCGGAGGAGGTCATGGACTCCAATGTGGGGCTTCTGAGCTGGCGGGCCTACCAAGCGGACCTTCGCAAGATCCTGGCCACCAGACAGCCGGTGCAGATCGTCGCCGCCACCTTTACCAACGCCACGGTGGTGCGAAACTACCTGGGGGAGACCCGGTTCTACTCCTATATCTCCCGGATGGCCGCCGAGATCGCGGACTTAAACCATGAGCGGGGAAACCCCTCGGAGATCTATTATGAAAGCCCCGGAACCCTCTACACCGTCCTGAGCGGGAATTCGGTCCATGAAAAGGTGGAGGCGCTGCTGCCGGAGCTGCGGGACAAGATCGACCGGCACACCTCGGACATCTCCCACACGGGAGCCCGGCTGGAAGCCAGCATCTGCTGCATCCGGGTGCCGGAGGATGTGAGCAGCTACGAAGAGATCCTGCACCTGGGGCACAACTTCCGGGCCCTGATCCCCTCGGACCAGATCTTTACCAAGGCCTCCAGCCTCATCGATTCCCGGGATTACGAGATCTACTCCAAGATGGAGTACATCCTGGAGCGGGCCATCACCAAACGGGCCTTTGAGATGTACTACCAGCCCATCTACTCCGTTCAGGACGGGAAGTTCCGCTCCGCGGAGGCGCTGATCCGTCTGAAGGACCGGGATTTCGGCTTTATCTCCCCGGCGGTCTTTATCCCCGCCGCAGAGCAGCTGGGCCTGATCCTCCCCATCGGAGATTTCGTCCTGGAGTCGGTCTTTCGCTTCATCTCCCAGCACAACCTGCCGCTGCTGGGGCTGGAATACATTGAGCTGAACCTCTCCGTGGCCCAGTGCATGCAGACGGATCTGCCGGAGAAGATCTTCGATCTGGAAAAGAAATACCGGATCTCCCCGGATCAGGTGAATCTGGAGATCACGGAGACCTCCTTCGAGAACAACGCGGGGCTCATGACCAGCAATCTGAACGTCCTGGCGGACAACGGATACCGCTTCGCCCTGGACGACTACGGCACGGGATACTCCAATATCCAGCGCGTATCCAGGCTTCCCTTAAGCATCGTCAAGATCGACAAGAGCCTGGTGGACGACATGAACACCCCGGACGGCTTCTCCATCGTCCGCAACACGGTCCGGATGATGAAGGACATCCGGAAGGAGATCGTGGTGGAGGGCGTAGAGGACAAAAAAACCCTGAGCGAGCTCGCAGACATGGGCTGCGATTTCATCCAGGGGTATTACTTCTCCAAGCCGATCCCGGCGGAGGAATTCATTGAATTTTTAAAGAAGCACAATCTGTAGAACAGGTGTTATAAAACCTTGTGTTATAACGCCCCGTGTTATAACACCTCCACATCGATGCCCTTCATCCCCAGGAATTTGGACACGGCCCGGTCCCAGATCTGATCCGGGGTCTTGTCCAGGACAAAGGAGGTGTAGGAGGTGCCGGTGGTAAGATGGGCTGCTTGCCCGTCATACCGGATGGTCAGAAGCAGCGCCCTGACGGCGGAGTAATCCCCGTCAGGGTATTCTTTTTTCAACAGCTTCGAAGCCTGATCGGGCTTTAACTGCAGCACGAACTGAAAAAAAACAGGTGTGTTTTTCCCTTTGATGAGCTGGTAGGCGATCTCCCGGGCCTCGCTCCAGGGCTGAAACTCATAGGGGTGGAGCTGCGGCGTCCGCTCCTCAAGCGGGTAAAACTCGGTATTGAGCCGGCCATCGATGGTGTAGGTGACGGCAGTCTGGATCCGGGCCTGCTGCAGCAGGAATCCGTCGAACAGATCCCCCGCCAGAAGTCCCGCCATGAGATTTTTCACGGACATCGCCTTAAGGGAGAGCATGGAGTTCCTCCTGCATCTGTTTTGCGTACTGCATGCACTGACCGGAGACCTTGAAGGAGGCTCCGTCCTCCATCACCGCCGTGTGGGGGAACCGGAAGCCGTCGATATGCCGGCAGTTTAAAACGACTCTCTGGGAAGCCATGATAAAGGCATCGTGCTCGGCTTCGATGGCACCGAAAAAGAGCTCCGCCTTTCCGAAGGTCTTTACCACTGCCCCGGAGGTCAGGTACACATCCGTATAGTTGCCGTTTTCCACGGCATAGAGGATCTCCGCCTCAAAGACGTAATGGGTCTCCTTTTCCTCCCGCAGCTCGATGGTCTTTTCCGCCGAATCCTTCAGCTGCTGGGCGTGATCCAGGACTCTTCGAAGGTCCTCCACCCGGATGGGCTTGTCCAGAAACAGGGTATCCTCCGGGAAGTCCTGGGTCCGGTAGTCCACCTCGCTGCAGCAAAGAACGAAGGGGGCGCTGACCCCCTTTTCCAGAAGCTCCCGGACCACGGTGAGGGAGCTGGTGCCGGAGGTGTGGCACATATCGATAAAAAAGACATCATAGACCATGGGGTGTGCCAGGATGGCGGTCTCATTGCCGTAGGAGTCCAGATAGAGCAGCCCCGTGGTATCCTTTCGGGCGTCGGACTCCCGTCCCAGGAGCCGCTCTAACTGTTTTCTGTCCGCTACATTGTCATCACAGATCGCGATATGCATTCTGCTTCCCATAGGCCTCCCGCATGTGTTCCCTTCCGTCTTTACGCCTGTTCCTTCATCACTTCTTCATATTCCGCCGTTATGGCCGCTTCCGGTTCCCCGGTGGCCAGGCTCACGACGACGTTCACGATCAGCCCGAAGCAGAAAGCGGGGAGCAGCTCATAGATGCCCCAGATCCCGCCTAAGGGACTGATGAGGTATTCCCAGATAAAGACCATGGCTCCGCCTGCGATCATGCCGCAGAGGGCTCCCTGGCGGTTGCTGCGCTTCCAGAACAGAGACAGCAGCACGGTGGGGCCGAAGGCGGCACCGAAGCCCGCCCAGGCAAAGGAGACGATGGAAAAGACGCTCCCCTCCTTCCGGGCCCAGATCACGGCGACGAGGGCGATGACCAGCACCGTGAGTCTGGCGATCTTCATGGAAGTCTCCTTGGACAGCTTTCGGCCGAAGAATCCGGCCACCAGATCCTCCGTCACGCTGGAGGCGGCTGCCAGAAGCTGGGAATCCGCCGTGGACATGGTGGCTGCCAGGATCCCGGAGAGGATCAGGCCCGCCACGATGGCTGCCAGGGTGCCGTGGGTGGACAGAAGCTGGGCGAGACGGATGATGATCCGCTGAGAATTGCCGGAATCCAGGGCATCGATCCGGCCTGCGCTGATGACGGCGCTGCCCACGATACCGATGAGGATGGCCACTCCCATGGAAAGGAAGACCCACACGGTGGCGATGCGCCGGGAGGTCTTTAACTTACCCGGATCCTCGATGGCCATGAACCGCAGCAGGATGTGGGGCATTCCGAAATACCCCAGGCCCCAGGCCAGGGTGGAGGCGATGGTGAGGGGTCCGTAGACGGCGGCGGTGCCTGCTGCCGCATCATATCCCTGGAACAGGTTCAGGTACCCGGGCATGGAGGATGCATTGGCTGCCACGGCGCCCCAGCCCCCTGCGGAGCTGATGCCGAAGATCACCACGATGGCCAGTGCAATGGTCATGACCACGGACTGGACCAGGTCGGAAGTGGATGCCGCCATAAAGCCCCCCAGGGAGGTGTAGGCCATGATGACGATGGCCGCCACCAGCATGGACGGGAAATAATCCACGTCAAAGAGGCTGGCGAACAGGGTTCCGCAGGCATTAAAGCCCGATGCGACGTAAGGGATGAAAAAGACGATGATGACCAGAGCGGACACCAGGGAAAGCAGATGCTTTTCATCATGGTATCTGCGGGAGAAATAATCTGGCACGGTCACGGCTCCCAGCTTCTGGGAATATCTCCGGATCCGTCTGGCGACGATGAGCCAGTTGATATAGGTACCGACCCCCAGGCCCAGGGCAGTCCAGGTGGCTTCCGGCATTCCCGCCAGAAGAGCAACCCCCGGAAGCCCCATCAGAAGCCAGCTGCTCATATCCGAGGCTTCCGCGCTCATGGCGGTGACCAGAGGACCCAGCTTTCGGCCTCCCAGGTAAAAGTCCGCCGTGGTATTGCTGCTTTTGGAAAAGATGATGCCGATGGCGACCATCCCCGCCAGGTACACAAACATGACGATCATGATAATGACGGTTGCACTGCTCATAATGACTCCCCTTCCTCAATATGTTTTCTATCCCTCCGGCCGGGCGCCGATGCGCCTCCCCGGAGCAGATCTCATCCCGTGGGATCCAGCAGACCGTCCGCGGAGTAGTTGTTTCTGGCATTCCAGAGGATCCACTGCTCGTATCCCGCGTCGTATACCGCCCGGATCTGGGCCCGAATCTCCTCACCGCCGTAGCTGATGTGTCCCTCCACCCAGGGTGCGGAAAAGGCCTGGAGCCAGGCTCTCACCTCCGCCCGCTGCTCTGCCGGCACGGATTCCAGCTCCTTCCGGGACTGGGTCAGAGCCCCCAGAATGGTCTCATAGGGGTGGGCATCCGGCACATCGATCCCGAAATTCCCGGGGCCGTAATGGGAGGGGTAGATCATGGGACAGAGGGCGTCCACCGTGGCCCCCAGCTCCGGATAGTCCTGCCCCACCTTCAGCACGTCCCAGGGGTTCCCGATGACGGTACCGAACAGGTCCGCCGTGACGGGGATCCCTTTTTTGTGAAGGCGCTCCGTGGCATACTCCAGAAAGCCCGTGATGTAGGTGTGCTTCTCTTCCTCCGTGAGCTCGATCCCGTAGTCCGCAGCCTCCGCCACATCCCCCACGGGGAACCGGACATAGTCGTACTGGATCTCGTCAAAGCCCAGGTCCGCACTGATCTCCGCGATCTCGGTGAGGTATTCCCAGACCTCTTTGCTGCAGGGATTCACCCATTTGACGCCGTTTCCGTCGGTGACATACTCCCCCTGCGCCGTCATCAGCGCCAGCTCCGGTCTGGCGGATGCCAGCTCGTCATCCTTGAAGCTGGCGATCCGGGCGATGGCATAGATCCCGTGGCTGTCCAGGGTCTCCATGAAGCCATGGATATCCTTGATATAGTTTTTGCAGATCCCCATCTCGGCAGGAGTTCCTTCCTCCATCTGGAAGGTGATCTCCCCGCCGTCGTTTTTCACATCGATCACCAGGGCATTGAGCTCGGTGTCATCCAGCAGCTGCAGGATCTCTTCCATCCGGGAGCTTCCCGCCGTGGGACCTGTGATATAGATCCCCCGGACCGGGGGATGGGAGGTCTTCCAGCGGCTCAGGTTAAATTCCGCCTCCCGGGCTGCCTGTCTCGCCTCGATCTCCTCCAGGCTCATGAGGGGGGACTCCCCGATGATGAAGGTGGCAGGGACCAGCTTCGGCTCTTCTTCCGCGGGCTTTTCCCGGTGAAACGAAAGCTGCGGAAGGGAGAAGATCTCGCTTTTGATCAGAAAAAACAGCCCTGCACCCAGGCAGAGCAAAATGGCCAATATGGGGAATACAACGCCGGCGATGCGCCTGATCAGGCTCTTTTTTCGGTACTGCCGCCGTTTCCACTCTCTCCGGTTCATGATGATCTGTTATCCTGTCTGTGAAACGCTTCTAATTTCCGGCCTCCGTCACGGTGCCGTCCTCGCCGATCCGGACCTTCTCCGAGATCCCCTCCAGATATCCGTAGAGCCCCAGGGCATCCTCCCCGGTATAGAGGGTGGTCTTTCCTCCCTTTATGGTACCCGGCAGGATCCGGTACGATGCCTCCCCTTCGGGGGATACGGTGACCTTCACCGCCGCCGTCCGGGAGGTGGTCTGATTGAAGATATAATTGCCGAGACTGTAAAAGACCGGCTTTCCGTCAAAATACTGGATCCCCTGCAGCACATGGGGGTGGGATCCGATGACCAGGTCCGCTCCCGCCTCGATATACTGCCGTCCCATGGTTCGCTGGTATTCCTCCGGGTACTCGTTTCGCTCGATGCCCCAATGGACGAAAACCGTCAGAAAATCCACCTGGGGCCGGGCCTCCCGGATGCACTCCAGAAGCTCTGCGGGATCATAGGTGGTAAAGAGCCCCGGGCCGTTTGCGGTGGCATACCAGGCCGTGGAGGGCACCACCCGGGAAGCCGCCAGGAATCCAAAGCGCTTTCCCCCGGCTTCGATGATATGGAGCTGCTTTGCCCGGGCTTTGTTCTCTCCGGCGCCGATATAGGGGATCCCCTCCCCATCCAGGGTTTCAAAGGTCTCCTGCAGGGCCGATGCCCCGAAGTCCATGGTGTGATTATTGGCCAGGCTCACCAGATCCACACCCAGTTCCGTCAGCACCGAGACATATTTCGGATCCACCCGGAAGGTGAACTGCTTGTCCGGCCAGGGGGTTCCCGTGGTGCCGAAGGGGAATTCCTCGTTCACCGTCAGGATGTCCGCATCCCGCATCTCGGACAGAAATCCGTCATCCACGATCCCGCTGACGCCGTGGGCAGGGTAGTTGGTATTGAAGGAATAATCGAAGAGCACGTCCCCGGTAAACATCAGGGTAACAGGTGTGATCTCCGGCTCCTGCGGCGCCTGCTCAGGCTCTCCGGACTGGCTTTCCGCGTTTTCCACATCACTCGTTATATTTTCTGCCTGCGCCGAAGATGCCGGATCCGCGGTCTGCTGTCTGATGGGCTCCGCTCCTCCGAACGCAGGGAGGGGCTCCCCGGACAGATCCGCCGTCTCCTCCCCCCGGCTCTCCTGTCCGAAGGGAATGGCTCCGCCGTCCTCCCGAAGCTGCCTTACCAGGACAAACAGAACCCCCAGGCCGGTGAGGATCACCAGACACAGGATCGTGATGGTTACAGCGTAGCGATGACTTCGACTTCGCATAACACGCCCTTCGGCAGATCCTTCACCGCCACACAGCTTCGGGCGGGCTTTCCGGTAAAGTACCCGGCATAGACCTCGTTAAAGGCCGCAAAATCTGCCATATCCGCAAGAAAACAGGTGGTTTTTACCACCTTCGTATAATCCGTTCCGGCTGCCTTCAGGATCTCTCCCACGTTTTTACACGCCTGATGAGCCTGCTCCGTGATATCACTTCCCACCACGGTGCCGGTCTTCGGATCCAGCGGGATCTGTCCGGATGCAAAGAGCAGGTTCCCCGTCACGATCCCCTGGGAATAGGGTCCGATGGCTGCAGGTGCGCCCTGTGTCGATACGATATCCATAACATCCTCCTTTTTTCACTCAAAAACGCATGTGATGCATTCAGCCGAATGCGTTATTTATTCGTCAAATTCCGCGGTCACGTAGTATCCCCGGTCATTTCGGACGATGTCCGTCACGGTCCCTTCCTTTGACAGAAGGCGCTGGGTAAAGGGGATATTGGGGGACATGGCCAGGGACATATCCTCCGGGATCCCGATGGTGTAGTAATAGTTGCTGGGAAGCTCCCCCTCCCAGACGTAGACCTTCTGGCCTACCTCCAGAAGCCCGGGGCGCTCCATCTTAAATTCCATCTTCCGCATGGTCTTCAGCCTTCCTTTGCGGCAAAGCGCTCCTGCTGGGAGCGGATCAGCTCCGTGTCCTCGAAATAGTCGATGCGCATGGCGTGCTTGACCTCGGACATGGTCTGTGCAGCCACTTCTCTGGCCTCCTGGCTGCCCTTTTTCAGGATCTCGTACACGGCGGGGATATCCTTCTCCAGCTCTTTTCTCTTTGCGCGGATGGGCTCTAAGGTCTCCTGCACGATGTTTAACAGGAACTTCTTTACCTTTACATCTCCCAGGCCGCCCCGGGTGTAATGGTCTTTGAGCTCCTCCAGGTTTGCGTAATCGGGAAGATAACGCTCGAAATGCTCCGGCTTGCAGAAGGCATCCAGATAGGTGAAGACCGTGTTGCCTTCGAGATGCCCCGGATCCGACACCTGGATGTGCAAAGGATCCGTGTACATGCTCATGACCTTGGTCTTTACCGCATCCGGCGTATCGGAGAGGTAGATGCAGTTCCCCAGGGATTTGCTCATCTTCGCCTTTCCGTCGGTGCCGGGGAGTCTCTGGCAGGCTTCACTCTCGGGGATCAGAGCCTCTGGAAGCACCAGGACCTCCTTTTCCGGGGAATAGATGTAATGGAACCGGTTCACGATCTCCCGGGTCTGTTCGATCATGGGGAGCTGGTCCACCCCCACGGGGACCGTGGTGGCCTTGAATGCGGTGATGTCCGCCGCCTGGCTGATGGGATAGGTGAAGAAGCCCACGGGGATGTCGGTCTCGAAATTCCGCATCTGGATCTCGCTCTTTACCGTGGGGTTTCTCTGAAGCCGTGCCACGGTCACCAGATTGGAATAAAAGAAGGTAAGCTCCGTCAGCTCCGGGATCTGGGACTGGATCAGAAGCGTCGTCTTCGAGGGATCCAGGCCGGCGGAGAGGTAGTCCAGCGCCACCTCGATGATATTTTCCCGCACCTTTTCGGGATTCTTGAAATTGTCCGTCAGAGCCTGGGCGTCGGCGATCATGATGAAGATCTTCTCGTACTCCCCGGAATTCTGAAGCTCGACCCGTCTTCTCAGAGACCCCACGTAATGCCCGATGTGCAGGCATCCGGTGGGACGGTCTCCGGTGAGGATCACCTTGGGTGCGGCAGTCTGTGTCACAGTGTCCATTTTTTCATAATCTCCTTTTCCTAGTACCTGGTTCTTGCCGAATCCGTCCCGAGGTGTTAGAATTTGTCCGTTGCAATAGATGCGGGGACTGCTTGGGTCCTCGGTCCGGAAAGGAAAGATCATGTTAAAACAGGTTTCGATCTACGCAGAAAACAAAAAGGGCACGATGGAGCGGATCACATCGGTGCTTGCGCAAAACGATATCAATATCCTGGGCTCCGTCACCAATGACAGCGCGGAATACGGGATCATCCGCATGGTGGTCAGCGATCCGGAAACGGCTGTTTCCGCATTGGAAGACGCCGGTTATTTATGTCGGATGACAGATGTTCTCGGTGTGGAAGTCACGGATGAGGTGGGTAATCTGAACCGACTCCTGGTGGCTCTTGGCGAGAGCAATATCAATCTGGACTATCTGTATCTGTCCTTCAACCGCAGCAGCGGCAAACCCATCATGGTCTTCCACGCACCGGACTCCGCCGAGGTGGAGAGCTGCCTGAAGGCCAAGGGCTTTACGCTTTGCTGAAATTACCCCACTGCTTCCCAGAAGGGATCGAGGGTGACATCCAGATCCACGTTTCCCTTGATCCCCTGCACGCTTCCCTTTTCGCTGTACTGATACAGATCGAAGGCATAGGGGAAGAACAGGTCCTCCGAGTAGGAGGCGTACCATTTCGGGATCTCTTCCAGCCGTTCCAGTTCCAGGAACAGGATGCTCATTTCGGTATTGAAATAAATATAGGGCTGATATCCGGCCTTTCGCACCGTCTCGCAAAAAAGGAGCACCAGGTCCGTGCGCTCCGAGGGACTCAGTGCGTCCATCCGGGGATTGGCTCCGGCCACTCGCTCCACATCGATGACGATGGGCACTCCCGCCGCATAGGGGGATACCTTTTCGATGGCCAGGTTTGCCTCCTCCAGCATCTCCTCCTCGGTGATGGCCTGGGAGAACACATAGGCCCCCACCTGCACCCCGTTTGCCAGGGCGCCGGAGATGTTGTCGTCGAACCGCTCATCCTCCACGATGGCCCCGGAGCCGTATCCGCGAAACAGCACCCGGATGATGGCAAATTCCACACCGTCGGCCGCCACCTGGTCCCATTTGATCTCCCCCTGATGGGAGGAGACATCGATGCCCTTGTGGGAGATGGTCTCCCCGTCTCTTACGACGCTCAGCTCGCCTGTCTGCGCATCCCGGACCAGTTCCTCCTGGACCAGGGCGCATTTTTTCAGTTCCTCATTGATCCGTACAAAATGAAAGGTCCCGCCGCTGGCCACGATGACATGCTTCGGGTACAGGGGGCGCAGGGCCTGCATCACGGAGGTGGTCTCCGCCAGACTCTCCATCAGCTGTGCCAGAACGCTCTCCCGTCCTTCCTGCAGCCCCAGCTCGTAGGCTCTGTCCACATCCGCACGGGTGTAGCGGTAGGGACTGTCCTGGGTCGCAGCCGCATCCGCCTGGGGATCCGTCTGCTGAGCGGGCTCCGCCGTCTCCTGCCCCGCGGTCTCGCCGCTCTCCGCTCCCATATGGGACAGATTTTCGGCCATCCTGTCGTCGATCCACAGATACAGCGTGGTGGCGCCGTACAGGATCAGAAGCACCAGAAGCAGGTAAAACAGGGCCAGAGCGATCTGCCGGAGGGCTCCTCTTCTGCGCTTTTTCTTTTTTCTGCTCTCCGGATCGGGCTTCCTTCGCTCCTGGGGCTCCTCTTCTTCTTCCGAAAACCGCAGGATCTCAAAGTCTTCCTCTTCCGTGGGATTGTGGTCCGTCATCCGTCAGTTCCCCTGTAGTTCGTCCAGGTACTGCTGGCTGCGCTTTGCGCGGTCCGTCCCCTCAAATTCCAGGATCACCCGCTGGTACACGGAGATGGCGTTTTCCCGATCTCCCAGGAGACGGTACGCATTTCCGAGGTTAAAGAGCGCATCCATATTGGTCTCATCGTAGTACACCGACTTCGAGAACCGGTCAATGGCCGTTTCGTAGTTCTCGTTCCGGTATTCGGTAAAGCCTTCGCTGTAATACTCCGCGGACAGCTCCGGACCGATGGCCCGCAGGATGGTCCGGTACAGGCCGTTAAAGGCCTCGCTCATGGCATCCAGATCCACGGCCTTGGAAACCGCCTCCAGCCCCTCCGCTGCCTGATGGATATCCTGATTCTCCAGATAAGCGGAGGCCACCTCCAGAAGCTTGTCCATGCTGCGCAGCGTCCCGTCCTCGCCGGAGTAACCCTCCACGATGTTCTTGTAGGACTGGACCTCATTCTGCAGGGTCTCCACACGGTCCTCCAGCTCCTGGATCCGGGAGGTCTTTGCATCCAGCTGCTCATTCACCGCCGTCACTTCCGCCCGGACTTCGCTCCTGGCCTGTTCTACCTTGGCAGGCATCACCAGAAACCAGGTCACTGCCACCCCCAGCACCAGACCGATGACGATGTTCAGGATGGTGCCGAAACCGCCGCTCTTGGGCTCCACATAGTCCCTGGGCTGGATGATGTCCATGCCGTCCCGCTCGTAGCGGATGATATCGTCCTTTTTGGGCTTTGGCAAGTGGGATTCGCCCTCCTCCGGGGAGAGCATTCTTTCCACCTCGGCCAGATACCGGAGGCTTAAGGTATTGTTGTGATCCACGGCCAGGCACTTCTGAAGCTCCCGCTCCGCCTTCTCCCACTGCTCGCTGTCGATATACAGAAGGGCCAAAAGCTGATGGGCCCGGATGAAACGCCCGTTGCCGGAGAGCACTTTCTTT
>JAFYFY010000107.1 GCA_017543485.1 Lachnospiraceae bacterium | reverse complement strand
CGCCCGTACAAGCAGAAGAAAAAAACCAGAGCCACAGCCGCAAAGGCCAGAGGACTGGAGCCCCTGGCGGAGTATATCCTGGCACAGAACGCGGCAGCGCCTCTGGAGGAGGAGGCTGCAAAGTATGTCACCGGACATATCGAGCCCGCCTCCGACAGCAAGGAAGACGCCGTGAAGGCGGCGGAAAAGGAAGTGCCGGATGCGGCAGCCGCCATCGCGGGTGCAAAGGACATCATCGCGGAGCGGATCTCCGACGATCCGGATCACCGCACCTTCATCCGGGATCTGACCCTGTCTGCGGGCACTCTGGTGTCCACAGCCAAGGAAGAGGGGACGAAGAGCGTCTACGAGAACTATTACGATTATCAGGAGCCGGTATCAAAGGTGGCGGGTCACCGGGTGCTGGCCTTAAACCGCGGGGAGAAGGAAAAGGTGCTGAGCGTAAAGCTCCAGGCACCGGAGGAGCGGATCTTAGGATACCTGGAAAAGCAGGTCATCACTTCGGAGAATCCCTACACCACTCCCGCTCTGAAGGAGGCCATCGCCGACAGCTATGACCGCCTCATCGCACCCGCTATCGAGCGGGAGATCCGGAGCATGCTCACGGAGAAGGCGGAGGACGGTGCCATCGATGTCTTCGGCAAGAATCTCCACCAGCTGCTGATGCAGCCCCCCATTGCGGGACATACGGTCCTGGGCTGGGATCCCGCCTTCCGGACGGGATGCAAGCTGGCCGTGGTGGATGCCACGGGAAAGGTGCTGGATACCGTGGTCATCTATCCCACCGAGCCCCAGAAGAAAGTGGAGGAATCCAAGCGGATCCTGAAGCAGCTCATCAAAAAATACGGGATCACCCTGATCTCCGTGGGAAACGGAACCGCCTCCAGAGAGTCCGAGCAGGTCATCGTGGAACTCCTGCATGAGATCCCCGAGGCGCATGTTCAGTATGTGATCACCAATGAAGCGGGGGCATCCGTCTATTCCGCCAGTGCGCTGGCCACGGAGGAGTTCCCCAACTTTGACGTGGGACAGCGCAGCGCCACCTCCATCGCCAGACGTCTGCAGGATCCCCTCTCCGAGCTGGTAAAGATCGATCCCCAGTCCATCGGTGTGGGGCAGTACCAGCATGACATGGACCAGAAGAAGCTCAGCGAGGCCCTGGGAGGCGTGGTGGAAAACGCGGTGAACACCGTGGGAGTGGACTTAAATACCGCATCCGCAGCCCTGTTAAAATACGTGTCCGGGATCAACCAGACCCTGGCGAAAAATATCGTGGAGTACCGGGAACAAAACGGCCGCTTTGAGAGCCGCGCTCAGCTGAAGAAGGTTCCCAAGCTGGGGCCCAAGGCCTTTGAGCAGTGCGCCGGATTCCTTCGGATCCGGGGCGGAAAAGAGCCTCTGGATGCCACCAGCGTCCATCCGGAGTCCTATGCCGCGGCGAAAAAGCTCCTGGACAAGATGGGCTGTGAGCTGCGGGACGAGAAGGCCATCTCCGAGTTCGAGCGGAAGGCGGACAAGGAAGCACTGTCCGCAGAGCTGGGGATCGGAGAACTGACCCTGGCGGATATCTTCCAGGAACTGGAAAAGCCCGGAAGAGACCCCAGAGAGGACATGCCCAGCCCGGTGCTTCGCAGCGACGTGCTGGATATGAAGGACTTAAAGCCCGGGATGATCCTGAAGGGAACCGTGCGGAATGTCATTGATTTCGGTGCCTTTGTGGATATCGGGGTCCATCAGGACGGTCTGGTGCACATCTCCCAGATGACGGACCGCTTCATCAAGCATCCGCTGGATGTGGTCTCCGTCGGAGATGTGGTGGAGGTGAAGGTTCTGGCCGTGGATCTGGAGAAAGAACGGATCTCCCTGACCATGCGGCTGGACGAAGGCGGTGAAAAGACCGCCGGTGCCGGAAAGACCGCCGGAGGCGCAAAGGGCGTCGAACGAAAGGGTCCCGGTGCAGGGAGACAGGAAGGCCGGGGACCGAAGAACGAGAAAGGAAGAGACAGAAAGAGGGAGCAGGAGGAATTCGCTCCCGGCACCATCGGTTACATTCTGGCTCATCAGAAAAAGAAATGAAAAAGTGCAGAATCCGAAAGCCGGTGCTGCTGGCAGCATTGATGCTGCTGCTCTTTGCGGGCTGTGCAGGAAGGGCGGATACCCCGAGACCGGAGGAGGCGCAGGCCATCCGGCTGGAGGGAGAGCCCATCACGGCCCAGGCGTCTGCGGATCCTGCGACGCCCGCGGAGGAGCCCGGGGAGACTAGGCCCGAAGTCGGGCAGTCCGAATACGGACAGCCCGAAGCCGGGCAGTCCGAAGTCGGACAGCCCGAAGACGAACAGACTGAAGCCGGGCAGCCCGAAGCCGGACAGTCCGAAGGCGAACAGCTTGAAGCCGGGCAGTCCGAAGCCGGACAGCCTGAAGCCGGACAGCCTGAAGCCGGACAGACCGAAGACGGACAGACCGAAGCCGGACAGCCTGAAGCTGGAGAAAACGAAGCCGGGCAGAATGAAACCGAAGCGACCGGATCCGGGGATAACCGGGAGCCGGAGAGCGAACAGCCTGCACCGGAGCCTGCACCGGAGCCTGCACCGGAGCCCGCACCCGAGCCTGCGCCGGCCCCTCAGCCGGCCTCTGTCACGGGACAGGGCCAGGTCATCGCCATCGATGCGGGGCATCAGGCCAAGGGCAACAATGAAAAGGAGCCCATCGGCCCCGGCGCGACGGAGATGAAAGCCAAGGTCTCCTCCGGGACCAGGGGCGTCGTCAGCGGAATGGCGGAATACGAGCTGACCCTGATCCTGGCGCAGAAGCTCCGGGATGAGCTGACGGCCAGGGGCTATACCGTGGTCATGTGCCGGGAGTCCCATGATGTGAACATCAGCAACAGTGAGCGGGCCCAGATGGCAAACGAGGCAAATGCAGCCGCCTTTATCCGCATCCATGCGGACGGATCCGACAGCCAGACGGCGGAGGGCGCCATGACCATCTGCCAGACCCCCTCCAATCCCTATAACGGATCGCTCCACGATCAGAGCAGACTGCTCTCCGACAAGGTGCTGGAGGGACTGGTGAACGCGGCGGGATGCAAAAAGCGCAGCGTCTGGGAGACCGATACCATGAGCGGGATCAACTGGGCCAGCGTCCCCGTCACCATCGTGGAGGTGGGATTTATGACCAATCCGAAGGAAGATGCGCTCTTTGCCACAGAAGAATATCAGAATAAACTGGCGCAGGGGATGGCCGACGGCATTGACGCCTTCTGCGCGGGAAGATAAAAGGAGCGATTCCGATGTACAACAATCAAAAACAACTGTTTCAAATGACCGCCCAGCAGACCGGACTGATCCTGGACGAGGAGGCGGGGTGCCTTTTCGGCTATTACGGCGGATACCAGATGGTGCTGCTGCCCATGTCCAACACCCTGCAGGTACAGATCTTTCTGTCCGTGTCCCGCACCGGGATCGCCCCCGACGCGGAAAGCGCAAAGAACCTGGCCAGACAGAACAAGGGGCTCCTCTCCGGGAAGGCCTCAGGCTTTGAACTGGTCTTCGTGTCCAGACCGGCGGGCAATGCCAAAAAGAGCGCGGAAAAACTCGTGGAAGCCCTCTCAGCCATCGTAAGCTTCCTCTCCTCAGGCGGATATGAAAACTGCTGCGAAAAATGCGGTCAGACCCAGAGCACCGAGTGCTATCTGGTGGGCGGAGTCCCCAGACTCCTGTGCCCCGAGTGCTTCGGAGCCATGAGCATGGCTGTGGAAGAAGCACATGTGCAGCAGCAAAATAAGACCGAGCATATTCTCCCCGGCATTGCAGGGGCTCTGCTGGGCTCCCTTCTGGGAGCGGCGGCGATCCTGCTCATCAGCAGGCTGGGATATGTTTCCATCTTCCCCGGGATCCTGATGGGTGTATGTGCCATCAAGGGATATGAGATCCTGGGAGGAAAGCTGACGGTGAAGGGCGTGATCTTCAGCATCGTCCTCATGATCCTCATGACCTATGTGGCGGACCGCGTGGACTGGGGATTTATCATCGCAAAGGAACTGGACACGGACGTGATCACCGGATTCCGGGTGCTGCCGGAGATCCTTCGCAGAGGGATGATCGAAGCCTCCGACTATTATAAGAATCTGGGTCTTTTGATGTTCTACACCCTGCTGGGGGCCATCCCCACGGCCATCGGCCTGCTGCGGGACAAGACGCACCCCGCCTACACGGGAAAGCTCTATCAGAGATGATTTGACAACCGGCTGAATCGGAAAGGATCTGAGGGACATGAAAAAGCTGAAGGAACTCCTGGAAAAACCCTGGTTTGCGTACACCGTTGCCACCTGCAGCGCGGTACTGCTCTTTGTGCTCCTGACTCACTTGGGGATGATCTTCGGGTGGATCCTGGACTTTCTGAAATTTTTCAACACCATCGTGGTGGGGCTGGTGATCGCCTATCTCATCAATCCCATTTCGGACTTTTGCGAAAAGAAACTGTTCCGGCCGGGGAAAAAGATCCAGGCGCTGACATCCAAAACGGAGCGGACGGAAAACGAGGACAGACGCATCGAACAAAGCGAAAAGCTTAGGCACACCCTTTCCGTGGCTGTGGCCCTGATCCTGGTGGTGGCCCTCATCACTTTGCTGTTTGTGGCCCTGATCCCCAGTCTGGGAGAGAGCATCGTGGTCATTGCTTCCAACATGGACTCCTACATCTCCAACGCCCAGAAGTATATCGATGACATCACCAGATATGCGGCGAGGTTCCACATCAACATGTCCGGGCTCAGCACCTCCCTCTCCGGGAGTGTCAGCAGCTTCCTCAGCACCCTGCCCCAGAAGCTGGCCACAGTGCTGAGCACCTCCTACTCCGTGGGGGTGGGCATCGGCAACCTGGTCATCGGGATGATCCTGGCGGTATACTTCCTGCTGGGCAAAAAGCATCTGCTGAAGGGATTCGACCGCCTGCGCAGAGCGCTCCTTTCGGATGAGAGCTATGAGTCCCACGGGAATTTCTGGAGCCGCTGCCACGAGATCCTGCTCCGGTACATCGGATTTGACCTGCTGGACGGCATCATCGTGGGATGCGTCAATGCCATCTTCATGCTGGCGTTTCGAATGCCCTATGTCGCCCTGATCTCCGTCATCGTGGGAGTGACGAACCTTCTGCCCACCTTCGGTCCCATTGCAGGCGCCGCGCTGGGCGGGTTTATCCTGGTCCTCACCGATCCCATCCTGGCGCTGGCCTTTCTGATCTTTACGGTGGTGCTTCAGACCGTGGACGGGTATGTGTTAAAGCCCAGGCTTTTCGGAGAGGCCATGGGAGTCCCCCCTGTCTGGACCCTGATCTCCATCATCATGGGCGGAAAGTTTTTCGGCCTGGTGGGGATTTTGCTTGCGATACCTGCCGCGGCGGTGGTATCCTTTATCTACGAGGACTGGATCTACCCCTGGATGAAACAGCAAAAAGTCAAAAGAGAATCGAAGAGGAAAGCGAATGGCGAATAACACTCCGAAGTCCCTGAGACAGAGCGTTCTCTATTCCATCTACGTCCGCTGTCATACGGCGGAGGGTACCTTCCGTGCGGTCATTCCGGATCTGGACAGGATCCGGGATCTTGGATGCGACATCATCTGGTTCATGCCCATTCACCCCATCGGGGTAGAGGGCAAAAAGGGAAGTCTTGGCTGTCCCTACGCAAACCGGGATTACCGGACGGTAAATCCGGCATACGGTACCATGGAAGATTTCCGTGCGCTGGTGGATGCGATCCATGAGCGCGGCATGCTTTGCATGATCGACGTTGTCTATAATCACACTTCTCCTGATTCCACTCTTTCAAAAGAACATCCGGAATTCTTTTACCACGATGAAAACGGGAATTTCGGCAATAAAGTCGGCGACTGGGCTGATGTCATCGACCTGGACTATTCGAACCGGGATCTCTGGGCGTACCAGATCGGGAGCCTGAAGATGTGGGCCCGGATCGTGGACGGTTTTCGCTGCGATGTGGCGTCCCTGGTCCCCCTGGCCTTCTGGGAGGAGGCACGGGCAGCCGTGGAGGAGGTCCATCCCGGGTTTATCTGGCTGGCGGAATCCATTCACGGAGGCTTTAATCTCTACTGCAGGGAGCACGGATTCGCAGCCATCCCGGACAGCATGCTCTACCGCGCTTTTGATATGGAGTATGAATATGACATCCGTGAGGTCTTTGATGCCTATCTGGAAGGGAAGGCTCCGCTTTCTGCCTACACCGCGCTCCTGACCTATCAGGATGCGGTGCTGCCGGACAATCATATCAAGCTCCGGTATCTGGAAAACCACGACCTGCCCCGGATCGCGTCCATCATCAAGGATCCGGTCCGGATGGAGAACTTCCTGGCAATGCTCTATTTCCTGAAGGGGACTACCCTGCTGTATGCGGGGCAGGAATGGCAGGATGCGCACCAGCCCAGCCTGTTTGAGCAGGAGGTCATCACCAGGGATGAGATGAAGGATCTGACGCCGCTTCTTCGGAGGCTGGCGGGATATAAAAAGGATCACCTTTCCGAAGAGGATTACTTCACGGCACAAGGCTACGATCGGGAAGAGATTGCCGTTTGCAGGAGAAGCGACGGCAAAAAGGTCAAGTACGGGATCTTTTGTTTGCAGGGAAAGGAGGGCACAGTTTTGATCGACCTTCCGGACGGATCGTACCGTAACGAATATGACGGAGGCACCGTGACGGTCCGGGACGGAAAACTCACAGCAGGAGGCAGGCCGGTTTATATCGGCTGAACACTTTCCCATAAGCGGGACATCAAAGGAAGGAGACACTTATGGCCAAAGCTTCGGAAAAGAAAAAAGGAATCGGGATCCAGGGGCGGATGCTCCTGATGATCATTCCCGTGGTGGTGGCGTTCCTGGTCGCCGTATCTCTGGTGGGAGCCTTTATGGCAAACCGGGAGATCTCCGATCAGACGTCGAAATATCTGGACGCCGAGATCCGTTCAAATGTGGAAAGCATTGACCGGGATCTGGAGATGATCCGGATCACGGCGGAGAATCTTTCCATCTTCGTGGGCAACACCTACAAAACAGCGGATATCTCTTCCTATGCAAAGATCTTCTCCGATACCGTCCTCTCCAATGACCTGATCCTGGGGAGCGGCATCTGGTTTGAACCCTATGTCTATGAAGGGGATGCACAGTATGCCGGAGAGCAGTACGTGGGACCCTACTGGTACCGGGACGGATCCTCCGTGGTGGAGGATTGGGAATACTCCAACGCGGAGTATGATTATTTCGTACAGGAATACTACACCAATGCAAAGGCGATGAGGAGCCTGGAGGCGGTCATCACCGATCCATACTATGATCCGGCTTCCGCATCCGTCATGGCCAGCTGCTCCGCTCCCATCTTTGACGCGGCGGGTCAGTACATCGGCTGCATCACCGTGGACATCGGTCTGGAAACCATCAGCGAGCTCATCGGCAGCATCCAGGTGGGCAAAGCGGGCTATGCCGTGCTGGTGTCCTCCAATGGGACCTACATCTATTCCCCCGACAGCTCCAAAACGGCGCAGGAGCTGAAGCTCTCCGATGATCCCGATGCCATCGGACGCATCGGAGGTACGGTCACCGGAGCGGAAAGCGGCAGCACGCAGTTTGCGGACGGAAAAGAAACCATGAGTGTCTCCTTCCGGACCGTACCGGAAGTGAACTGGCGTCTGCTCCTGATCCTTCCGGATTCGGAAGTCAGGGAGCCGGTGCTGAAGATGATCAATGCCATGTTCATGCTCTGCATCCTGGCCATCGTCATCAGCAGTCTCATCATCTTCTTTGTGGCCAGATCCCTGGCAAGGCCCATCGTCGGAGTCAGCCATTTCGCCTCCGTACTGGCCTCCGGAGATTTCACCATCGACGAGCTTTCCATCCGGCGCTCGGATGAGCTGGGCATGATGGGGAATGCACTCAATGACATGTACCGCAGCAACAAGGGGATCATCCGGGATATCTCTACGGAATCCGACAATATCAACGATGCAGCCAGCACCCTGGGGGCCATGAGCGAAGAGCTCTCCGCGGAGTTTGCCCGGATCCAGGACAATATGGTGGGAGTGAACGAAGCCATGATGTCCACCAGTGCCGCCACGGAGGAGGTCTCCGCATCCGCTACGGAAGTGAACAATTCCGTCATGAGACTGGCAAAGGAGACGGAAGAGATCGCCAGAGAGGTGGAGGTCATCACAAAGCGCGCGGATCAGGTGCAGCGTGACAGCAAGGAGGCCTACGACAGCGCCATCTCCATCGCCAGACAGAGAGAGACGGAACTTCGGGAGGCCACCAAGAATGCAGAGGTGGTCAGCGAGATCGAGAATCTGGCAAATGCCATCTCCGACATCGCCAGCGAGATCGATCTCCTCTCCCTGAATGCCTCCATCGAGGCTGCCAGAGCAGGAGATGCGGGCCGCGGATTCGCCGTTGTGGCGCAGCAGATCAACAAGCTGGCCACTGAGACCGCGGAGGCGGTGGAGCAGATCCAGAATACCGTCAGCAGCGTGCAGGATGCGGTGAAGGGACTCTCCGACGGCAGCGGAAAGCTGCTGGAGTTTGTCACCGAGACCGTTACGCCGGATTATGAGAAGTTCAACAATATCGGCGTGCAGTACGGACAGGATGCGGAGCAGTTCGGAAGCTTCTCCGAGCAGATCCGGGAGATGGCGGAGTACATCCGTTCCACCATGGACGAGGTCAATACCGCCGTGGCCAACATCGCCGAGAGCACCCAGGACACCTCCACGAGAAGTGCGGATGTCACCGAATCCGTGGGGAGCGTCACCGACGCCGTGGAATCCGTGGCCGAGCTGGCCACCAATCAGCAGGTTACGGCCGGGCATCTGACGGATATGGTTAGGCAATTCAAGCTATAAAACAGCTTGAATTACTAGGCAGTTCAAGCTGTAAAACACAGAAACGACGCATCTGCGGATGGCGGGTAGGCTGCGCCATCCGCAGATTTCTTTTTCGGATGTTTTTCAGAACATCTGCAACAGACGGGACAAAAATCCGTATATAGGGGTAGACAGGAGAAGCAAAGGCCGTGGCAATGGAAGACGAAAAGATCGTGGATCTGTACTGGGCGAGGAGTGAAGATGCCATCCTCCGGACGAAGGAAAAATACGAAAAGTATCTGACGGTCATCGCGGACAACATCCTCTCCAGCGCACAGGACAGCGAGGAATGTGTCAGTGACACATACCTGCGGGCCTGGAACTCCATGCCGGAGAACCGCCCCGCCGTGCTCTCGAGCTATCTGGGAAAGATCACCAGACATCTGGCCATCGACCTGTATCGCAGGCAGAGCAGCGAAAAAAGAAGCGGTTCGAAATACGCACTGGCCCTGGATGAGCTGGAGGAGGTCCTGGGCAGCGGGGATGTGACCTGGGAGGAGACGGAAGGAAACCGCCTCACAAAATGCATTCAGGATTTCCTGGAGGGAAGGAATAAACGGAACCGTCAGATCTTTGTCAGCCGGTATTTTTACTGTGACGGGATCCCTGAGATCGCAAAAGCGGCGGGGATGAAGGAAGTGACGGTGCGGAGCATCCTGTTTCGGGAGCGGGAAGAACTGAAGAAATATCTGGAGCGGGAGGGATTTGCGGTATGAGCACGTCCGGATCGGAACAAAAGAAGAATCATGCAGAACGGATCACCGCTGCGGATGTGATGAATGCCATGGGCGGCCTGGAGGGATCTCTTCTGGAGGAGGCCCAGGAGCTTCGAAGCGGACGGGAGCTGGACGGAAGACGGGGGCGGATCCTGAAGATGACCCGGGTGGGAGCGGGCATTGCAGCGGCGGCGTTTCTGTTTCTGGTGGTGGGAGTGGCAGTCCCCAGACTCCTGTCCCCCTGGAAGAACAGTTCTTCCACGGCGCCTGCATCCGATTTCGCCGGCGCGGCGCCCCAGGCTTTTTCGGATGCGGAAGAAGCGGCGGAGGCTCCTGCGGAAGAAGCGGCGGGAGCCGCGGAGGAAAACGCCATGAAGGCGGACCTGGGGATCCGGGACGCCGAGACGGCCGCCGAGGCGGAAAATGCCGCAGAGCCCTCGGAGAGTCCCGCCCAGTTCGCGGCACCTCAGACTTCCGGAGTGACGGACGGAGCCTCGGCAGAGCCCCGATCCGAAGGAGAGGGAGAAATACCGATGATGCTTCTTCGAACAGCGGATGGGAGCGCAGAATATACGATCCTGTTTGCAGGGGGTGAGTGGTCCCTGCCGGCGGATGGGGGAGAGTGGATGACCACCGCCATTGACACCGCCGGGATGCGGAGCATGCTGAAATCCATGATGGAACCGGACAGCGAAACCGGTATCGTCCCCGCAGGCACGGAGCTTTGTCTGGCGCCCCGGGGGGCGGATCTGCCGGATGCGGCAGTGCTGCTGGGGTGGCGCGCGGAGGATGTCCTGAGGGACGACTGGGAGGAGCGCGCACCGGCGGCCCAGATCCGGGTGGAGGACGGAAAACTGCCGCCCCTGGAGGAAGGGATGGTATACAAGCTGGTGGCCCTCTGGGAGGACAGCTTCCGGGAGATGCGGGATTACTGCGGCAGCCTGAACTATCTGATCCTGGCGAAATGACCTGACGCGCCTGACGGGGCGAGATGGTTTTTCTATACAGGGAAACGCGAAATATGATAAAATAGGAGCAGTCACCTGAAAACGCACACTTCCATTACCCGGGGGGAGTAGATGAAGCGTCAATCTTTGAATCTGACAAAATGCTGCGTGCTGATCTATCTGATGCTGATCGTTCTTCTGGCATTTCATATCGGCCTGGCCACCGACATCGGAGACTTTTTCGGCTCGGCCTCCCATCTGAAGGATTATGATTTCTCCGAAGGATGGACGGCAAACGGCATGCCCGTGAATGTGAATGCGTATTCCGCCGGATATTTCGGAGGCAGGGTGGTCTATGAGAAAACGCTGCCGAATGTTCTGGAGCGGAATGATTCCCTCTGCATTTCTACCAGCAATCTGCAGATGCAGGTCTATTTCGGGCAGGAGATGGTATATGCCTACGATACCCGGGAGAATTTTTCCGGATACGGGGACGGCATCGCCTATCATGTCATCAATCTGACGCCGGAATATGCCGGTCAGAACCTTCGGATCGAAGCGCAGACCGCATTCCGGGACGGCACGGGAGGCAGGATCAATGAAGTGGCATGCTGCACCCCGGAGGAGTACCGGTACTGCCTCATGGACCGGGAGTTTTTCCCCTGTCTCGCCTCCCTGGTGATGATCCTCCTGGGGATCCTGGCTCTGGCGGGATATTTCGGACTGCACCGGAAGAACAAGATGATGCGCAGGCTCTGGGCCATGGGGCTTTCCGCCATCCTGTTCGGCCTCTGGAATCTGATGGATACCGGTGTGCCCCAGTACCTGACGGGGATGGTCATAGCCGGTCGTACACAGGTATACTCTCTGCTGCATCTGGCGATCTTTCCGCTGATCTATTTCGTGCATTCCGTCACCCGGGTAAAGCGCCCGGTGCTTCTCTGGCTTTCCTTCGGAACCGCCTGGATCAGCATCCTGGGTCTTCTGTTTGCACGGTTTTCCCTGGGGATCGACATGCACCAGCTGGTGCCCCTGATCTATTTTTCCTACGGCTCCGGGCTGCTCTGGATGTGCGTTATCCTGGCGGACAATGAGATCTGGTGCAGGAAAAAACGGATTTCCAGCAATCTTCGGTATTTCTACATCGGCGCGCTGTGTTTCATCTTTACCGCCCTGATGGACATGTCCAGATATCTGCTGACAAAGACCGGTTCCTACGGAACCGGCAGCTGGTTCCGGCTGGGACTGATGCTCTTTTTCATCTTCATGGTGTTCCAGGTGTTCCTCTGGTGGTCCACGGAGAAGAACTCGCTGGAGAGGGACCGCTTTGTCAATCACCTGCTGCAGGAAGTGCTGGTGGTGGGGGATGCCGAGACGAAGATCGGAAAGCTCCTGGAGAGTCTGTGCAGGGAGCTGAAGGCAGACCGGGCGTATATCTTCGAGGACAGAGGGGACGGGACCTTCGACAATACTTATGAGTACTGTGCGGAGGGGGTCACGCCCCAGATCGGCAATCTGCAGGGAATTCCCTATGAGGGCGTGGTGGACAGCTGGTACGAGGAGTACCGAAAGGGCGGCCACATCCTCATCTATGATATCGAGAAATACAAAAGCGTCAGTGAGAATATGTACAATGTCTTAAAGCCCCAGGATATCCACACCCTGGTGACGGGACCTCTGATGCTGGACGGAGAATACATCGGCTTTTTCGGCGTGGACAATCCCCCGGCCGAGATGATGCGGGAGATTTCCGAGATCATCCGCCTTCTGATGTATTTTCTGTCGGAGATGATCTTTCAGAGGAACAACCAGAAAACACTCCTGCAGTACAGCTATCATGATGTCCTGACAGGGGCAAAGAACAGACGCGCCATCCGGGAATTTGAACGCCAGGAGCTGGACACCGGCCGCTCTTACGGATATCTGATGTGTGACATCAATGGTCTGAAGGTCACCAATGATACCCAGGGACATGATGCCGGGGATGAGATGATCCGGGATGTGGCGGAGTGCCTGAAGGAGGTCTTTGGGGCGGAGCATCTGTACCGCATGGGAGGCGACGAGTTCGCGGTCTATGTCTACCGGGATACGCCGGAGGAACTGGACCGGGATGTGGAACGGGTCAGGGCGCTTTTGGAGAGCAGAAACCGTCATGCGGCCATCGGCACATCCTTCGCACGGGCCGGGGATGCGGATTACCACAGGCATAAGACCGAGGCGGACAACCGGATGTACGAGGACAAACGGCGGTTCTACAGCGCCGGGGGACATGACAGAAGAAAAGCAAGATAAAAACAGATACAGGAGGAGTATCAAATGGCAGTCAAAGTCGGAATTTTGGGCTACGGCAATCTGGGCAGAGGCGTGGAAGCAGCAGTCACCCGGGCAGAGGATCTGGAACTGGTGGCGGTATATTCCCGCAGAGATCCCGCATCGGTAAAGACGGTGACCGGCGTACCGGTAAAGAGCGCTTCCTTGTTGGAGGGCGGCGCGGAGGATCTGGACGTGCTGATTTTGTGCGGCGGAAGCGCCACGGACCTGCCGGAGATGACGCCGAAATACGCGGCGCTCTATAATGTGGTGGATTCCTTTGACACTCACGCAAGGATCCCGGAACATTTTGCGGCGGTGGATGAAGCGGCGAAAAAGGCCGGAAAGGTGGGGCTCATTTCCTGCGGATGGGATCCGGGACTTTTCTCCTTAAGCCGTCTGTATGCCCACAGCGTGTTGCCCGGCGGAAAAGATTACACCTTCTGGGGCAGGGGCGTCAGCCAGGGCCATTCGGATGCCATCCGCCGGATCGAAGGCGTGGAGGACGCAAGACAGTATACCGTGCCGGTTCCGGAGGCATTAGAGAAGGTCCGTGCGGGGGAAAATCCCGAGCTCACCACCAGACAGAAGCACACCAGAGAATGCTACGTGGTGGCGAAGGAAGGTGCGGACAAGGCCAGGATCGAAGAAGAGATCAAGACCATGCCCAACTACTTCGCGGACTATGACACCACGGTGCACTTTATCTCCGCGCAGGAGTTAAAGGAGCAGCATGCGGGTCTTCCTCACGGAGGCTCCGTGATCTACAGCGGAGAGACCGGAACGGAAGGCAAAAAGCACGTCATCGAATACCGCCTGCAGCTGGATTCCAATCCGGAGTTTACCGGCTCCGTGCTGACGGCCTATGCCAGAGCGGTGGCGAGGCTTTCCCGGGAGGGAGGTGCCGGTGCAAAGACCGTGTTCGACATCGCTCCCGCATACCTTTCCCCCGTGTCCGGAGAGGAACTTCGGGCCCACTTCCTGTAAAGCCCGGAGGATCCGGGACGCCGCCGTGAAAGAACTTATGAAAGCGGCCATGTAAGAAACCGCGGGATCCGAAAGAAAAAAGGGAAAAAGCGTGTAAGGGAATGAAAACGCCGCGAAAGCGGTTACACAAAACGCGGACAGTCGAAAAACGCCGAATTTCCAAGCTTTCAGGCGGAAATGGTGGAAGAAAAAAGACACGAAGCGACCCCGCGACTCCCGTAACGCGAACGATTAAGTAAGAATTTTCGCGAAAAATCAAAATGTAAGCACTTTCAAAAAGTGCTTGCCATATTCGCCCATTGATGATAAAGTAGGTGCATAAGGGTATGAACCCTTTGGAAGATTTCCAAAAAACACATGTAATGGGAGGAATGAAATGAAGAAGAAAGTCTTATCTGTCCTTCTTGCTGCGGCGATGGTCATGTCCATGACTGCCTGCGGCGGCTCCGACGCCTCTTCTGACGGCGGCAGCACTGCAAGCAGCACCACCAGCTCCAGCAGCTCTTCGAGCACCGAAAGCTCCAGCAGCTCTTCGAGCACCGAAAGCTCCGGCAGCGCAGCTGCCGCGGTAGAGACTCCGGGTGAGTATGTACTCGAGGATCTCTACATCGTCGTGGACGGCACCTTGACCGCCACCGTCGACAATGGCCAGGACGCATTCATCGAGCAGTGGGAAGCAGCTGTCAGCCAGAAGCTGGGACACAGCATCAAGCTTCACATCAACCAGCTCGATCACTCCGATTATTCGGGCACCGTTTCCAGACTGCTCACCACCGGCGAGCCGGGTGACGGAAGCTTCCCGGATGCGCTGATCATGAGCGCTACCATGTTCCGTGAGTATGCTCCCACCGGACTTCTCTGGGATCAGGCAGACGCTTATGCAAATGCAGAGTTCCAGTCCCGCGTGACCCTGCCCTCCATCAACGAGAACATGAAGGACAGCACCGGCGCTCTGTACGGCTTTGCTCCCACCTACGGCAATGGCTGTGTCACCTATGTGAAGAAGGCATGGCTGGATGCAGTGGGCATGAGCATCGACGACATCAAGACCTATGACGATTATTACAACATGCTGAAGGCATTTACCGAGCAGGATCCCGACGGCAACGGCTCCGCAGGAACCTACGGCGTCATCGCAGCAGGCTACGGCAAGCTGGACGAGGCTCCCTTCATCAACTACATGCCTGAGTTCTGGCAGGATGCATATCCGGCTATCTACCAGAAGGACGGCGTCTGGGTGGACGGCTTCCAGGAGGAGGCTACCCAGAAGGCTCTGCAGAGACTGGCTGATGCCTATGCTGCAGGACTCATCGACCCCGATACCGAGGAGGCCGGAACCAAGCAGGCTCGTGAGAAGTGGTTCTCCAACGACCAGTCCACCTCCGAGGGTGTGTTCACCTACTGGGCAGGAACCTGGCTTCAGACTCTGACCGACAACCTGGTGAAACAGGAAGTGGATTCCGAGATCGTGATGCTTCCTCCCATTGCGGAGATCAAGAACTCCTGGGGCGGCTACCTCAACAGAGAAGCTCCCGTGTGGGTCATCACCGACGATCAGAACGGTGACAACTCCCGTGAGCAGGCCATCTTTGATGCCCTGATCGAGACCATGCTGGACGGCGATGTGGTGCAGACCCTTTGGACCTACGGTGCAGAGGATGTTCACTGGTCCACCCATGCAGAAGAGTTCACCACAAATGCCGGAACCGACAAGGAAAAGACATATTCCTATGAGGAGGGCACCTTCCACCTGAAGCAGTCCCCCAACGACCCGAACTCCGTCTGGAAGAAGAATCACCTGGATGCAGTCCTGGTCATCGCACCTCTGACCAACGGCTATGTGGATACCTCCGAGCTGGCAGTCGCAGGAAATAAGTTCTTCACCGAGAACTGCGTGGACGCTCCTCAGGCACCCGCTTCCGAGACCCTGTCCGAGATCAACAACGACCTGGTAGACCTGAAGAAGCAGCTGATGAACCAGGTGGTCACCGGCGAGAAGACTCCCGCAGATGCCATCGCGGAGTATCAGGAGGCCT
Organism: Lachnospiraceae bacterium; assembly: GCA_017543485.1. GTDB lineage: Bacteria > Bacillota > Clostridia > Lachnospirales > Lachnospiraceae > AC2028. The sequence continues at coordinate 14,203 of JAFYFY010000107.1, read as the reverse complement.
TTGGCGATCAGATCGAGACCGTTCTCTCCGAGCTGAACGGCTAATCACAAAGCACGGATAACCTGTCCTGCCCCGTGGGACGACTTGCGGGGCAGGACATTTTCAACAAACGAAAGAGATTGGGAGCTATGGCAAAAAAACCTACTAAGACATCTACCGGTGAGCCGATCCGAAAAAAGCCTTTGGGGACCCGAATCTGGAATAACCGCGGGTACTATCTGATGTTCCTGCCGGTTCTGATCTATGTGCTGGTGATCTATTACTGGCCCATGCTGGGCGTTCGCTACGCCTTCTACGATTATAAACTGAAAAATATCAGCTATGTTGGATTCAAACACTTCCAGACGATGTTCGGGGACAAGGACTTCTGGACCTCCTTTAAGAACACCCTGGAACTGTCCATCATGAAGCTGCTCATCACTACATTTGTCTCGGTGCTCATCTCGGTGTTCTTAAACGAGATGGGGAATCTCTTCGTAAAGAAGAGCCTGCAGACCATCATCTATCTGCCCCACTTCATGTCCTGGACCGTGGTGGCAGCCATCTTTACCCTGTTCCTGTCCAATTCCTCCTCGGGTTTCGTGAATGAGACCTTAAAGTCCTGGGGAGTGATCGAAAAGAGCATCGACTTCCTGCACAAGAAGGATATGTGGCGGCCGATCTTCTACATGATCAACATCTGGAAGGAGACCGGATGGGGAACTGTCATCTTCCTGGCGACGCTTTCCGGGATCAATCCGGAGCTCTACGAGGCTGCGGATATCGACGGAGCCAAGCGGATGCAGAAGATCTGGTACGTGACGGTGCCGGCGCTGGCTAACACCATCATCATCGTCCTGATCCTGAACCTGGCGAAGGTCCTGAATATGTTCGAATCGGTCTTCGTCCTGTACAACACCCGCGTGTATGAGGTGTCCGACGTTATCTCCACCTTCATCTACCGGAAGACCTTCCTGCAGAATATCCCGAACTACGGATATACGACGGCTGTGGGTCTGTTTAAGAGTCTCGTGGGATGCATGCTGGTCCTGATCTGTAACTGGGCGAGCAAGAAGATCCGCGGACGCGGCATCATTTAAGGGAGGGCGGAAAATATGGCAGCAGAGGCAAAAGTGGCATATAGAAAGCCCAAAAAACATATCCATGTATTTGATGTCGTAAACTACATCGTCTTTGTCATCGTTGCACTCATCGTCCTCCTCCCCCTGTGGAAGGTGCTGGTGGATTCCTTCAACGCGGTGGGTGTGTACCAGTTCCGCTTCTGGCCCAACCAGCCGACCCTGGCCGGCTACCTGACCATCCTGACGACCCAGAAGCTGTACAGACCCTTCCTGAATTCCGTGATCACCACCATCCTGGGGACGCTCCTGGGACTGGTGATGTCCACCCTGGGAGGCTATGTCCTGTGCCAGGAGGATATGCCGGGACGCAATGCCATGTCCTACTTCCTGCTCTTTACCATGATCTTTTCCGGCGGTATGATCCCGGAGTACCTGGTGATGCGGCAGCTGGGCCTGGTGGACAATATGTGGATCCTGGTGGTAAAGCACGGCATGAACGTGTATAACCTGGTGCTGATGAGAAACTTCTTTGAAGGCATCCCCGCATCCCTGTTTGAGGCGGCGAAGATCGACGGATGCTCCCCCATGGGGATCTTCTTCCGGATCGTCCTTCCGCTTTCGAAGGCAGCCCTGGCCTCCATCGGTCTGATGTATGCCGTGACGGTGTGGAACGACTACAGCACCGTGCAGATCTACATCACCAACCGTGACCAGGTAAACTTCCAGTACATCCTGCGGGTCATGGTCATGGACGGAGATACGCCTACAACGGCCTATAAGGTATCGCAGAATACGCTGTACTACGCGGCCATCGTCTGCGCGATCCTGCCCTTCATGATCCTGTATCCGTTCCTGCAGCAGTACTTCGTCACCGGTGTGAATATCGGTGCGGTCAAGGAATAATGACATATAAGAGCCCGTAACGCTTGGAGCAAAGGCTCCTTCGCGAACGGGCTCTAATATGTTAAGGAGTTGCTGCGCAACTCCAGGTAGGAAGCAAGTGTTATAGCCCGTAACGCTCGATACACATATAAGAGCCCGTAACGCTTGGAGCAAAGGCTTCTTCGCGAACGGGCTCTAATATGTTGGAAGATGCTTCGCATCTTCGCAGAGGCTCCTTCGCGAAGAAGTCCCCCCGGGGGCTTCTTTTTTTGTGGGGTAGGGTGTTGACAAATAGAAATGGATATGATATTAAAATGATATCAGATGGATAGCCGCGAGGGTGGTATCCAGAGGTTGGGACCCGGGAGGCGGCGGAAAGGATAAGGATATGAATAACAACATTGAAATGCAGGAGATCGTTCTGAGCAAGAGCAAAAACGGAATGGCGGTGCTGCTTCTGACGCTTCTGGCGTACATTCTGGAGATCGCAGGGCTGATCTTCGGGATCCAGAACAGCCCGGTGCTGGCAGTGGTCTGCATCGTCCTTCTGTGCGTGACCTGGATCCTCTTTCTGGGTCTGAAGGTGTTAAAGCCCCAGGAGGCTCTGGTGCTGACCCTGTTCGGAAAGTATGTCGGAACGCTGAAGGATGCGGGATTTTATTTCGTGAATCCCTTCTGCTCCGCAGTGAACCCGGCGTCCGCCACCAGATTGAACCAGAGCGGTGACGTGAAAGAGGGAGGCGCAGGTGTGATGCTCTCCGCAGCGGGTACCCTGGCCAGTGTGAATACGGCGGAGCTGTATAACCGGAAGATGTCCCTGAAGATCATGACCCTGAACAACAACCGGCAGAAGATCAATGACTGCCTGGGCAATCCGGTGGAGATCGGCATCGCTGTGACCTGGAGAGTGGTGGATACCGCAAAGGCTGCCTTCAATGTGGACAACTACAAAGAGTTCCTGTCCCTGCAGTGCGACTCCGCCCTTCGGAACATCGTCCGGATCTACCCTTACGATGTGGCCCAGGGTGTGGATACCACCGGTGACGGCGTGGCGGACGAGGGGAGCCTGCGGGGCTCCAGCGAGACTGTGGCGGGCCGCATCAGGGAGGAGATCCAGGAGAGTGTCGCGGATGCGGGACTGGAGATCGTGGAGGCCCGGATCACCTATCTGGCTTATGCTCCCGAGATCGCAGCCGTGATGCTGCAGAGACAGCAGGCCTCCGCCATCATCGATGCCCGGAAGATGATCGTAGACGGTGCCGTGGGCATGGTGGAGATGGCGCTGGACCGTCTCTCCGAGAACCATGTGGTGGAGCTGGACGAGGAGCGCAAGGCGGCCATGGTCTCCAACCTGCTGGTGGTCCTGTGCGGCAACCAGAATGCGCAGCCGGTGGTAAACTCCGGCAGTCTGTACTGAGTACCTGAAGACATGACACGGAAAAGCGGAGGAACAGATGGCGACAGACGATAAGAAAAAACAGGTGCCGCTCCGGCTTTCCCCAAAGCTTTACGATGCGATCGCAGCCTGGGCAGAGGATGATTTCCGGTCCGTCAACGGCCAGATCGAGTATCTTCTGTCTGAGTGCGTTCGCCAGCGAAAAAAGAACGGGAAATATGTTTCGGAGGAACTGGACATTCCGCCGGAGCTGGATATCAAGTAAAGAACCTGCAAAAGGAAAACGAAACTGTCCAAGAGACGGGAGACACCATGATGGAAACAGGCAGAGAGAAAAAACCGGTCCTGGAGATCCGGGGATATACCAAGGTCTACGGAGAGGGCAAAAAGGCAGCCGACAAGGTGAGCCTGACGGTGGAGAGCGGAGATATCTTCGGTTTTATCGGCCATAACGGCGCCGGAAAATCCACCACCATCCGCGCTGTGGTGGGGGTGCTGGACTTCACGGAGGGGGAGATCCGGATAGACGGACACTCCGTAAAGGAGGAGCCCATGGCCTGTAAGCGCATTACGGCCTACATCCCGGACAATCCGGATCTGTACGAGAACATGACGGGGATCCAGTATTTGAATTTCGTGGCGGATGTCTTTGGGATCGGCGCGAAGGAGCGGGAGGAACAGATCGCAAGGTATGCCGGGAGGCTGGAGATCACGGAGGCCCTGGGGGACCTCATCGGCTCCTACTCCCACGGCATGAAGCAAAAGCTGGCCCTGGTGTCGGCACTCATTCACAGTCCGAAGCTTCTGGTGCTGGACGAGCCCTTTGTGGGACTGGATCCCAAGGCCTCCTATACCTTAAAGGAGATCATGCACGAGCTGTGCGAACAGGGAACGGCGGTCTTTTTCTCCACCCACGTGCTGGATGTGGCGGAGAAGCTGTGCAACAAGGTCGCCATCATCAAGCAGGGACAGATCATCGCCGAGGGCACCATGGAGGAGCTGACGGAGGGCAGATCCCTGGAGGAGACATTCCTGGAGGTCGTCGATGAAAAATAACGGATGGCTTCTTCTGAAAACGCTGCTGCTTTCCACCAGCCAGCGCAATATCTACAAATACAGTAAGGACAAAAAGAAAAGAGGAAAGGTGATCGCGGGCTGGATCGGCTTCGGGATCCTGTATCTGCTCCTGATCGCCTACTGCGTGGCGACTTCGATAGGCTACGGACAGATGGGGATCGCGGGCTCCATCCCCGTACTCTGCTCGCTGACCATCTCGGCCATGGCTTTTCTGCTGACCCTGTTTAAAACGAACGGGTATCTTTTCGGATTCAAGGAATATGACATGCTCATGTCCCTGCCCTTTGAAGCAAGGACGGTGGCAGGCTGCAAATTCCTGTATATGTACTGCCAGAGCCTGCCCTGGTATCTGGGGATCGCGCTTTCCATGATGGCAGGGTACGGAATCTATGAGCGGCCGGGACTGTCCGTATATCTGATCTGGATCTGCCTGTCCCTGGTGCTGCCCCTGATCCCCATGCTGATCGCGGCCTTTCTGGGTTTTTTGATCGCCCGGGTCAGCTCCGGCTTTCGAAACAAGACCGTGATCCAGACTGTGCTGGTCACCGGCGTGACGCTGCTGCTCTTCGCCTCCAGGTTCCTGATCGAAGACATGATCCGGGATGATCGGGTGGAGGAGACGCTGGAGTCCCTGGCGAATCTGACGGAGAATATCGCCGGGGTCTATCCGCCCGCTTTGTGGTTCGCCGAGTCCGTCACCGGGCTTCGCATTTCCCGTATCCTGCTCCTTGCGGGGTGTTCCCTGCTCCTGTTCGAAGCGGTATTTCTGACGGTGGGAAGGTCCTACCGGAAGATCAATTCCTCCCTTCATGCCCATGGGGCAGCGGGACAGTACCGGCTGAGCGCGCAAAAAAAGCATTCTGTCCTCCTGGCCATCGCCTTTAAGGAGCTTCGCAGAATGCTGGGATCCACGGTATATCTGGTGAATATGGGACTGGGGGAGCTTTTTTGCCTGGTGCTGGGACTGGCGGTCCTCATCCTGGGCTTTGACCGGTTCATTGCCCTGTTTACCCGAAACGCCCCCATCGAGACACAGATGCTTTTTCCCTCCATCCCGCTCATCGTCTATTTCCTCCTGGGGATGGTGGCGACGACCACGGCTTCTCCCTCCCTGGAGGGGAAGAACTACTGGATCGTGAAAAGCCTTCCCATAGACAGCCGGGATCTGTACCGGGGCAAGATGCTGTTTAACCTGGGTCTGACCCTTCCTTTTATGGTTTTTGCCACCCTTTGCATGTGCGCCTCCGCCCGGGTGCCCCTTGGAACGACCCTTCTGTATCTGGTGCAGGGCTGTGCGGCGCTTGGCTTTTCCTCTGCCTGGGGATGTGTCTGCGGCATCCGGTTCCTCCGTCTGGACTGGGAGAACGAGGTGGAGGTGGTGAAACAGGGAGCTGCCGTAGCGCTCTACATGTTCCCCAATACGTTCGTAACCATCGGTCTGGTGGTGCTGTCCGTCTTTCTCGGCACCCGGATGGACCGGAATGTGCTGTCCCTCCTGTTTACGGCAGTCACGGCGCTTCTGGCATTTCTCTGCTACCGGAGAGTCATGACGCTAGCGGCCAAAGCATGAAGGGAACGGAGCTTATGACTCCCGATAGAGCTTTCTTGCCAGCCATCCGCGGAAGAGCCCGCCCTCAAAGAGGGAGATGAGGAAAAAGAAGATGTCCGCGAAGAGGATGAACAGGAAGGAGGGGATCAGGATGCGGGTATAGCCCTGCCCGCAGTCCGTTCCCTTCCGGATGGCGCCTCCCAGCCGGCCCAGGTAAAACAGGACGCCCAGATGAAAGTACAGAAGGAGCGTCGCGTTTTCCGCAAAGCTGATCCAGGCCTCCGCGGGGAACAGATTGCCGGTGTTTACCGCGCTGAGCAGGGTGTTCAGTGCCAGAAGTCCCACATCCACCAAAAAGAGGATCCGGGTCACATTCAGCATCACGCCCCCGCCGATGCCGACCCCTCCGCACCAGGTCAGCCCGGCATGCGTACAGAAATGCCGGAAATTCTGCATCAGGGGCTCGTTTTGCCGGCCTTCGATAAAGCCGTTGTTGGCGATACAACAGACCTGCGGATGCAGGTCTTTTTCTTTGCAGAACTGCTCCATTTCTTCCAGAAAGCGAAGGACATGGGACGGGATCCCGTCCACATAGAGGGGCACGCCGAAGACTACGGTCCGTGCGCCCTGGAGCTGCGCCAGGATGCGGTCATGATCCGCCGGGGTGCGCAGCTTTTCCGTGACTTTTTCTCCTCTGACGAAGAGCCTTTGCAGGAACAGGAAATAGGAGGAGGCGCTAAAGCGCTTTTTGGGGCTGCAGTTGATAAATACGGTTTTCATAGCATGTCCTCCAGCTCGGAAAAGTCCTTGAGAAAGCAGACCTCCCACCGCGCAAATCCATCATTGAGCGCGTTTCGCTCCGCCATATACCGGAAGGTGTCCTGCTCCGCATCGGAGCTCTCCCCATAGACGATGACCTTCCACAGATCATGCCTGCCGTACCGCAGGGTGTGGTGCATCTGCCGCCCCCGGTAGGTGCTTAGGGGGGTGGAGGTCCCGATGGAGCGGTCCAGTACGTTTTTCACCTCCGCGTCGTACCCGCCGTAGAGATTTTTCGTGATGATCACCAGCTCGTCCGCCTGGCCGATGATCCGGCAGACCTGCTGCAGGGTGTCCTTCATGCGGCACCGGGCGGGATGCTTTGTCCAGCAGCCGAAGCACCCCTGGCAGGGGGCGTATTTTCCGTCCGCCTCGATGACCCGGTCGCATTTCGAACGGATCAGCTCGGCGTAGGGCTCCTTCAGATCATGGATGATCACTCTCATTTCGTTTCCTCCCGGTACGCTGCAAGCACAGCGCCGTTCCATGCGCGGCGCAGATGCTCCGCGGCTTCCGTCTCGTTGTAGTCCATTCCTCCCCCCGCGATGATACTGGCGTAGCCGTGGGCAAACAGGGCCACGGTGAGAAAGACCTGCCGGGTCTGCTCCATGCTCAGGCCGGAGCCTTCCCGCATGACCGTGAGGATGGGAAGCAGCTCCTCGGAGCCCGCCATTTCCGGAAGGCTGCGGCGGTCCGCATATCCGGACTGAAACAGAAACCGGAACAGCTGCGGCTCCTCCACGGCAAAGCGGATATAGTTCAGCCCGATCCCCAGCACCGGATCCCGGTCGGGGGGGAGCTGCAGCAGATACGCGGTATGCAGCCGGTCGGCCCCGGCGTATGCGGCGTGCTTTAAGCTTTCGATGGTGTCGAAATGATACATCACCGGCTGGGTGGAACAGGAGAGCTCCTCGGAGACGGTCCTGGCATTGATGTGCTCGTATCCCTTTTGCCTGGCGACTTCCACGGCAGCGTCCACGATCATTTCCCTGGTGATCCTTGCTTTGGGAGGCATCGGTTTGTCCCTCCTTTATCATTTGCGTTATATAACGATAATTATAATACAATAGGGGACTTTCTCTGTCAACAGAAACTGACTCTTTTTCTCTCCGCGCTGTTCGTGATAAAATACCATTGCCTGAAAGAAACCATGGGAAGGGAAAGGACGGATATGGGGATCGAAGATTTTCTGGAGTCCGGGGACGAAAGACTGGACATGCAGCTTCTCTTTACGGCGGAGATCGACAAAATGACCTCGGTGTACCGGCGCACCATGCTCATCAGCGGAGAGAGACGGGAAAATGACGCCGAGCACTCCTGGCACCTGGCGGTGATGGCGCTTCTGTTCAAAGAATACTGCATAGAGGAACCGGACCCTCTCCACGCCATGGAGATGGCGGTGGTGCATGATCTGGTGGAGATCTACGCCGGGGATACCTTTGCCTATGACGCGAAGGGCAACGAGGACAAGGCGGAGAGGGAAGCCGCTGCGGCGGACCGGCTGTTTTCCCAGCTTCCCCGGGAGCAGGGAGAACGGCTCCGGGCGCTTTGGGAGGAATTCGACGCGGCGCAGACCAGGGATGCAAAATACGCGGCCTGTCTGGACCGCATTCAGCCCTTCCTGCACAACACCCTCACGGAGGGGCACACCTGGCGGGAGGGCGGAACAAACCGCGCCCAGGTAGAGGCGCGGATGGGCATCATCCGGGAATTCATGCCCAGGGTCTACGGATGGATCGAAAAGAACCTGGACCGGGGGATCGAGAAGGGATGGCTGGCTACCTGATCCGGGGACAGCTGAGGAAAGGAGCAAAGGATGGGAAAAGCATATATCAAAGGGGCCAACCCCTACATGCCGCTCTGGGAGCATGTTCCGGACGGAGAGCCCCGGGTCTTTGAGCATGAGGGCAAAAAGCGGGTCTATGTATATGGCTCCCACGATACCCTGCGGGATAAGTACTGCGGCCGGAACTACGTGGTGTGGTCCGCACCGGTGGAGGATCTGACGGACTGGACCTGTCATGGTGTCTCCTACGAGACCCATTACGACTCCATCCTCTATGCCCCGGATGTGGTGAAAAAAGGAGATACCTATTATCTCTACGCCGCGGAGCGCTGCGGGAGCCTGGTGGTGGTGGCCAGTGCCCAAACCCCCTGGGGGCCTTTTGAAAATCCCGTGGAGACGAAGCTGGGCTTTGACCCGGGGATCCTGGCGGATGATGACGGAAAAGTGTATGCCTACTGGGGCGGCTGTGCGGCTCCCTGCTATATCGCGGAGCTGGAAGAGGATATGGCCACCATCAAGGAGGGGACCCTGGTGGAGAATCCCCTGGGACACTCCACCTGCCCCTGGGACCCCAGAGACGACGGGCACATCTCTCTGATCGATGCCTTCTTTGAGGCCTCCAGTCCCCGTAAGGTTCTGGGGAAATATGTGTATATCTACTCCAAGCGCTATGAAAAGCCGGTGCCGGAGCTGGGGGTCTATACGCCAAACAACGGGTTTTTGTCCTATCGCTTCAGCGAATCCCCCTTCGGGCCCTTCCATGACGGCGGGGACTTTAGCTTCAACGGCGGGGAGATCCTCCGGGACAGTGAGGGCAGGGGCACCATGACCTATCAGTGGGGCAACAATCACGGCTCCATCATGGAAGTGAACGGAAAATGGTATGTCTTCTACCATCGCCAGACCGGCGTGAACGAATATTCCAGACAGGCGATGCTGGAGCCCGTGGATGTGGCACTGGGAACGGACGGAAAGCTCTATATCGGAGATATCAAATATCTGGACGGAGAGCCCGTCTCGTCGAAGCCTGTGGAGATGACCTCCCAGGGAGCCCATATAAACGGGCTGGATGCACATGCCTGGATCAGTGCCGGATATGCCTGCCACATCTATGGCAGCAGGCATCATGCCTATGTCAGACCGGGCTATGAAAAGAGCGAGGAGATCTCCACACCGGTGGTGGGGATCACGGACGGCACCACCGTGGGCTTCCGCTATCTGCAGTTCGGTGCCAATGCGCCGAAAAGCGTGACGGTGGTCCTGGAGGAAGCGGTGCGGGGGACCCTGCGGCTTCGCCTGGATTCCTGGCGGGGGCGGATCGCGGCTGTGATGCCCCTGGACGGAGACAAAAGGGAAGCATCCGCGCAGGTGACGGCGGGGATCGTCGGAAAGCATGCGGTTTACTTTGAATTCCTGTCCGAGGATCCGGAGCGGGAATTTGCCTTCGACCGCTTCACCTTTGACTGATGGGAGAGCAAAGAGGGGGTATGCAAAATCCTGGAAAAACTTCATCCAATGTCACGGACATGACCACGGGAAGCACCCTGCGGCACCTTCTGCTCTTTGCGCTGCCGATGCTCATCGGGAACATCTTCCAGCAGCTGTACAATCTGGCGGATGCCATCATCGTGGGGCGTTTCATCGGAGCCGAGGCCTTTGCCGCCGTGGGAGCCACCTCTTCCATCACCTTCTTCTTTTTCGCACTGTGCAACGGCTTCGGAAGCGGAGGAGGGATCGTGGTTTCCCAGTTTTACGGCGCCCATGATGAGGAAAGCGTGAAAAGCTGCATCATCAATACCGGCCTCCTCATGCTCTTCGTCCCCGTCGTGTTCGGCACTCTGGGATTTGTGCTGGCGCCGGCGCTCCTCCGGGTGCTGGATACCCCTGCCGCGATCCTGCAGGATGCCATCGTATACACCCGGTTCATGTGTGTTGGACTTTTGTTTGTTTCGTTATATAATTTTATCGCATCCATGCTCCGGGCGCTGGGGGACTCCAGGACACCTTTGTATTTTCTGATCTTTTCCACCCTCGTCAACATCGTCCTGGATGTGCTCTTCGTCTGTGTCCTTTCCATGGGGATCGTGGGGGCTGCGGGAGCCACAGTGGTCTCACAGCTGATCTCCGTGGTGGCCTGCGGGATCTACGCACGAAAGACCAATCCGTACTTCCGGTTCGGGAAAAAGGAGATCACCTTCCTGCCGGATATGGCGGCCAGGATCATCCGGCTGGGAGTGCCCATGTCCCTGCAGTTCGGCCTCATCGCCATCTCGTCCATGGCCGTGCAGCGCATCGTCAATGCGTATGGGACCGTGGTGGTGGCAGCCTTTACGGCCACGAATCGCATCGAACAGGTGATCCATCAGCCCTATATGACCCTGGGGGCGTCGCTGTCCACCTACACCGGACAAAACTACGGCGCGAGACACCGGGAACGGGTGGTGCGGGGATACCGCACAAGTCTGTTTGTAATGGCCGGACTGACGGTGGTCCTGGTGCTGATGATGCAGCTTTTCGGAAGAACCATCACGGCTGTCTTTGTGAAGGATGCGGATGTCATCACCCTGGGAGCGCTGGGGCTTAAGATCAACAGCGCCTTCTACCTGGCTCTGGGGATGATCTATGTGATCCGCGGGATCCTCACGGGACTGGGAGATGCGTTCTTCCCGCTCTTTAACGGGGTGGTGGAAGTGATCGGACGGTTCACCCTTCCGCTTCTGATGACCGCCTATCTGGGCTTCGGAGAGACGGGGATCTGGCTCTCCTGCGGGATCGTGTGGTTTTTGAGCGGGTTTACCGCATGGCTTCGTTACAGATCGTTTTTCCGCAGGCTGCAATTTTGAGCCGAAGGTGCAACCATACAGCCAAAACGGGCGTGTTTAGGATAGGTCACTGAAAAGGAGGAAGCAATATGCCTAAGAATGCGAATGATACCCTTATCCCCGAGCCGAAAAAGAAACCGGCCGGCCTGAAGCAGCACTTTTCCATCACCTCTTCCTTTTCCGTGGCGGATCTGGAACCGGATGAGTTTGAAGCGCTGGTCGCATCGAAGGATATCGATGAGATCTACGCGGAAATGAGCTGCTCGGAGCAGATGAACTTTATGGCCTGTCTGATCGGCAGAGGGCGCGATGCCACATCCCAGCAGCCGGTGCAGTATTTTCTCGACCTGATGAAAACGCAGTCGTTTCACGCGGAGGCGTTTAAGGCAGTGGCCAAGTATCTGAAGCCCTCCGAGGTGCTCTCCCGCAGAAAAGAGCTTGCTCACACCGTATTTATGCAGGATGAGGCCTTTGAGTTTATCTATGATGTGGACATTCCGGAAAATCTGGAGGAGATGCAGGAGGAGACCCTGAGCTTCCTGGAGAATCTGCCGAATACCCATGAGCCCAACCCGAAAACACTGCCGGGCCAGGGCTTTGCTGCGGAGAGTCGCGCGCAGAAGGCCTTTTGGAGTAACGCCGAGATCCGGATCCCGGAATGGTTTGCTGCTCCACAGGAACTGATCGATGCGCTGCAGCAGGCCAAGCTGCCCTTCGCAAAGCAGGAAGGGCTGGTCAAGCACCTGTTTGAAAGCTGGCTTTTGGGGGAAAAGGGCTATTCCCCGGAGGAGGTCTTTGACGGAAAAACGCTTTCCAAGGAGGCAAAGCAGGCCCTGGGCGCTCAGTTTTTGCAGGATGTTGCGGCGCATCCCGCCTTCGGAGCCGTCGAAGGCGGAGAGGAGAAGATCCGGGAGGGGGTCCGCTGGTATGCCGGCCTGTACTCCAAAGCGGCGATGAACATCGCGGGGAGAGGAGTCAGCTTCCCCTCCGGCCGTTGGAATAAAGCGACCGTCATCAAGAATTCTCTGTACACGGAGTTTGGATACACCGCCCGTTTCGCAAAGGATCTGACGGATGTGATGGAGAATTTCTGGGGCACCGTGTATAACCAGCCCAGTGAAACGAACAATTACGGCATAAATTATTTGGATGAATTCAAAAAGGGATATGCGGATCCTGCCTTTGAAGAGGCGCTGACCGGCTTTCGGAAGCTGTCTGCGGTGGAGGATATGCGGCGGGAGATCGTGGATCTGGGGATCCCTAAAAGCACTGCCCCCGGGATATCCGCAACCTATGTCGCCGGAATGGACAAGCTGATGTCTGATCTGGCCGGGGATAAGGTCTTTGGCGCCGACGGCAGCGCCGAACAGGCGGACCGGATCGAGGCGATGACCGGCAGACTGAAGGACCGGGCGCAAAGGATGCAGGACGGAGCGGTGACAGAGGGAGAGATCGCCGAGAAGTATGCCCAGGTCATGAAGGGAACATGGGATCCGAAGGCACCGGAGTATGCTGATTTTGCGAAGAATCTCGAGTTTACGCAGAAGGATCTGGATGCCTCCGCAGGAGAGCTGCACTTTTCCAGAGTGTCCAATGCGCTGAGCCTCATCAACAAAAACCACAAGGAGGGGATCTATTCGCTGGGACTGGACAAGATCGAGGTATTATCGATCTACAGCGTCGAATTCGGTGAGTTCTCCGAGGAGGAGTTTCAGCGGGCGGGGGAGTTTTTTGACCGGGTCTTTCAGCCCTTGGCCGATGCGGAAAAGCCCATGCTGCAGCAGAACAACCTTCCGGAGGATGAATACCTCGGCGGCTTTACCGCAGAGCTGGACGGGGAGCGGAGAGTGGTCCTGGACTATATGAAGGAGCGTTACCTGGAGGAGCACGATCTGAATGAGCCGATCCCCCGGGAGGATATGGAGCGGATCAGGCAGCAGACGAAGGCCTGCATCCTGCAGTCCATGACCAGGGAAGGCGGCGAGGTACAATACCGGACGGGCTACCGCAAGGACGGGAAGATTGTTCGGGTATTCTCCAGTCAGGAGATCAGCACGGTTCCCGACACGGTCAAGGTGGATTATGACCAGCTGGACGGCCTTGGACGGGAATTGCAGAACCTGATCAACGGAGCGGCGACAGTCAGCGGCATAGATCCCTGGTATCACAAGAATTCCACCGCGTACAAGGCGGTCCGGGACAACCTGAATCTCCTCAGCCAGCAGTTTACCCAGATCCGGGACAAACGGGAGGAGGATTCGAAATACCTGACCCGCATGCCGAGGAAGGATTGGGACCGCCTGCAGGAGCAGCTATCCAACACCATGAACGCCATCTCTGCCTATGAGGAGAAAAGGCGGGGGACCACAAACAAGGTCACCCGGCGCAGGCTGGCAGCCATCGCACCCCTGAAGGCGGTCATCAGCAGGAAGATGGAGGTGCAGAGCACCATGGAAAAGCGCAGCGAGGCGAAGGAAAAGGCCCCGAAACGCTGACAGAAGAAGGACTTGCGGAGAGATCCGGCCGGAGCGGGAAAATAGTCAAATTTATAGTTGACACGCTCCGGCCGATTTGTTAAAATAATCGTTGCCGCTGCGAAGGTGGCAGCTTTGGAGAGGTATCGAAGCGGTCATAACGAGGCGGTCTTGAAAACCGTTTGTCCGAAAGGGCGCGTGGGTTCGAATCCCACCCTCTCCGCTGAGGGAGATTCGCCACGAACGGGATTTCCTCAATTACATATCGGAAATGATTCAAGCATTGGAGAAGTACTCAAGTGGTTGAAGAGACACCCCTGGAAAGGGTGCAGGTCGT
>JAFYFY010000106.1 GCA_017543485.1 Lachnospiraceae bacterium | reverse complement strand
TTTACATGCGCCTCAACGACGACGGGAAGACCGTGGCCGCGGCGGACTGCCTGGTGCCGGGCATCGGCGAGATCATCGGCGGCTCCCAGCGCGAGGAGCGGCTGGACGTGCTCACGGCGCGCATGGCGGAGCTGGGGCTGCGACCTGCAGACCGAGCATGAGAGATAGCTGACGGAGGAGCTGTTCAAGCGCCCGGTGTTTGTCACCGACTATCCGAAGGAGATCAAGGCCTTCTATATGAAGCTGAACGAGGACGGCAAGACCGTGGCGGCCATGGACTGCCTGGTGCCGGGCATCGGCGAGATCATCGGCGGGAGCCAGAGAGAGGACAAGCTGGACCTTTTGGAGAAGCGGATGGAGGAGCTGGGACTTGCGAAAGAGGATTACGAGTTCTACCTGGATCTGCGCAGATACGGAAGCGTCCGGCATGCGGGCTTTGGCCTGGGCTTTGAGCGCTGCGTGATGTATCTGACGGGAATGGCCAACATCCGCGATGTACTGCCCTTCCCGAGAACGGTGGGGAACTGCGAGCTCTAAGGACGGTGCCATCCTGACGGAAGATCTGCCGCGTACCGGTCCGGCCTTCGGGGGAAGAAAAGATGAAACGGCGATATGTGGATAAACTGAAAAAAACCATTTGCGTGACCCTGGCCCTGGCGCTTCTTTTGTGCGCGGGGGCAGGGCTGCTGCGGGATGAACTGACGGCATTTGCCCTGAACTCCTCCCAGATCTCGGAAAAGATCGATGGCAAGCAGGGAGAGATCAGCGCCACCCAGGGACGGCTGAATGAGATCACGGGGCGGATCGACGACCTGGAGGACGAGGCGGATGTCCTGGAAGAGCAGATCGATGACCTGAACTCCGAGCTCATCAACACCATGACGGAGATCGCCATCAAAGAGGATGAGATCAGCGCCAAGAACCTGGAGATCCAGGAGAAGATGCAGCAGGTCGCCGATACCAAGGCGGAATATCAGGCCGCGGTGGAGCGGGAGGATCAGCAGTACGCGGATATGGTGCTGCGTCTTCGGGCGATGTACGAAAGACGCGAGGACGATCCCATCTCCCTGCTTTTAGAGGGGGAAGGCCTCTCCGATATGCTCAGCCGTGCCACCGCCATCGAAAAGGTCTACGAGTACGACCGGGACAAGCTGACCCAGCTGACGGAAACCAGACAGCAGGTCCGGGACCTCTGGGATCTGCTGGAGACCGAGGAAGCGGAGCTGAAGGTGCAGAGGGCGGATCTGGAGGCGGATATGGACGCGCTGGAGGAGCAGAAGCTCCGGCTGGACACCCTGCAGACAAAGCTTCGGACCCAGTATGCGGACTATGAAGCGCGGATCCGGCAGGCAAAGCAGGAGGCGGCGGTGGCCAAGAGCCTGCTTCAGCAGGAGCAGAGAGAGCTTCGGGATCTGCAGCAGCAAAGAAGAGCAGCTCTGGCGGCGGAGGCGGCAGCGGCAGCAGCTGCGGCAGCGGCCGCATCCGCATCCGGCGGCGGACAGACTCCCACTGTCTCCGTCACATCCGATTATGCCTCCGTGGTGGACAGCGCCTCCGGTTCGGATCTGGGAAAGCAGATCGCAAAATACGCACTGCAGTTTGTGGGAAATCCGTATGTATCCGGCGGCACCAGCCTGACAAACGGTGCGGACTGTTCCGGGTTTACCTATCGGATCTACGCCAATTACGGCTACTCCATCCCCAGGACCTCCTATCAGCAGCGATCCGCGGGGACCGGAGTGGAGTATGCAAACGCCCAGCCCGGGGACATCATCTGCTATGAGGGGCATGTGGCCATGTACATCGGCGGCGGTCTCATCGTCCATGCCAGCAATGCCCGCTCCGGCATCAAGGTGAGTCGTGCCACCTACCGCTCCATCATCACGGTCCGAAGGATCCTGGGATAGGCCTCCGGAGCGCATAAGATGTGGATAAAGATACCCGGATCAGAAATTTTTCCACAAACCTAAAGTATTGAGACAGGGCTTCCGATAAATGAGATGTAGGGTACGATGACCTGCAAATCTAAGAAGGAGGGAGGACTCCCGGATGCGTATTGAAGCATATACCAACGTGCAGAACCTCTACAACACCCAGAAGGCAAAGCAGGCTCAGAAGCCTGTCAGCGCGCCTCGCGCTACCGACAAGGTGCAGATCAGCAGCTTCGGTCAGGATCTGGCCACTGCAAAGGCTGCTCTGAAGGGTGCTGCGGACATCCGTGAAGATGTGGTGGCCCCGATCAAAAAGCAGATCGCGGACGGCACCTACAGCGTCAGCGCGGAGAGCTTTGCGGACAAGCTTCTGCAGAAGTATCAGGAAATGAGGTAAGAGCGTGGCCAGTTTGATGGAGAACCTGATCTCGGTTTTACAGCAGGAATGTGATGCCTATGAGGGGCTTCTCGAACTGTCACGCCAAAAAACCCCGGCCATCGTGGCCGGCAACCTGGAAGAGCTGTCCAGGATCACGGAAGAGGAACAGGAGCGGGCCGATGTCGTCCAGAACCTCGATAAAAAGAGGGTGGAGGTGACAAAGGACATCGCGAATGTATTAAACAGGGATGTTGAAAAGCTCAAGCTACGCAATCTGATCGATATGCTCGGTGCCAGACCGCAGGAGCAGAAGGCACTTTCGGAGGCCCATGACAGACTTCAGGCTTCCGTTCATGAGCTCACGAGGATCAATGCGCAGAACCTGGAGCTGCTTCAGAGCGGTCTGGAGATGATCCAGTTCGAGATGAATCTCGCGCAGGCTTATCAGGCGGCTCCCGAGACGGCAAATTATTCCCGCGGCGCATACAGTACCGGCGATGCGCTGGGTTCGAGACGGGGGAATTTTGATGCCAAGCAATAGGAGAAGACACGATGTCCCTGTGGAGCAATTTGAGTCTGGGCGTCGGTGGGCTGCAGACAAGTTCGAATGCGCTCAATACCGTGGCGCACAACATGACGAACGTCGACACCGAGGGCTTTACCAGACAACAGGTCCAACAAGCGGATAAAGCATATATCACACTCTCCAAGACAGCCAGCGCCATCTCTTATCAGCAGGTAGGCCTTGGAGTTTATTATTCTAATGTCCGGCAGGTCCGGGATTACTTCCTCGATAAGACCTATCGCAGGGAGGCGGGCCGGCAGGATTTCTATGATGTCTCCGCCAGCACGTTGCAGGAGGTGCAGGATCTTCTGGGCGAATTAAACGGAGCGTCCTTCCAGTCCTCCATGAGCGATCTGTGGACGGCGGTGCAGGAGCTTTCCAAGGATCCCTGCAACAGCGTCACCCAGGGGACTCTCGTATCCGAGGCCGCGGAATTTCTCTCCAGAGCCCAGGCGGTCTATGACGGCCTTTGCGGATATCAGGACAATCTGAACATTCAGGTCAAACAGCAGGTAGATCAGATCAATGAATACGGAAAACGGATCCTGGAGCTGAACAGCCGGATCCGTCTGATCGAACTCAGCGGTGAGAGCGCCAACGACATGCGGGATGAGAGAAATCTGATCCTGGACAAGCTGGCCTCCTTGGCCAATATTTCCTATGAAGAAAATGTCTACGGAGATGTCTATGTGCAGATCGAAGGCGAGGATTTCGTCAAGGGAAGCCTGGTCTTCCAGATCGAACTGCTGCAGGACAGCTCCACGGGCTTTTATACCCCCTTCTGGCCCCAGAATGCGGAATACACCATCGACGAGCGGGGGATGAAGGACTACGATATCTCCAATGCCCTGGTGTTTAAGCTGAACCGGACCATCAGCACGGAACTGAATACCGACATCGGAAAGCTCAAGTCCATGCTTTTGGCCAGAGGAGATCACAGAGCGGACTACACCGACATCGATCAGAATTACGATGACGTCCGCCAGTCGGTGCTCATGAACATCCAGGCAGAGTTTGATCAGCTGATGCACAATGTGATGACGGCGGTAAACGATGTGCTGGCAGAAAGCGCCGGTGTGACGGAGCTGACAAAGGGCAGCGATGCCGCCCTCTACGACGAGATCAATGCAATGTATGATCTGGCAGAGCTGTCCGATGAAAACAGCTATCAGATCCTGAAGGTTTCGGACAGCAACGGGTATTTGACGGATGTGGACGGAAGCCCGCTGCAGCTGTTCAGGAAAAACACCACGGACGGCTACAAGCTCTTTACCGCCTCTGACGGCGAGACCTACTGGGTCTACCAGAAGGAGGATCCGGCCGTCAAGGAGTCCCTTTACAGCACCACCAACAGCCAGATCAATCAGAACCTGCTGCAGACCCCCACGAGACTGGGCTTTCGTCTCGAGGACGGAAAAGAGGATGTGGCGACCATGGCCAGGCTGAAGGAAGTCTTTACCAATGAGTCCTACACTCTGAACCCTTATGTGCTCAAGAAGGTGAATCTGAACGATTATTACAGGGATCTCATCTCCCAGGTGGCAAACTCCGGATATGTCTATCAGAGCATCCTGAGCAATCAGCAGACCACCGTGGCGGCAGCGGAGAGCGCCCGGGATCAGGTGACGGCGGTCTCCTCCGACGAGGAGCTCTCCAACATGATCAAGTTCCAGAGTGCCTATAACGCCTCCAGCCGCTTTATCAACGTCGTAAACGAGATGATCGAGCATCTGGTGACATCACTTTCGTCATAATACACCGGTCCCAGGAGGAATGACCGAAACAGAACGTGACAGATCCATGCGGCGCACCGCCTGAAAGGAGGGAAGATGTCCTCAACCTTTTTCGGACTCAATATTGCATATTCCGGGCTCCTGGCCAGCAATGCGGCTTTAAACACCACCGCAAACAATATTTCCAACGTCCACACGGAAGGCTACAGCCGCCAGATGGTGGACCAGCAGGCTGCGCTTCCCATCCGGACCTTCCAGTCCTACGGTTGTGCCGGTGCCGGTGTGGATACCCTGGCCATCGAGCGGATCCGGGACGACTTCTACGATCAGAAGTTCTGGAACAACAATACCCATATCGGGGAGTATTCCATGAAATCCTACTACATGGCGGAGATCGAGGATTACTTCTACGACAGCGGCACCAACGCGGGCTTTACCAGTGTCTTTGACCAGATGATGATCACCGGTCTCGAGGAACTGATGAAGGATCCCGGGAACGGCTCCGCGAAAACCCAGTTCGTGGGCTATGCCAGCGCTCTTTCGGACTATTTCAAGCAGGTGGTGGGGAATCTTCAGAACGTTCAGAAGGATGTGAACCTGGAGATCAAGATGCGCATCGACGACATCAACTCCATGGCAGCCGAGATCGCCACCTTAAACGAGCAGATCAACACCATCGAGATGGGGGGGCAGAAGGCCAACGAGCTGCGGGACCAGAGAGGCGTGCTGCTGGACAGACTCTCCAAGATCGTGGACATCGATACTGCGGAGTATCCCGTGTACGATGCCAATGATCCGGAGCG
>JAFYFY010000105.1 GCA_017543485.1 Lachnospiraceae bacterium | reverse complement strand
GGTGTCTCTGCGTTATTCCGTCCGGTCCATGACCAAGGCCTTCCGCTACGGCGCCATGCCCGGAGAGGAGTTCGATGAGATCGGCCGTGACACGGAAGAGTCCGAGAAGGCCGTGAAATACCTGCAGGATGCGGGCTATGGCATGCTCAACTGCGACAACGGTACCTACGACGCGTGGTACTGGGCACATCCGCCGCAGTATATGCCGGCCAACTGCAACCTGGAGGATGTGGAGCACATCAAAAAGTTTGTGGACATCCCCGTGGTCTGCGCCGGCAAGATGGAGCCGGAGGCCGGTGCCAATGCCATCAAAGAAGGCGGCATCGACGCCATGGCCGTGGGTCGTCAGTTCCTGGCAGATCCCAAGTGGGTGGTGAAGCTTGAAGCGGGCAAGGAGGAGGAGATCCGTCCCTGCATCTGCTGTCATACCGCCTGCTTTAACCTCACCAAGCATGAGGGCAGCGCCAACGATCAGGACCTGTCCGAATCCGCAGGCATGTGCCGCTGCGCCGTGAATCCCCGGAGCATGCAGAGCAGAAAATACCGGATCACCCCCACGAACCGCCCGAAGCTGGTGGCCGTCATCGGCGGCGGTATCGGCGGTATGGAGGCGGCGAGAGTCCTGGCCCTTCGCGGGCACATCCCCGTGCTCTACGAAAAGAGCGGAGAGCTGGGGGGTGTCTTTATCGCCGCGGCGGCGCCGGAGTTTAAGGAAAAGGACAAGGCCCTCATCGAGTGGTTAAAGCTTCAGCTAAAGAAGGCGGAAGTGGAGATCCACTTAAACACCGAGATCACAGCGGACAATCTCCCCGAGGCGGACGAATACATCATCGCCACCGGCGCGGAGCCCAACCGGATTCCCATCCCCGGAGCTGCGGAATATGCCATGGACGCCACGGAATATCTCCTGGGTGAAAAGGAAGTGGGAGACCATGTGGTGATCATCGGCGGCGGCCTCACCGGCTGCGAGATCGCGCTGGATCTGTTCCGAAAGGGAAAGCATCCGCAGATCGTGGAGATGAAGGATGACCTTATCGCCGTAAAGAATATGTGCCTGGCCAATACCAGCTATCTTCGGGACTGCTTCAAGACCAACGAGGTGCCGGTGTACTTAAATGCCGGCGTGAAGCAGATCGGCGAAAAGGAAGTGGAGGTCAGCCTGAAGGACGGCCGGATTGTGAAGCTTCCCGCAGACAGCGTCATCATGTCCGTGGGATACCACAGCGTGCCTCTTTTGGAGACCGCAAAGAACGTCCATCTCTTAGGTGACTGCAAAAAGGTGGGCAATGTCCGCTCCGCCATCTGGGGCGCCTGGGACATCGCCATGAAAATCTGAGGAAAGGCAGGACAGGATCTATGCAGTTTACCGTTTTAGGCGCCAGAGGGAGTATCCCCATCAGCCGTCCGGAGTTTCGAAACTACGGATGCGCCACCTCCTGCTATCATGTGGAGGCCTGCGGGGAGCATCTCTTTCTGGATGCCGGAAACGGCCTGGTACACGCGCCGTTATGCACAAATAAACACGCTCATATCCTGCTGACCCATCCGCACCTGGATCACCTGGTGGGACTGCCCTTTTTCCCCGGGATGATGGATCCGCAGATGCTGATCGAGATCTACGGAAGCACCCGGGACGGGCAGACGGTGAGGGACTATGTGGACCGGCTGTATTCCCCTCCTTACTGGCCCTGCAGGGTGGATGCCTACCCCTCCGAAGTGCGCTTCCATGAACTGGAGGAGGAACTTTGGATCGGGGACATCCGGGTGATCAAGGCCGCATCCTGTCACCCCGGCGGAAGCGATCTGCTCCGGGTGGAGGCGGAAGGAAAGTCCATCGTCTATGCCACGGATTTCGAGCCTTCGGATGGAGCAGGAGAGCGGCTTACAGAGTTTTCCAAAGATGCGGATCTTCTGCTCTACGACGGACAGTACACCGAAGTGGAGTTTGAAGCCCGGAAGGGATTCGGTCACTCCACACCGATGCTGGCCCTGAAGACGATGCAGGGCAGCGGCGCGAAACGGGTGATGGTGGTGCATCACGATCCCCGTCATGAGGATGAATTTCTGGCCAGATGGGAGGGAGAGCTGCAGCAGCTCGATCCCCGGATCTGCTTTGCCCGGGAGGGCATGAAACTGAATCTGTAATGGCACAAGAAAGGAACTCCACAGATGAAAGCCTATGATGCGGACCGCCTGATCCAGATCGCCATCGCTCTCACGGCGGAGAAGGACTTTGATGCGCTGCTGGACCGGATCATCGCGGAAGCCATGGACATCACCGAGTGTGACGGCGGTACGGTCTACACCTTAGAGGATGATGACATGCTCTATTACCACAATGTCATCACCCGCTCCAAGGGATTTCAGATGAGCAAGAGCCGCGGAGAAATCCCTTTTCCGCCCATCCCCCTGGGACGGACCCATGTCTGTGCCTGTGCGGCGCTGGACAATCAAAAGATCAACATCCCCGACATCTACGAGTCCGTGGAGTATGATTTCACGGGAGCACAGAGATTCGATGCCCAGAATGACTACCGATCCGGCTCCATGCTGGTGATCCCCATGGAGGACGAGAGGGGGCGGGTTATCGGGGTGCTGCAGCTCTTAAACGCCCTGGACGAGGAGGGGGAGATCATCCCCTTCGACGAGAGCTGTGAGCGCATCATCTCCGCACTGGCCTCTCTGGCGGCGGTCTCCCTGAACAACCGCAGGCTCTCCAAGGAAATCCTGGACATTTTGCACTCCTTCGTGCGGGTGATGGTGTCCGCCATCGATACCAGAAGCCCCTACAACGCCAACCACACCAAGAGTATGGTCAGATACGGCGCGGCATTTCTGGATTACCTGAATGAAACGGAAGACCCGAACCGCATTCCGGAGGAAGAGCGGGATGCGTTTTTGATGAGTGTGTGGCTGCATGACCTGGGAAAACTGGTGATCCCGCTGGAGGTGATGGACAAGCCGACCCGCCTGGGAAGCGCGGAGCGGGAGGTCTTTGACCGCATTGAGATCGCGGTTCTCCGGGAGCGGATCTACGGACTGGAGCATCCGTCGGAGGCGGCGGAGAGCGCGCAGCGCGTACAGAAACTTACGGGCGCCCGGGAGCTGATCCGGGAGATCAACGGCGCAGGCTTCCTGCAGGATGACAAACTGGCTAAGGTGATGGAGCTGGAGCATCTGACCATGATCGGTGAAAGCGGGGAATGGGAACCGCTCCTGACTCCGGAAAACATGACCGCTCTCTCCATCCGGAAGGGGACCCTCACCGACGAGGAACGCCACAAGATCGAGGAACACGTGGAATACACGGAAAAGATGCTGACGGAGATGGACTTTGACGGTGATTACAAGATGGTCCCCGTCTGGGCCTCCGGGCATCATGAGTTTTTAAACGGCACCGGGTATCCGCATCATCTGAGTGCACCGCAGCTTCCAAAGGAGACCCGGATCCTCACCATCCTGGATATCTATGACGCACTCACCGCGGAGGACCGCCCTTACAAGCCCCCCATGCCGGCGGAGAAGGCCTTCGGCATCCTGGAGAGCATGGCGTCCGAGGGGAAGCTGGACGGGGAGCTCCTGCAGCTTTTCAAAAGGAGCGGTGCCTGGAAGAAAGAATCCTGATCGGTACAACAGAAACGATTTTTCCATGAAAGGGGCGAAAATCGCCCCTTTTTCTTGCGCTTTGGGGAAACTTTTTGTACAATTATTAAGAATATGGGGTTTTATGCACCTGTTTCACACGAAAACCCGTGTCGTACAACGGTTAGGGGAGACAAAAACATGGGAGAAAAGGGAACACAAGAGGCGTCAAATACCGCGAAAAAGCTCGGAAAGCCGCAGATCATCGGCATCTGCGTCGGCGCTGCGGTGGTGATCGCCGGGATCATCCTGGCGGTGGTCCTGTCAAACCGCAAGGGCGGAGAGGAGAGCATCATCGCCACCACCATGCGGTTTCTGCGGATGCAGGGAACGGTGGATCTGCTGGATGCATCCGACAAAAAGATCTCCATCATCGACAATATGCGACTGGAGGACGGAAACCAGATCAAGACCGCGGCGGACTCTTTGGCCAGCGTGGCCCTGGATGATCACAAGGTGATCTCCGTGGATCAGCTCAGCCACGCCAGAGTCAGTCAAAGCGGGAAGCAGATGGAACTGAACCTGGTGGCAGGTTCGGTGTATTTTAACGTCACCCAGGCTCTGGAAGCGGATGAATCCTTCGACATCCGCACCTCCACCATGGTGGTGGGCATCCGCGGTACCTGCGGATGGGTCACGGCGGAGGGTGATGATACCATCTATCTGCTGGAGGGAAAAGTCGATATCGAGGTCGGTGACGGACAGACCGCACATCTGGAGGCGGGTCAGAAGCTGATCCGGAATAACGACGGGACTTATGAGATCTCTCCCTTTACCCTGCAGGAACTCCCGGCTCACGTGATCAGCGAACTGGCAAAGGACGATACCAGACGGGCCCAGGTCCTGGCCACCATCGGCGCTTCGGAAGAGGCGTTCTGGGAGTACGCCTATGAACTGAATCCCACGTATTTCGAGTGGGGTGATATCGAGTGGCCTGACCGCTCAGAGCCGGAGCCTGAACCGGAGCCGGAGCCTGAACCGGAGCCCGAACCGGAGCAGGAGCCTGAACCGGAACCCGAACCGGAACCGGAGACGGAGACAGAGCAGCAACCGGAGCAGACCGGTGAACCGACAGACGAACAGCCCGAGCCTCAGACCGTGACAGAAGCCGGGAGCTATACCGTCACGGTGACCTCCACTGCGGGCGGCTCTGCATCTGCCAGCTCCGCATCCGCAAAGGAGGGAGAAACGGTGCGTCTGACCGCTACGGCCGAGTCCGGATATGAGCTGAGCGGCTGGATCGTGAGCTCCGCATCCATCAACCTGCCGGCCACCACCTCTACCTGGACCCCCAGCTTCCTGATGCCGGCGGAGGATGTGACCATCCGGGCCATCTTCTCCAGAATCAGTGACGATGCACAGGAGGAAGAACCTCAGGAAGAGCCCCAGGAAGAGCCTCAGGAAGAACCGGAAGAGACGAAGTATACAGTGTCCGTAACGGCTTCGGAAGGCGGAACGGCATCCGCAAGCCCCACCGAGGCTGCTGCAGGTGAAGTCATCACCCTGTCCGCTACCGCAGGTGACGGATACTCCTTCAGTGGCTGGACGGTGACAGCCGGAGACGCTGCCCTGACAGATGCAGCATCAGCCAGCACCACCTTCACCATG
>JAFYFY010000104.1 GCA_017543485.1 Lachnospiraceae bacterium | reverse complement strand
GTGGAAGAGAGCACAGAAGGGGGAGATCACCGAAAACTGCGCAGCAAACTGCCAATACTGCGGCGCCGGTCAGTTCGGTGTCGGACTGTACTGTAAATGATCTAAAACGGGCCCTAAGTGTACATGGCCCGTTATCCAAGGAGTGAACACATGCCCGATCTTCGGATCAAATTCAGCAAACACGGCGCTCTGCGCTATATCGGTCACCTGGATGTCATGCGGTATTTCCAGAAATGCATCCGCCGGGCTGACCTGGACATCGCCTATACCGGCGGCTTTTCCCCGCACCAGATCATGTCCTTTGCATCCCCTCTGGGAGTGGGGCTGGAAAGCGACGGAGAATATATGGATATCCGGATGAACAGCTATTCTTCCTCCCGGGAAGTGATGGATGCCCTGAACGCTGCCTCCGTCCCGGAGATCCGGGTCCTGTTTGTGGGAGAGCTTCCGGAGAACGCGGGAAATGCCATGGCCAGCGTCTATGCGGCGGACTATGAGGTGCGTCTTCGCGGGGACCGGATCCCTGCCTCCTGGCGACATGCTTACGAAACCTGGGATCCGGCGTATTTTCAAGGGGAGATCACCCGCTTTTTGGAGCAGCCCGAGATCCTTCTGGAAAAAGAGGGCAAAAAAGGCACCCGCCTGGTTGATATCAAAGAGGGGATCCTGGAGTTTCGCCCCTTGGAGGAACCCGGCTTTTTCCTGCGCCTCAATGCCTCCAGTGCCGGGAATGTGAAGCCGGTGCAGGTCTTCTCCCTCCTGATGCCGTTTTCCGCAGGAGAGGCCCTTCCGGAGAACGGCCTTCTGGTGACCCGAAAGGAAATGTACACCAATACCGCGGCGGAGGAAGAGCCCATCCGTCTGATCCCCCTTTGGGAGGTCTGCAGATGAGCAGGAGAGTGGAGATCCGAAGCGAGGCCCATACGGCCGCCCAGCAGCACCGGGATGCGGTGAGCGAAGCGGGAAAGATCCTGGTGACCCGGGTGAGCGGGATCTTTGGAGTCTTCCGGATCAAAGAGACGAGGCTTCTGGCGGCGCGGATCCTGGGCGGGGAGCTGGGATCCGGCGCTGAGGGTGCCGATGGATCCACCGGAAATCTGCCGGTCCTTTCAAACGGCGGCATCGTCATCGGCCGGGTCCGGGATACCGCGAAAGAGCTTGGTGCTCTGTTTGTCAGCTTTTCCCCCTCGGAAGTGGGATTTTTAAAGGAAAATCAGGTGCCGGAGGCGCTGCGGGGGAAGCTCCGTCAGGGAGATCTGATCCCCGTCATGCTCCATGCCCAGCCCCAGCGGGGAAAGCGTGCCTCCCTCACCGCAAAGATCGACTGGGAAAATCTTCCGGAGGGAGAAGCCCTTTCCGAAAAAGCCGCGCATCTGTCCGCCTTTTCCGTCCTGTACCAGGGAGAGGACCCGGTGCTTCGCGGCATCCGGGACATTGCAAAGCCGGAGGAATACACGGAGATCGTGGTGGACGGCGCTTTGCCTGATGGGGACCGGCTCCTTGGCCGCCTGAAAGCCTCCCAGCCGCAGCCGGTGAGGCTCTATACGGATCCGGCCTTTGCCCTGTCCGGACTCTACAGTCTGCAGACAAAGCTGGAAGAGGCGCTGGCGGACCGGGTATATCTAAAAAGCGGCGCCAGCCTCATTTTCGGAGCCACGGAAGCCCTCACCGTCATCGATGTCAACACGGGGAAATTCACGCCTCCCAAGGGAACGGACCGGGAGAGCGCATACCGGAAGGTGAACCTGGAGGCTGCCCGGGAGATTGCCTTACAGCTCCGGCTTCGGAATCTTTCCGGGATGATCCTGGTGGATTTTATCAACTTAAAGAGCGAAGAGGACCGGAAGGAACTCATGGCGGAAATGAAAAACGCGGTCCGCACCGATCCGGTGCAGGTCCGCGTCATCGATATCACCAAACTTGGAATTCTGGAAATGACCCGCCAGAAAAAGCTCCCCAGCCTGAAGGAGCAGGTTCGGCCGTTTCTTCAGGCGATGGCTTCCAGCAGTGCTTTGGAGAGCTGATCCGCGCAGGAAGTCCCCCGGCCTTTGCAGTCATTTCCCTGCAGGAGCTCAGCGATCTCCTTTGCCGGCTTTCCCTCGCAAAGCTTTCCGATGGCCTTCAGATTCCCGTTGCATCCGCCTGTAAAGGCTAGATCATGGATGCATCCTTCCTCGTCCAGGTTAAAGCGGATCTGGGTGGAGCAAACCCCTTTGGGGCTGTAAGTGACTGTCTTCATAACATTGCTTCCTTTCTGTTGCGGGAAAATACGGTTTCTACAGGTCCCGCCCGAAAAACGATAGCACATTCCGGGCCCGGAATCAATGAAGAGAAGATAAATTCTGCCGAAAAATCCCCATAAAATGGAGGATGCCGGGCACCTTGCGGCACCCGGCTGATGAAAAAGTGTGTGTTGTTTTCTCTTCGTTTTATGTATTCATTATATCGTACCTTTGTGTAGAAAGATTGACACCAAAGTGAACATTTTGTGAAGTTAACGATTAAGATTTTACAGTAAACGATTAAGATTTCCGCGGATTTTCCGGGCTTTCCCCGTTGATTTCAAATACGGAAATATGCTATGATTTCCCTGTTCCGATGCCGGGACAAAACCCATATACAGGAGGTTCCTATGGTAAAACATGTGATACTCTGGACCCTGAAGGACGAATACTCGGGGGATCAGATTGCGAAGATCAAGGCGGAGATCAAAGAGGGCCTGGAAGGCCTGAAGGACAAGATCCCCGGGATCGTGGAGATCCGGGTCAACACCGAGCCCCTGAAAAGCTCCAACTGCGATCTGATGCTGGATTCCACCTTTGAAACGGAGGAAG
>JAFYFY010000103.1 GCA_017543485.1 Lachnospiraceae bacterium | reverse complement strand
GCCTTTGCGAATCCGTCCCCGAAATTGTGGCTGGTCCCGGACTGCAGTGCCTTTCCGTCATGCATCAGCGCCTCGATGGTGTAGGTGGCTTCCGCTCCGGCAAACTTCTCCTTCTCGGTCTTGCGTCCCTTGATCACGGGGATGGCCAGCACCTCCTCACAAAAGCTCGCATAGACATTCAGCATCTGGATGGTCCGCGCCTCGGCTTCCTCCGCGGTGGCGTGAGCGGTGTGTCCTTCCTGCCACAGAAACTCTCTGGAGCGCAGGAAGGGTCTCGTCTCCTTCTCCCACCGGACCACGCTGCACCACTGATTGTAGACCTTGGGCAGATCCCGGTAGGACTGGATGTCGTTTTTGTAAAAGTCACAGAACAGAGTCTCGGAGGTGGGGCGCACACAGAGTCTCTCCTGCAGGGGCTCCAGCCCGCCGTAGGTCACCCAGGCCACCTCGGGGGCAAAGCCCTCCACGTGGTCCTTCTCCTTCTCCAGAAGGGACTCCGGGATGAACATGGGGAGGTATACATTCTCCACCCCCGTGGCCTTAAACCGGTCGTCCAGCTGCCTCTGGATCAGCTCCCAGATGGCATAGCCCGCAGGCTTGATGACCATGCATCCCTTGACCGAAGTGTAATCGATGAGCTCCGCCTTGCGCACGATATCCGTATACCACTGCGCAAAATCCTCCTCCATCGAAGTGATCTCTTCCACAAATTTCTTGTCTGCCAACCGTTCTTCCTCCTCATATTCTGATCCGGATCAGTGGCTTTGGCCACCGCCGTAATGCTTAAAACCGGTGACCGCCGCTGGAATGGCCGCCGCCTCCGCCGCCGCCTCCGCTGCGACCGCCTCCGCCGCCTCCGCTGCTGCCGGAGGACACGGGCGAATAGGTCTTGGTCTCTTTCATAAAGCGCACATCCGGCTGAGAGATCTGGACATTGCTGCTTGCGGATTTCAGGATCTCGGCATCGCTGGCGGATTTGAGCCTGCTCATGGCGTTTACGATGGCAAAGTTTGCCAGAAGCGCCAGGGACAGCGCGATCAGCGCGTTGCTCACATACTTCATGGGCTGGGCGATCCGGGCGCCTCCCAGAAGCGCTGCGGACTCCGTGAACACCTCCAGGGCACAGCCCGCGTAATCCCCCTTGGAAGCGTAGGTATAGGTATTGTCCGTGATGGTGTAGTTCACGGATTTGGTGATGGTCCGTTCGATCGCGCCGTCGGTGGTGATCATCAGTTCCCGATTGCTCATATCGATGAGAAAGACCATGCCGCTTCCGCTGCCGTAGTACTTGTCAAAGCAGGACTCCGCATAATACTCCGCAGAGTTCGGATTGGAATCCGTGGTCACAAAGGCCGCGCCGCCGTATGCGGTGACCTCGTACATCTTCTCCACGATGGCCCGGGTATCGGACCGGTCCACCAGATCCGCATCATCCTGCACATACAGCACATATCCCGTATCGGGGTTGGTGATCCGGATGGTGTTCTGTTCCTCGTCCGCGTAATCCTCGGAGGATACGGACACTGCCGCTGCCCGGATGGGCAGGACAAAAAGCAGGAGCGCCACGCATGACAGAAGTGTCAGATATCTTCTATACATACTGATCGCCTCCTCTCTTGTTAAACTGAGGAAGCTTTCGAAGGGTCAGCCGATTGTGGTCCTTCACGATATCCAGGAAAGAGATCACCACACACACCATGCAGGCCGCCGCTCCGATGTAATAATACAGATCCTGCACCGGATTCCAGATGAGGACAAAGGCCGCCACCAGGATCCCGATAAGGGGTTTCAGGAGCACCGGGAGCTTCTTCCCGAACTCCATCTTCGCTGCGGGCTTTACGCTCTTCGTCTTCACCACCTTGGTGCCGCCTCCGTCCTTTCGGAAAAAGAAACCGGCGATGAGGCAGATCACCGGGATGGCTGCCCCGTTCAGGACGATGAGACTCAGAATGATGAGGACCACACCGATGGCGATGCGGATCCCGCGGTTTGCGGATACCGTCTTCACCGTCTCCCCGGTGCTTCCCTTTACCGTGATCTCGGGGGCTTCTCCTCCGTTTTTCTGCGCCGCATACTGGAGCCCTTCGTCATCCAGACCATGCTCTCTGGCATAGATGCGGTTTAACTGCGAATTGGAGATGATGAGACTGATCACCGCCAGGATCACCCCCAGAATGAGAACAGGCTGGGGTCTTATGGTGAGGAACAGATTCATCAGCACGAACAGTGGCACTGCCAGGATCAAAGATCCAATGAGGTATTTTCCGAAGTCGATGGGGATATCCGCAGCCGCTTTTCCGGTCTGCCCGTTCACCACCGCATAACTGATCCGGTCCCCGCTCCGGCAGGAGAGGAACCACACCGGGAACATCCCCAGCTCCGACTTTTCATGGTCCGGCGCCATTTCCGTACCCTTTGCGGAGATGGTATATTTCCGGTAGGCCGGATTGGAGGTGAGCTTCGACAGGGCATCCGCCTGCACCATAAGCCGTGCATTGTCCTGATAAACCGCCGCGTCCACATCCCCGGTGTCCGCATAGAACCCGCTGAGATAGGCAGGCTCAAAGGGCGTTTTCTGCGTCGTGTCATAGGGGGCGATGGCGCTGCTCAGGGAATCCGAAAAGGAGGAGGATGCGTCATAGGAGATCCCCTCATACCGGCTGTTTACGTGGGCTTCGATATTGTAGTGCTTGGTGATGAGATAGTCCCCCCGCCTGCTGGTGGTGGTTCCCCGGACGCTCACATCTCCGTCCTTGTCAAAAGAATAGATCCAGTAGGGCATATAGATCCCTCGGAAGCGCTCCACTGTCTGCTCCGTCCGCATAAACTTAGGGGCGAATAGGGAGCGTTTTAAAAGCTTCTGATATGCCGCCTCGCAATCCTCCCTGCTCTTGGCAAAGGGGATGATGTAATCGGGCCTTCGTTCCTCGGAAAGACGGCCCTCCAGGATGGTGGAGGCTCCGCAGAAGCTGCAGAAGGTGGCTGCCGTATTTTCCTCGCTGATGAGCTCACCGCCGCACTGGGGGCAGGTATAGATATAGGTGGCATAGGTCTCATACCCCGGGTTTTCCTCCGGGGAGACCGTCCCCTCCTGCACCGCCTCGGCATGGGCGGAGGAAAAGCCCTCCTGCTCCTGAGAAACCGTGGCATCGCTTTCTGAGAACTGCGCAGGGTCAAAATCCGATCCGCAATAATCGCAGATCAGACGCTGTTTTTCCGGATCAAATCGCAGATCGGCTCCGCAATTGGGACATCTCATGGATCCTTACCCTCCCAGTTTTTTGATCGCTTTCTCGGAGATGATGCACTCTCCGTGTTCCTTCAGCACCTCATCGCATCCCGTCCCCGCTCCGGAAAGCGCTCCGAACTCCAGTGCATGCACACAGGCCCGGCTGAAGTTGTCATAGGATGCGGTGCCTTT
>JAFYFY010000102.1 GCA_017543485.1 Lachnospiraceae bacterium | reverse complement strand
TCCAGATTCAGATAAAAATTCTGCCCGGAGATCTTCTCGGCTTCGCGCACGCCATGGTACGCAAAGACCCGAAGCTCCGAGATCTTCAGGATATCATCCATACAGGATCGCCTCAGTCATTTTGATCACTCTCACATTTGCCTGCACATCATGCACCCGGACAAACCGCACCTTTTTTGTCACCGCCAGAACGGAAGTGGCCAGGGTCCCCTCCAGTCTTTCGTCTGCAGGCAGATCCAGTGCATTTCCGATGACGCTCTTTCGGCTGCAGCCCAGAAAGACAGGGAAGCCCAATGCGTGCAGATCCTCCAGCTTCCGCAGGATCAACAGATTTTCCTCCTGGGTTTTCCCGAATCCGATGCCGGGATCCAGCAGGATCCGGTCCGGACTTACGCCGGCTTCCTGTGCGATCTTTGCGGACTGTGCCAGATCGTCCAAAAGGGTCAGCATGACTTCATCCGTTTTTCGAAGCTCCTTCGGACTCTCCGTGGCCAGGGTATCCCGGTGCAGGTTCCCGTGGTGGTTTAAGATACAGGCTGCACCGAACTGCGCCGTCAAAGCGGCCAGCTCGGGGTCCTTTTGGAATCCCCAGATGTCGTTTATCGCATCCGCACCGGCCTGTAATCCGGCTCGGGCGGTCTCGCTCTTCATGGTGTCCAAAGAGACCGGGATATCAAACCGCGCCTTCACGGCCTCGATCACCGGTACCACGCGTTCGATCTCCTCCCCGGCGGGCACTGCCTCAAAACCGGGCCTCGTGGACTCTCCGCCGATATCCAGAAGGTCCGCACCCTCCCGGATCATCTCCTGTGCCCGAAAGAGCGCCCTGTCCGGCGCATTCCATTTTCCGCCGTCCGAAAAGGAATCCGGCGTCACGTTCAGGATCCCGCAGACATAAGTGCGATGGGGATCGTCAAATTGTACCTTTCCGATCTTCATGGCGGCAGACTCCCGTCACATTTTCGTCAGCAGCTGCAGGAACCGGTTCTGCATGCCGGGCTGCTGCTCAAACACACCCCGGACCGCATAGGTCTCCGTACGGCTGCCGGGCTTTTGGACCCCCCGCATGGACATACAAAGGTGCTCCGCTTCCACCACCACCATCACGCCCTGAGGCTTTAGCACCTCCATGATGGCATCCGCGATCTGCCCGGTCATGTTCTCCTGGATCTGCAGGCGTCTCGCGTAGACCTCCACGCATCTGGCCAGCTTGCTCAGCCCTACGACTTTTCCGTTGGGAATGTAGGCGATATGCACTTTTCCGAAAAAGGGCAGCATATGGTGCTCGCACAGGGAGTAGAAGGTGATATCCCGCACGATGACGGGCTCGTTGTGTTCCACCGTGAAGGTCTTGCTCAGCACCTCCTCGGGGCTCTGGGCATAGCCGCCGCAGATCTCTTCATACATCCGGGCGATGCGCTCCGGGGTCTCCCGAAGTCCCTCTCTGCTCCCGTCTTCGCCGATGCCTTCGATGAGAAGGCTGACGGCCTGTCTGATCTTTTCCTGATCCATGATCATTTTCCTCTTACTGTCCGGCTGAGCTCACCCAGAAAAGTCAGGGAGCCGAAAGCCAGAATGACATCCTCTTTCGCCGTCATCATCCGTGCCATCTCCAGGGCCTCCGGAACGCTGTCGGCGGCGGTGACATGGGGGTTATGCCGCATCATCAGCGCCGCAAGCTCCAAAGCAGGAAGCGCACGGGGATGCGTATCGGTCCGCTCCTGCCCCGAAACGGGCACCGTCATGGGGTCTAGCCGGGGCGTCACGGTGAAAAACAGGGACCCGCAGGGGGCCATGATCCGGCACACCTCTTCGCAGTCCTTATCCCGCAGCATCCCGAAAATGCACACGATGCGCTTTCCCGGAAGGCATTCCCGGATGGTCCGGGCCAGCTGCGCGGCACCGTTTGGATTGTGGGCGCCGTCGACGATGAGCAGGGGCTTTCGGGAGAGGATCTCGAACCTGCCGGGCCAGGATGCCTGCTTCAGTCCGCTCCGCACCGCCTCCGGGGAAACCCGCAGGGGCTTCTCCATGCACTTGCCCTCCGCAGATCCGTCTGATTCTGCGCCTGCATCCGCGTGATATGACGCATCTGTCCTTCGCGCCGCATCGCTTATGCAGGCTTCCTCCCCGGCCAGCACCGCCAATGCCGCATTGGAGATCTGACAGATGCCTCCCTTTGAGATCTCCAGCTTCCCGTAGGGCGCCATGCGAAAGCTCTGTTTCTCCAGTCCGTAGCGGACCTGCGTGATCTCCTCCGGCTGCAGGACCCGCAGGGGGATTCCGGCCTTATCCGCGGCATCCGACAGGACCTGCATCACTGCGCCCTGCCCCGCTTCGCTTCCTTCCGTCTGCAAAAGCGTCACCGCCCGGGAACCGGCTTTGAAGATCCCGGCCTTGGCCTCCGCGATCTTTTCCGGGGTGTTTCCCAGAAATTTCTCATGATCCATGCCGATGCGGGTGATGACACAGGCCAGGGGCGCCGGGATCACATTGGTGGCATCCTCCCGTCCGCCCATACCGGTTTCCATCAGGACGATATCGCACCGCTCCTTTGCAAACCAGTGCAGGGCCAGGGCGGTCTCTGCCTCGAAGGCGGAGGGGAGCTTTTGATCCTCCCCGCGCATCTTTTCGATCTGCTCTTTTACGATCTCCAGCTCCCGGAAAAAAGCAGCTTTGGAGATGGGCTTTCCGGAGATCCGAAATCTCTCAAAATAAGAAAACACCGCGGGGGAGGTATACATCCCGACGCGGTATCCCGCAGCCTGCAACATGCTCCCCGCGTAGCTCAGGACACTTCCTTTTCCGTTGGTCCCCGCAATATGGATGAACCGCAGGCTCTTTTGCGGATCTCCCAGACGGCGAAGCACCTCCCGGATCCGGTCAAGTCCCGGCAGGATCCCGCTTTTTGCCAGGTTCTCCAGATATGCGAATCCTTCCTGTTCTTTCATCCGTCATCCTTTTCCCGTGGTCCGCCCTGCGGCCGCCGGCGCGATGCGCCATCCGGATCCCACCGGCCCCTTACAGTTCGTAGGGCGTACTCTGGTACACATAATAGTCCAGCCAGTTGCTGTAGAGATTGTTGCTGTGAGACCTCCACTGAAGCAGGGGCTTTTGCTCCGGGTCGTCTCCCGGATAATAATTGCAGGGGATCTGAATGGGCAGGCCCTTGTTCAGGTCCCGGAAGTACTCATTTCCCAGCGTCAGGCGGTCATACTCGGGATGGCCGGTGACAAAGATCTTTTTGCCCTCCTCCGCCAGGGCCAGATACACCCCGGCCTTATCCGACTGTGCCAACACGGTAAGTTCCTTACAGGCCAGGATCTCCTCCGTGGGAGTCTCGGTGTGGCGGCTGTGGGGGGCCAGAAACAGATCGTCAAACCCGCGCACCAGCGGCACCTTCCGGTTCATGACCCGGTGTTCGAAGACACCGAAGAGCTTCTCCGGCAGGAGGCGTTTGTTGATGCCGTAGTAATGATAAAACCCGGCCTGGGCTCCCCAGCAGATGTGCAGGGTGCTGGTGACATGGGTCTCGGCCCAGTCGAAGATCTCGCACATCTCGTCCCAGTAATCCACCTCTTCAAAGGCGATGTCCTCCACCGGTGCACCGGTGATGATGAAGCCGTCAAACTTTTGATGCCGCACATCGTCCAGGCAGCAGTAAAACTTGTTCAGATGGGACGCGGAGGTGTTCAGGGACACATGGGTCTTGGTGTTCATGAAGGTGATGTCCAGCTGAAGCGGCGTGTTGGAGAGCGCCCGCAGGAGCTGGAGCTCCGTGTCCTGCTTCACCGGCATATTGTTCAGGATGAGGATCTTTAACGGCCGGATGTCCTGATGCAGCGCCCGGTACTCATCCATGACAAAGATATTTTCTTCCTCCAGGATCTTTCTGGCAGGCAGTTCATTCTGAATCTTAACAGGCATAGGTACTTCGTCCTTTCCTTGGAATTGTTATAGTTTACCCCTAACCGAGGTATTTTGCAACAAACTCCTCCTCCGTAAGAATGGGGACCCCAAGCTCCTTGGCGGTCCGGTTCTTTGTGGAATTCGAGGCGGCATCGTTGTTGATGAGGCACACGGTCTTTCCCGTGACGCTTCCCGTGACCTTGCCTCCCCGGTCCTCAATGACCTTTTTCAGCTCCTCCCGGCTGGCAAAGCCCTTCAGGCTCCCGGTGACCACAAAGCTCATTCCCGTCAGGGTCTGCTCTCCCGCCGGTGCTGCCGTCTTCTCCAGGGTCAGTTCCTTTAACAGCTCGTCCAGGTGCCCTGCATTTTCCGCATCCCGGAAATAGGCGCAGACGGCGCCCGCGATAACGGGACCGATCTTGTCCACGGCGGAGAGGTCTTCCGCTTCTGCGCTGCGGATGGCATCCAGATCATCTCCGAAGGCCCGGCACAGAAGCTTGGCGTTGGCGGCACCGATGCCCGTGATCCCCAGCCCGTAGAGGAGTCTCGGAAGGGTGGTGTGCCGGGACCGGTCAATGCTCTCCTTCAGGTTTGCATAGGATTTTTCCCCGAACCCTTCTATCCGGACGATGTGGTCTTTGTACCGGTCCAGTCGGTACAGATCCGCATACTCCCGGATAAATCCGCAGTCGATGAATTTCTCCAGGGTCATTTCGGACAGACCGTCCACATTCATGGCATCCCGGCTCACAAACTGGGTAAAGGACCCGATCTGTTTCGCCGCGCAGCGGGGATTCGTGCAATACAGACTCAGGGAGTCGTTTTCGGCTTCCCCGGTGCCGCGGATCACGGTCTCCCCCCCGCAGACGGGACACCGGTCCGGGATCCGCAGGGAATCCGAACCCGTGAGGTTTTCCGCGATCTGGGGGATGATCATATTGGCTTTGTAGACTGTGATGCGGTCACCGATACCCAGCTTTAACTGCCTCACAATACTGACATTGTGCACGGAGGCCCGGCTCACCGTGGTGCCCTCCAGCTCCACGGGGTCAAAGATGGCCACCGGATTGATGAGCCCCGTGCGGCTGGCGCTCCACTCCATCTCCCGAAGGGTGGTCTGTGCCAGCTCATCCGCCCACTTGAAAGCGATGGAATGGCGCGGGAATTTCGCGGTGCGACCCAGGGACTGTCCGTAGGCCACATCCTCGTAGGTCAGGACCAGCCCGTCGGAAGGGATCTCGTAGGTCCGGATGCGCCGGGCAAACTCCTCCACCGCCTCCAGGATGGTATCCGGGGTCACCGGGATGCGCTGTACGGTTTCAAAACCCAGGGAATCCAGGAAAGACATCCGGCCTTCCGCGGACCCCAGCATCTTCTCCAGGTCCGGAAATCTTTCATCCGGCGCGGCGTTTTCTGCCTCCACCGCAGGTTCCCCCATCTCTGCGCTCACCAGACTGAAGGCGATGAACCGCACCTTTCTGGAGGCCGTGACGCTGCTGTCCAACTGTCTGACGCTGCCGCTGCACAGATTTCTCGGGTTCTTATATTTCGCACCCTCATCCGGGATCCCGGCGTTGATGATCTCGAAATCCGGATAGCTGATGACGGCCTCTCCCCGGAGGATGAGCTTTCCCGGAAAAGGGATGCTCATGGGCACATTGGTAAAGACCTTCGCATTGGGGGTGATGACTTCTCCCACCTCCCCGTTTCCCCGGGTGACGGCTTTTTGGAGGGTCCCGTTTTCATAGGTCAGGACCACGGTGAGGCCGTCCAGCTTCCAGCTAAGAAGCCCGCTCTTTCCGTTTAACCAGTCCCTGAGGGCCTCCCGGTCCTTGGTCTTGTCCAGAGAGAGCATGGGGCTTTCGTGGCGCTCCTTGGGGAGCTCCTCCACCGCCTCATAGCCCACACTCACCGTAGGGCTTCCGGAGAGGGTGACTCCCGTCTCTTTCTCCAGACGCACCAGTTCATCATAGAGCCTGTCGTATTCGAAATTGCTCATGATCTCGCGGTCCTGAGCATAATAGGCTCTGGAGGCACTCTGCAAAAGAGCGGTCAGCTCCTTCATGCGCGCGATCTTTTCCGCTTCCGTCATGGATCTTCTCCTTTATCTGTCATGGGGCCTTCCCCAACCGGGCACCGCCTCTTTTGCTACCTTCCCACGGACCGGTAGAGGGTCTCCAGTTCTTCTCCTTCCACCCGCCTTCTCTCCCCGGGCTGAAGGTCTCCCAGCTTCACGTTCATGACCCGGATCCGCTTCAGACTCACCACATGGGCACCGCAGGCTTTGCACATCCGGCGGATCTGGCGGTTCAGCCCCTGGGTGAGGATCATGGAAAACTCCCGCTCTCCCCGGCGTTTCACTCTGCAGGGTCTGGTCTTTACCCCCAGGTCCGGCAGATAGACGCCGTGCTCTAACTTTCCGATGAGCTCCGGTGTCAGCTCTTCCCGGATGGTGACCACATACTCCTTTTCGTGGCGCATGGCCCCCTTCATCATGCTCTGGATCAGATCTCCGTCGTCCGTCATCAGGAGCAGTCCCTCGGAATCCTTGTCCAGGCGCCCCGCATAGGTCAGGCGCTGGGGCAGATCCGCAAAGTACTCCGTCACCAGATGCTCGGCGTGGGCATCCTTTTCCGAACAGGTGACCCCCACCGGTTTATAAAAGGCATAGAGGACCTTCTCCTGCCGCCCTGCTACAGGGGCGCCGTCCACACAGATGGTCTCCTCCCCCGTGACCTTCATCCCGGGCACCGCCGCCGCGCCGTTCACGGTAACTCTCCCGGTCTGCACCAGGCTGTCCGCCTCCCGTCTGGAGCACACGCCGCACTCTGCCAGATATTTGTTGATCCTGCAGCTTTCCATACTTTACACTCCGTCAAACAGCTCCATCTCGTCGATGCGGCGGATGGGGGGGATCCCGTTTCCTTCCGTGAGTCCCCGTTTGGCCAGCTTGTCCGCCAGTTCATTGTACTCCACATGGGAATGGGCAGGGACCTTATGGAACGTGATCCGGATGCTCTGTCCCCATTCCCGCATGGAAGCCGCGTATTTCTTCGTCAGATCGTTCTTGCTCTTCCAGGCCCCCGTCACCCAGCACTCGATGCCGGAATAGTCATAGTAGATCTCGATGGCGGAATATCCACTTTTTCTGGCGCATTGGACGGCATACATGGCCCCCAGCATCTCCCCGGTGACATTTCGCTGCTTTGCGGATTCCGGGTTGTTTCCGTTTCCGAAGGCCACACTGATCACACCCTCCGGCTGGATAAACACACATCCGAAGGCGTAGGTTCCGATGGATTCCTGGAAACTGCCGTCCACATAGGCGATCAGGGGCTGCTGCATGGGGCACCTCTCTCCCTGGGCAGACCTTCCCTTGCATGCGTCTGCCCATACCGCACCATTGTACCACGAAACCGCACATCCTTCCAGATGACACTTCCGGTGCGGACCCGATGATTTTCTCCCCGGTTTGACAACTTTTCTCTTTTCACAACGCCTGTTACTGACTATAATCATTTATCGGAGTGTATTTAAATTCGAAATTTCAGGAGGAATCAACATGCCAGCAAGAACCGATATCCACAAGGTCCTGATCATTGGCTCCGGTCCCATCATCATCGGCCAGGCCTGTGAGTTTGACTATTCCGGCACCCAGGCGTGCAAGGCACTTCGCAGCCTCGGTTACGAGATCGTCCTTGTCAATTCCAATCCCGCCACCATCATGACCGATCCCGGTATGGCGGATGTCACGTATATCGAACCCCTGAATGTACACAGACTTGAAGAGATCATCGCAAAAGAGCGCCCTGATGCCCTGCTTCCGAATCTGGGAGGGCAGTCCGGGCTCAATCTTTGTTCGGAACTTTACAAGGCCGGTGTCCTGGACAAATACAACGTGCAGGTCATCGGTGTCCAGGTGGACGCCATCGAGCGCGGCGAGGACCGGGTGGAATTCAAGAACACCATGAACAGCCTGGGCATCGAGATGGCCCGCTCCGAAGTGGCCTACAGTGTGGATGAGGCACTTAAGATCGCGGACGATCTTGGATATCCCGTGGTGCTTCGCCCCGCCTACACCATGGGCGGCGCCGGCGGCGGTATGGTCTATAACCGGGAGGAGCTGTCCACGGTCTGTGCCAGAGGCCTTCAGGCGTCCCTGGTCCACCAGGTGCTGGTGGAGGAATGCGTGCTGGGCTGGGAAGAGCTGGAGCTGGAAGTGGTCCGGGACAAGGATGGCAAGATGATCACCGTCTGCTTTATCGAGAATGTGGATCCCATGGGCGTCCACACCGGCGACTCCTTCTGCACCGCTCCCATGCTCACCATCTCCGAAGAGGTCCAGAAGCGTCTGCAGGAGCAGGCCTACAAGATCGTGGAGCACATCGGCGTCATCGGCGGCCCCAATGTCCAGTTTGCCCATGACCCCAAGCCGG
>JAFYFY010000101.1 GCA_017543485.1 Lachnospiraceae bacterium | reverse complement strand
GGAGATTTTCCTGCGGGAGCTGGGAACACTTTGTGCGGAGAGGCCGGTGGCGTCCGGGACTGCCGCATCTGCCGTCATCCCCTCCCGGGTCCCCGAGGCCCTTCGGGCCAGGCGAAAGCGCTTTACCGGAAAAGAAGCCGCCGATGCGCCGAATCTGGATCCCGAGGCGCTGCAGGTTCTGCGGGTTCTGGAGCTGACACCCAAAAGTGCGGAGGAGCTCCTGCCGCTTTTGCCCGGGGATTTCACCGCGATGCAGGTTCAGCTCCTCCTCACCCAGCTGACCCTGGAGGGGTACGCGGTGCAGGTGAGCCCGGGGCAGTTTTGCAGAAGTGTGTGAGGGACCTGTTTTCGCACCAAAGGTCAGTGCACAGGGGCACAGATCAATGGCACGTTGCTCTGTTCACCCTGTTTTGGAGATCCATGTGTTTGAATGAAAAGGAGGAAAAGATGTACAGTGAGATACAGACATACGCCCTGCAGGGCCTGAAAGCGATCCCGGTCCGGGCCGAGATCGATATC
Organism: Lachnospiraceae bacterium; assembly: GCA_017543485.1. Taxonomy (GTDB): domain Bacteria; phylum Bacillota; class Clostridia; order Lachnospirales; family Lachnospiraceae; genus AC2028. The sequence goes on along the minus strand of JAFYFY010000101.1, from coordinate 7,806 downwards.
AGTTCCGGGATGCCCATGGTCTCCATGGTGGGATCCCTGGGGAGCGAAGTACGGGAGTCCAGAGAGCGGGTGTGGGCCGCCCTTCGAAACGTGGGACTGGAGGTTCCCGCCAGCCACATCACCATCAACCTCTCCCCCGCCGAGCTGCACAAGGACGGCGCTGCTTATGACCTGCCCATCGCCGTGGGACTCCTGCAGGCTCTGGAATATTTTCCGCCGGAGGCTGCGGAAGGGATGCTTTTCCTTGGGGAGCTGGGCCTTTCCGGAGAGATCAAGCCCGTCCGGGGGACGCTTCCCATTCTCCGGGATGCCGCCGCCAGAGGGATCCGGGAATGCATCGTCCCGGCTCAGAATGCAGCGGAAGGAAGCGTTGTTCCGGAGATGAAGGTCCGGGGAGCGGAGGACATCCTGCAGGTGCTGCACTTCCTGCAGGGTGCGGGGGAAGAGGCGATCCCGGCGCAGGCGCCTCCGAAAGAGGACGATGTTGCATCTACAAGGCATCAGGGCATCCCTGATTTTTCCGAAGTCCGGGGCCAGCAGATTGCCAAGAGAGCCGCCCTCATCAGTGCGGCAGGATTCCACTCTCTCCTGATGACCGGCCCTCCCGGCGCCGGAAAGTCCATGCTGGCCAAACGGATGCCGGGGATCCTTCCGCCCCTGGGCACGGACGAAGCCCTGGAGGTCACCTCCATCTACAGCGTCGCCGGAAAGCTCTCCCCCGGCGAGAGTCTCATCCGGGAGCGCCGCTTTCAGGCGCCCCATCACTCCGTCTCCCGGGCAGCCCTCATCGGCGGCGGACGGGATGCCCGGCCGGGCGCCATCACCCTGGCCCATCGCTCCGTCCTGTTCCTGGATGAGCTCCCCGAGTTTTCCAGAGACAGCATCGACGCCTTAAGGGAGCCCCTGGAGGAGCATCGCATCCGCATCGACCGGGCCGCGTACAGCGCCGAATACCCCGCGGACTTTCTCCTGGTATGCGCCATGAACCCCTGCCCCTGCGGATACTACCCCGACCGGAACCGCTGCAAATGCACCGAGCCCCAGCTGGCCAGATACCTGGGCAAGGTCTCCGGCCCCATCCTGGACCGCATCGACCTGTGCGTGGAACTAAAGGCCGTGGAGCTCTCCGAGATCACATCCAAAGCCCCCTCCTCCGGTGAAACCAGCGCACAGATGCGGGAGAAGGTCATCGCCGCCAGGCAGATCCAGTCGGACCGCTACCGCGGCACTCCCTACCGCTTCAACGCCGAGCTCCCCTCCACCGCCATCGAACGATACTGCGCCCTGGGGGATGCGGAGTCCGCCTACCTCCAGACCATCTACGAAAAGCTGGGGATGAGCGCCCGCTCCTACCACCGCACCCTCCGTGTCGCCCGCACCATCGCCGACCTGGAAGGAAGCGATCTCATCACCTCCGCCCACCTCATCGAAGCCGTCTCCTACCGCCCCGACCGCTCCTACTGGCGCTGACAGTCGGGGACGGTTCCTGGGTGTCGGGGACGGTTCCTGGGTGTCGGGGACGGTTCCTGATCCCCAGGAACCGTCCCCAATCCTCACTGTCCCCCATCCCCATAATTGACGCACGTGTTTAATACGTATATAATAAAGGGGTAACGAAAGTGAAAATATCCGAATTGAGAAAACTTCTTGTCAGATCCGGTTGTTACCTGTATCGCTCCGGCGGGAAACACGATATCTGGTATAGCCCCAAAACAGGAAAATATTTTCCCGTGCCAAGACACGTCTCACAGGAGGCAGGTACCGGATTGACAGGCAGCATACTCAAAGCGGCAGGAATCAGATAAAAGGAGAAAACCATGTCTAAATACGCCTACCCTGCTATTTTCCATCAGGAAGAAAACGGATTCTACATTGATTTTCCCGACATCGAGACCTGTTTCACTCAGGGCCGTGACATCCCGGAGGGAATGGAGATGGCCAGAGATGCACTGGCTCTCATCCTCTGTGAATTTGAGGATCACAAAAGGCGCCTCCCGGTCCCCTCTGATTTGAAAGAGATCAAGACCGGGAAAGACGCCTTTGCAACCCTGATCTGCTGCGATACCGATCATTACCGCATGACGCTGAATTCCCGTGCGGTGAAAAAAACCCTCACCATCCCCGCATGGATGAACGATGCCGCTATTGCAGCCGGCATCAATTTTTCCCAGGTTCTTCAGGAGGCGCTTTTGCTAAAGCTCGGAAGAGCCTGAAGGTTATGCCCCGGCCATGGCCTCCAGCTCTGCCTTCTTTTCCCGCAGGGCCTTCAGCTCATCCCCTTCCGTGATGTTCCACTCTGTCTGCAGGAGTTCGATGATCCGGCCGCAGGTCTCCGCCGCCTTTTGATACTCTCCGAGGATCACGTAGATATCCCGGATTCCCATCAGTTCATCCTGGAACCTGGGCCTGCGGGGCGTTTTTTCAAAGGACTGCTCATAGAGCTCGATACTCTTTTGGTAATCGCACTTTTCCGCATAATACTGCGCCGCCTCAAAGAGGCAGGTGGAGTCTTCCGGATGTTCCCGAAGCAGTTCTTCGATGATCCCATCCGCCGTCTTTTCATCAAACCGCGCCAGTGCGATATGTGCCCGGTATACCTGGTTCAGGATCGGTCTTGTATCCTTCAGCCGGCACAACCTGTCCAGGTACTTTTCCGCCTCTTTGGTGCGGTGATCGGCGATCAGGTTGTCCAGCAGGTAGAAATACGGCAGTCTCTCCTCCGGATTCTTTTCCACCAGATCCCTGTAGAAATCAATGGCTCCCGTGTGGTTGGCGATGTTCCAGTCCCAGACCGCATGCCCCTGTGCTTTCTGCAGGATCCACTGGCATCCCTTTTCCCCGGGCGAAGTACGCACCGCCTCCTTCGCATAGCGACTCGCCTTCTTTGCAAACATTTCCATCCGGTGCCAGTACAGATAGGCCATCAGCTCCGTCGCCCGCTTCTTGTGGGTCTCATCCGCACATTGTGCCTTCAGGAACTCCTCATACTCCAGAAACACGCCCTGCGGGAGCTCATCCTCCAGATCCATGCGGTTCTCGATGCGGTTGAAGCGCTGCTCCACCGTCAGATCAAACAGATCATCGATGGTGACGCCAAACACTTCCGCCAGCAGCGGCAGCGTGGAGATATCCGGCATCGTGGCACCGTTTTCCCACTTTGACACAGACTGTGCACCGATCCCCAGTTTCTCCGCCAGCTGTTCCTGTGTCAGCTTCGCCTGAAAACGAAGCTGTCTGATCTTTTTTCCAAGTTCCATATCCGAACTCCTTTCGCGTTTTGTCTATGGGCTTATGATACCCCCTCCAAAGCCCCTGTACCATAACGCAGCTTTCAAGTCTCCTCGCCTGCCGGGCGAGTCCCGATGAAAGTCGGGGACGGTTCCTGGGTGTCAGGGACGGTTCCCCACTGTCATGCGTGGGTGATGGACTGGAACATGAAGGCGGCGTCGGGATGGGCGTCGAAAAAGCGGCCCTGGACGAAAAGGGTGGTGTCTTCCTCGTGCAGCTCTTCTTTTTCGAAACTGGAAGGGTCCCGGGGGGTGAAGCACAGGATGACCTTGCGGATCCCCTCCCCGAAGGAGGCGACCACATCATCCACGGAGCCTTCGCCGATGATGGTGTGGAGCACCAGGGTCTCCCCTTCAGGCTCTGCGATGGCATAGCTGTCGCATCCGGGGATGTAATAGACATTCTCCTGCATAAACTGGGAGAGGTAGAACATATAAAGCCCTGTGTTTCCCACCATATACATGGCGCTGTTCTGGGGCTTTTCGGCCAGGATCCGCTTCATCTTTTCCCAGTCCTGCGGCTCGCTCATGGGAACGGGCTCGGCTTTGGGGACGGTGCCGGCAGATGCAGCCCCGGTGACCTCTTTGGCATACTGATATTCCTTCGCCGTCCGGAATCCGAATTTCGGGTAAAACCCCAGCACGGAGTCGTTGGCAAACAGGTAAATGCCGTCCACTCTTCCGAAGTAATCGGAGATCACGCGCTCCATGAGCTTCCGGGCGTATCCTTTTCCGCGGTGATCCGGGTCCGTCATGATGGTGCCAAGCTGGATCAGCCGCACCGTCTCCCCCTGGAAGTTCATATCGCACTGGTTCACCGAGACATTGGACACGACCTTCCCGTCCTCCACCATGGAATAGGGATTGTAATTCTCCTTCCAGAATCCGTTTTGGTACCAGTCTTCGAAGCTGAGCCCGAAGGTCCGGACTGCCAGGTCGTTAAAGGACGCCCGCAGGTCGTCCCTGTCTCTGTAGGAACTGATGATCTCCATCTCTTACCTCCTCTTTTTCCTGTACCACATAAGATTCCGGGCCCCCCAGGCACCGCAAAAGTCCCCGGCTCTCCACCGTTCCTTCTCATTCTATCACATGCCGCACCCACAAAAAAGGGAGACGGACCGCTCCGTCTCCCTGTAAAACTTATTCTTCCTTCCGATCAGATCTTCATCTCCATGCCTTCCGGATCCTGGGCAAAGTTGATGGCCTGCTCACGGTCGATCTTTCCATCGTAGTAGTGCTGCAGGATAGACTCGTCCATGGTGATCATGCCGGCCTTGCGGTTCGTCTGCATGACGGAGGTAAGCTGGTGGGACTTGCCCTCACGGATGAGGTTTCTCACGGCGTGGTTTGCATGGAGCACTTCGAAGGCTGCCACACGTCCCATTCCGTCCGCGGTGGGGATCAGCTGCTGGGAAATAACTGCTTCCAGGACGTTTGCCAGCTGCACGCGGATCTGCTGCTGCTGGTGAGGCGGGAAGACGTCCACCACACGGTCCACGGTGCTGGCTGCGCCGATGGTGTGCAGGGTGGAAAGCACCAGGTGCCCGGTCTCGGCTGCGGTGATGGCGACGCTGATGGTCTCGAAGTCACGCATCTCTCCCACGAGGATGACATCGGGGTCTTCACGAAGGGCTGCACGAAGGGCATTCGCATAGTTCTCGGAGTCCAGTCCGATCTCTCTCTGGTTGACCATGGACATCTTGTGCTGATGCAGGTACTCGATGGGATCCTCCAGGGTGATGACGTGAGCATCGCGGTTATTGTTGATCTTGTCGATGATGGCTGCCAGGGAGGTGGACTTACCGCTTCCGGTAGGTCCCGTCACCAGGATCAGTCCTCTTTTTCTCTCATACAGGTCAATGACGGAACTGGGGATGCCCAGCTTCTCGGGTGCGGGCACCTGGGATGCCACCAGACGGAATGCCATGGCGGCGCTGCCTCTTTGTTTGAACACATTCAGACGATAACGGCCAAGCTGCGGGATGGAAAAGGACATATCGTACTCACCCTTCTCCTCGAATTTCTGGCGCTGCTGATCCGTCATGATGTTCATGCAAACATCCAGCGTATCCGCGGGCATCATCCTGGGATACTCTTCCATGGTGATGAGGTTTCCGTTGATACGGAATTTCGGCGGGATACCAACGGTAATGTGTACGTCACTGGCTCCCATTTCCTTTGCTTTGGTCATCAGTTCTTCAATGTTCAGCATAGCTCCCTCCTCGTGTTTTTCACTTTTCGCGAAAAATCATTAACCCTGCGGTGCGACCGCTCCGGGTACCCCTACGGCGTCCAGCTTTTCCGTATTCATGATATAGCGGTTGTCCAGCGTCTTCATCACGTCCTTGATCCGGATGTCCGAATTGCCGGGAAGGCTCAGATCCAGGATGGAATTGTCCCGGAAGGAAAGCACCGTGGGCTGCAGGATGTTTTCCGGATTCTCCGAGATCACCAGCGCCTTTTCTCCGGTGTTCAGCTCCACACTCACCCCGGGGAAAACCACGTAGATGGAATCGATCAGAGCCTTCACCACTGCGGGATCGTAGAACTCCGGGTGATCCAGGAACTCCTGCACCGCCCGCACCTCGGATTCACTCTGTCCGTTCAGGCTCATGGCCGTCAGTCTATCGAACTTCCCGGCCACCATCAGGATCTTTGCTCCCGTGATCATCTTGGCCTTCGTGTTCACCTCGCCGTGGTCGGCCTCCATCTGGGCCCGGATGGCCTGCTGGCAGATCCTGCGGTAAACGATCCCGTCCGTTCCGAAGCTCTCCTCCAGGATCTCGCATCCCCTGAGAAGCTCCCCGTAAAAGGCATCCTGCACCGATCTGTCCTCTACCGCGCCATACACCGCCGGGCTCTGGGACTTCACCGCTCCGATGTCGTGGATCAGCGCTGCGCTGACGACCTGCAGCCTGTCATCCACCGATACATTCATCTTACTGGCGATCATGGCACACAGGATCGCCGTGTTAAACATATGTCTGTAGACGTAATCGTCACGGCTTCGCAGGTTCTGGTACAGATGAACCTTGCCGTCCAGATGTCCGTATGCGCGGATGATCTGGCTGACGATGGTCGGAAGACTTTTTTGATGTTTCGTGGAAAGTACTTTTTCGATCTCCGCCTGGATCGAGGAGACCATCTTGATCTCGAACCGTTCGAACTCCAGGTCTTCCTCGGACATGGGCGGAAGAGGCTCCGCAGGCTCCAGGATGTAGATCCCCAGCAGCCCGAAATTTTTGACGCTTTCGATGGTAGCCGATGACAGTCTTGAATCCCGTTCGAAGAGCAGCACCCCGTTTTTGTTGTAAATCGGGCGCGCAAGGCGCATTCCGCTCCTTAGATCCTCCCACTTTACAAATTTCATTTACCCTCTCCCCATGCGGTATCGGGGCTGTAAAAACCCCACATACAGCCATTATACAAAACTGCAGGCAAAAGCACAAGATTGCGGGTGTCATTTTTTCCGGAATTCGTAATCGATGAGCGTCATCCTGTCATTCACGGGCTTTTCCGCGCCGACTCTCACAAATCCGCATTTTTCGTACAGATGGCAGTTGGCCGGCTCCTGCAGAATCGTTTCCAGCTTCCAGCAGGTCACCTCCGGCAGCGTCTCAAACGCCTTCCGGATGGCAGCGTACCCGATCCCGCGGTTTTGGAATTCCGGGAGGATAAAGATGGGACTGATAAAGGCGATCTTTTTCTCATTCGGATCGTTATGCCCGATATTGACGGCCCCCACTCTCGCGCCATCCTTCATGATGAAATAATAGGTCCTGTTTTCCACCGCAAATCTTCTGCGCACCCGCTCGATGGATTCGATGGCCGGCGATCCCTCATCATGGTATTTCTCGTATAAAGGTAAAAAGCTCCTGATCTGCATGTCATACAGCTCGGGGATCTCCTCCTCCGGAACTTCCTGCAGTCGGACCCTTCTCATCAGCTCACTGACGCTTTTGTCCGGCAGGTGAAAGTGCTCCTTGATCTTTTTGGCACAGACATCGGGTTCCATGTGGGTATTGTCGATCTTGATATAGTTTTCATACGGGATCTCCCCGTCGTAGCTCACGAGGCGGTAATGCGCGTCCTCGTTCCGAAGCCGGTTGTCCGACAGGTCGAGATCCCTTTTGGAGGCCTTGTTCTGCAGGCGGTTTTCCGTACGGTTCCTCCTGAGGCGCTCCTGCTGGTCGGCCACCAGCTCCACATAGTACACGGTGCCCCCCGTGGCCTCGAACTTTGCGGAAAGACTCCGGATGAAGTCCCACTCCGAAGGCATGTCAAAGGCCATCATATAAGTGAAGATCAGCCCCTGGTATTCGGTCTTCAGAAACTCGTCAAAGATCTCGTCCCGAAGCTTGGAGATCAAAGCCCCCTGAAACCCGCCGAATACCTCCAGCACCGGCTCGATCATCATATGATTGTGAAACAGCCGAAAATCCGTGATCTTCATCAGCTCCTGTCCCACAGTCATCTTCCCCGCGGCGCCGCTGCCCAGTATCAGCATCAGATCCATGTT
>JAFYFY010000100.1 GCA_017543485.1 Lachnospiraceae bacterium | reverse complement strand
GGCTCAAAGACCTGCTCCATCATACTCATTCCGTAGAACAAAAGCCCCAGTCCCACAAAGATTCCGGCGGTATCCCGGACCTTTTTCTTTTTGGAAAACAGGTACAGAAACGCACCGACGCCCACCAGCATGGGGGCAAAGGAAGAAGGCTTCAGGAGCCGGAAGAACCACTGATCGGAGCTTAAGTCGCCGAGACGCAGGATCTGTGCGGTCACCGTGCTGCCCACATTGGCGCCCATCATCACGGGCACGGCCTGAAGCAGCTTCATGATCCCGGCATTGACGAAGCCGATGAGCATGATGGTGGTGGCCGCGGAGCTCTGGATCACCGCCGTCACCGCCGTGCCCAGTCCCCAGCCCTTCACATATCCGGCTCCCTTGCTCTTGCCCGTGGTCATGCGCTCCAGCACACGCTCCAGGGAGGACCCCGCCAGTCCGGTCAGGTTGGTCCCCATGAGGCTCATTCCGAATAAAAAGCATCCCACACCGCCCAGCAGGGCGATCACAGAAAAGAAATCCATAAAAACAATCCTCCGCATCTTCCGTTCCACGTTCTATCTTACGATAGATCCCGCGGAAAGAAAATATGCGGAGGATAGAAATAATGGTCTGACAACAGCCCTTTTGTGGCACTATTGCACAAAAGAGCTTACATGCAGGTGTAGCCGCCGTCCACGGGAAGGATGACTCCGGTGACATAGGTGGAGGCCGGTGCCGCCAGGAAAACAGCCGCACTGTCCAGCTCGCCCTCGTTGCCGTAGCGCTCTAAGGGGATCATGGTCTTTGCGTTTGCCTGGAAGAACTCGCTGTCCAGGGTCTCCTTGGTCAGCGGCGTATAGAAATAGCCCGGGCAGATGGCGTTCACGGTGATGCTGTATTTGCCCCACTCTGCGGCCAGCGCTCTGGTGAGGTTCACCACGCCGCCCTTTGCCGCATGATAGGGTGCGGAGCCCATGATCTTGTTGCCCACCATGCCGTACATGGAAGCGATGTTGATGATGCGCCCGTATTTTGCGGGGATCATGGCCTTCTTGGCCACAGCTCTGGCCATTTTGAAGGTACCGGTCAGGTCGATGTTGATCTCGTTCAGGAACATCTCGTCCGGCACATCCTCTGCAGGGGTCACGCCACCGGTCCCGGCATTGTTGACCAGGATATCGATGCGTCCGAACTCCTTCAGGATCTCGTCGATGGCGCTGTTTACCCTCTCGGTGTCGGTGATGTCACAGGCGACACCGATGGCCTTCACGCCGAATTCCTTTGTGATCTCCGCCGCCACCTCATCGATCAGGTTCTTTCTGCGTGCCAGTGCGACGATGTTCGCACCCTGTCCGGCCAGCGCCTTCGCCATCTGTACCCCAAGTCCGGTGGAGCATCCGGTGACCACGGCTACCTGACCCTTCAGATCCAAATTTGTGCTCATATCAAGCCCTCCATAGATGATGTATGTTGGTTAGTGAAACCACTTGTTCTACCATACACGGTTTTTCGAAAAAAATCCACCGAAAACGATCAAAATCGTCAGGAGATCACCCGAATACGACTCCCTTTACAAAGATCTCCAGTCCGATGAGGATCAGGACGCAGCCCCCTGCCAGAGTGGCACGGTTCGACAGATGTTTGCCGAAACGGATCCCGAACCGCAGGCCCAGCGCACAGAGGACATAGGTCACCGCAGCGATGATGAGGGATGCCTCAAAGGCCTGCAGCGTCCCGTACTCCGAGATGGTAAAGCCCACGGAGAGGGCGTCGATGGAGGTGGCCACCCCCTGGGTCAGGAGGGTTGCGGTGCCGATGCGGTAGGTACACTTCCCACAGCACTCCGCCTGCTCGCAGCGCTCTTCCGGGCTGTCCTTTTTTTCCGGATAGCCCCGCAGCGCCTCCAGGATCATCTTCCCGCCGATATATCCCAGAAGCCCCAGTGCGATCCAGGGGATGAATTTCTGAAAGACGGTAAAATGCTCAGCCACCGTGTGCACGCAAAACCAGCCGGCCATGGGCATCAGAAACTGGAAAAACGCAAAGCAGCCCGCGATCCGGATCTTCTGAAGCCGGTCCAGACGCGGGTGTGCAAAACCATTGGCGACGGACACCGAAAACGCATCCATCGCCAATCCGAATCCAAGAAAGATACTGATTGAGAGAAAAGACAATATCTTCATTTCAAAAACCCGTTTACAATCTGCTCTTCCGCCTCGCTCTCGGTAAGTCCCAGGGTCATGAGCTTGATGATCTGATCTCCCGCGATCTTTCCGATGGCAGCCTCATGCACCAGCGCCGCATCCACATCGTTGGCCTCCAGACCCGGCACCGCCAGGATCCGTCCGTTGTCCATGATGATGGCGTCGCATTCCGTATGGCCCGTGCAGGGCGCGTTTCCGGTGAGGACCGCATCGAACTTCTGATAGGAATTGTCCCGGGCCACGGATCTGGAGACCACATCCGAGCTGGAGCCTTCCCCGTTCATCTCCACGGTGTAGGTGCTGAGGGCCTTCTGGTCCCCATGGGTCATGAGCCTCTCCCGGACCACCAGCCTGGCGCCCTTTGCCAGCTCCGCCTTCGTCACCCGGTTGGTGTCATCCACCCCCTTGATCTGGACCATCTCCATCTCCACGGAGCTGTCCTCTTCCTGGTAGACCTCCGTTCCGGGATTTAGGATCCGCTTTCCTCTTCCGTCACCGGATCCGTAGTGCTTTTCCACATACCGGACCTTTGCACCCTTTCCCACATAGAACCGGTGGATGCCGTCATGCTCGGAGTCCTGGGGACCGCAGTTGTCGATGCCGCATCCGGCCACGATGAAGACATCCGCTCCCTCTCCGATGTAGAAATCGTTGTACACCACTTCCTTTAATCCGCTCTGGGTCATGACCACGGGGATGTGGATGCTCTCATTCTTCGTACCGGGCTTTACCTTGATGGTCAGGCCCTTGCCGTCCTCCCGGGGGATGATCTCGATATTGGCCGTGGAGGCGCGTCCCGCGCTGGTTCCGTTGGCCCGGATATTGTAGGCGCCCTCCGGGATCGCATGGAGTCCCGCCACTTCGGAAAGGAGTCTTTTCTGGATCTCGTCTAAAGGCTTCATTCTGCCGTCTCTCCTTTCGTTACCGTACCCATCTTGCAGTCAGGGACCGCGGAGTCCGTCCCCAGAAGGGTGGGCAGGATCTCCTCTTTGGGCCCGTGCAGGGCCAGCTGACCGTCCCGGATCACCACGATCTCATCCGCGATGCTTAAGATCCGCTCCTGATGGGAAATGATAAGGATGGAGCTCCCCTGGATGTTGGCCCGCATCCCCTCAAACACTTCGATGAGGTTCTGGAAGCTCCAGAGGTCGATCCCGGCCTCGGGCTCGTCAAACACCGCCAGCTGCGGCTTTTTCGCCAGCACCGTGGCGATCTCGATGCGCTTCAGCTCTCCGCCGGAGAGACTCCCGCTGACCTCCCGGTTGATATAGTCCCGGGCGCAGAGCCCCACTGCGGAGAGATACTGACAGGCGTCCTTTACGGAAAGCTTTGTCCCCGTGGCCAGCCGGATCAGGTCGAAGACCTCGATCCCCTTAAAGCGCACCGGCTGCTGAAAGGCAAATCCGATGCCGCGTCTGGCACGCTCCGTCACGGACAGCTCCGTGATGTCCTCTCCGTTGTACAGGATCTGTCCGGAGGTGGGCTTTTCGATGCCCATGATCAGTCTGGCCAGGGTGGATTTTCCGCCGCCGTTGGGGCCGGTGATCACAATGAGCTTTTCATCCGGGATGGTCAGGCTGACATTCCGGACGATCTCGATCCGGTCATCCCCCTTCTCTCCCGCTACCTGGAAGGAGATGTTCTTCAGTTCCAGCATGTTGTTCCCTCTTTCCTTTTCGGTCACGAACAGGTTTAGCTTGCATCCCGCCCTTCGGCCATGCCGTAGGTCAGGTAGTGATCCAGGAGTGCGATCTCGTCATATCCGTAGGCTGCCTTCAGATCCGGATAGCGGTCCGCATAATGGGCGGCGTTGAAATTCCCCGCCTGCTCCAGTTTCTTTTCATAATTGTAATGCCGCACGTAGGCGTAATTGTCATCTCCGTAGATGGCCTGCAGATCCGGTCTCGCCTCCCGGTAGGCATTTACGGAGAACCCTTCCGCGGCCACGCGTCCTTCCCTGATCCCTGCGGTGAGCCAGTGAAACCGCAGGCTGTCCTCGTTCCAGACCGCTCCCTGCAGATCCGGATTGGCCGCCTGGTAATAGGCCGCATCAAAGGCCTCTCCCACATACTCGTTCCAGGGATTGCCCAGGGTCACGTCCGTGGGATCCCAGCAGCGAAGCCGTTCGGGGAATTTGGAGATCTTGCAGAAATACGGCCGTCCCAGAGGACCGTCACTCTCCCTGTCCACATAGAAGGTGATGGGGGTACCCACGGGGCAGTTTTCATAGATCCACTTGGCATCCGCGGTGTTTAATCTGGTGCATCCCGCGGAGGCGGTGGTCCCCAGCTTGTCGTAGTAGTTGGTCTTTAATGCCGCGGGACTGGGGGAATGGAGCGGAACCGAATGAAACAGCATATTGGGCGTGATGCGGCTGCAATACTGCCCGTACACCTTGCCGTTTAACTCATGCCAGCGATATTTGGCGGGCAGGTTCCAGGTGCCTTCCTTCGGGGTGTCCACACCGGTGGAACAGAGCATGGCCCGCACAGGCTCCCCGTCCAGATAGGCAGTCACCACATTTTTCGCCGTATTGATATAGAGATGGTAGCCGCTCTCCTGGGCACGGGCCGTATCCGGCACCGCAAAGGCCGCTGCCACGGTAAGCACTGCTGCCAGAAGCACCGCTGTCATACTCCGAAGTCCCTGTCTCATGATTCCCTCCGATCCGTTCTGTCTGAAAATCCATCCACCGCTAAAACTGAAACCGGAAAAACTCCTTCAGCTTCGCCAGGAGCTCTTCCCGGGAAATGCTCTTTAACAGATAGTCCGCAGGCCTTAAGGACCGCACCCGCATGATGCTCTCTCTGTCATGTTTGCCCGTGAGAAAGATCACCGGGATCCTGGCGGTGCGCGCCGAGTCCCGCAGATGCTCCAGAAGCTGCGGTCCCGGCACCTCCGGCAGCTCATAGTCCAGCAATATCAGATCCGGAGAGTGTTCCTCCAGATAGGAAAAGGCCTGCTTTGCGCTGTTTGCCAGCGAGACGGTGTAATCTTCCTTCAGCCACTCGTTCACCATCTTCAGATAGGTAAGATCGTCATCCACGATCAATATGATCCTTTGTCTGTCCATCCTCTGTCCCCCTGCCGTATCCCTTATCATATCCGAAAAACCGCAAGAATGCAACGACGCAGATTTTCCCCCGGGGATGCGGGCTTTGGCTGATCATCCTAATGGAACGAGAGCACCCGCTCATAGTCATACCCTCTGTCCGGCTTGCAGGTCCTCCCCTCCAGGGTAAAGAAGATCACGCCGTGACGCCTGATGCACAGAGAAAGCTGCGCCGCTCCGGATACGGTCTTTTGCACGGCGCTCTCCACAAAGGGATGCGCCGCCTCCCGAAGGAGCGCCGTCTCCTCCCTGGCAGGATTTGCATGCTCTCCCAGATCATGCCAGAGCTTTAACGGGTTGCAGCAGGTTTCGTCCACGGTCTTTGTCACCAGCACCGCTTCCTGCGCCTCCATTTCCAGGGAAAGCTCCATGGGAAGGTCCTCCTCCGAAGCATTCCAGAGGATCCCTGCATATCCGTCCTTCGTCCGCACGATGACGGCATTTTGCTCCCTGCTCACGCACCCCAGGCTCTTTTTCTTTAATTCCTTATAGAAGGCAAAGGTCCAGAAGGTGGGCTTGGGGATGCACCCGGCAGCCACCAGACCGAAGCCCCCGTGGAAGGGGGTAAAGGGGATCCCCTGCTCCTCAAAGACATCCCCAAAGGTCCAGTAGGAATAGGATTCGTTCATCTCCCCCAGCCGGGAAAGCTGCCCCGCCAGATAGGCGGCATTCAGGTTTGTATCATGGATGACCCCCTTGGGTGTATAGGAGGTGGAAAACTCCGTGATGTGGATGGGCAGACCGCGAAACTCCGGGAAGGAGTCGATGATGTCCCGGGTAGACTGAAGATTGGCGATCCGCATGTCCGAATCCTCCAGCCGGTGGTAATCATAATGCCCCGCATGTTCCGGGAACTCCACGGTATAATGGTGTCTGGTGACGGAGTCCGGCCGGATCCCTTCCTTCCGGCAAAACTCCAGAAAGCTCCGGATCCATTCCTCGTCCCGCACGCCGCAGATGGCCGGCCCCCCAACCTGAAAGCGGCCGTCTAACGCCTTGATGGCCCGGAAGGTCTCCCCGAAGAGCCGGAAGTATTCCTCCATATCCGCCTGATACCAGAACCCGGGCAGGTTGGGCTCGTTCCAGACCTCGATGGGCCAGTCGTACACCTCCTGTCCGTAGCGCTCCAGCAGATGGCGAAGAAGCGCCGTTACCAGATCCGTCCACTTCCCGTAGTCCTTCGGCGGGGTGGTATTGCCCTTCCAGTAAAAGATGGTCTGGGTTCCGCTGGCCAGATCCCCGGGCATGAAGCCCAGCTCCAGAAAGGGACGGATCCCCAGATCCAGATAGGCGTCGAAGATCCGGTCGAGGTAGGTGTAGTTGTATTCCACCTTCGTCTCGCCGTTTTCTTCATATTCGTGATAGATTCCCACATCGTCGGAGAGCAGTCCGTGCCCTCTGATATGGGAAAAGCCGATATGCTCCTGGACAAAGCGCAGCTCCTCCAGATATTCCTTTGTCAGGGCCAGCCCCAGTCTCCCGGTTCCGACACAGAAATCCACATTGTTATAAAACGGAACCTGTGCATCTTTTTGTACCGTGATCTTCATACCGCTCTTTCCCTTTCTCTTTTCCGGCAGGTTCCCCCTGCTCCCTTACTCTGCCGCAAACATCCGGCTCTTTCGCTCCATGAGTTCTTCCAGCCGCTGCAGGTATTCCCGCACGTCTTTGGGATTTTCGCACCGCTCGATCCCGAAGGAGGGCTCCCCGTTCTCGTCCCGTCCCGGGGTCACCCGCTTGGAGATCACGCCCGCGCCGCAGGCCAGGACGGACTCCACCTCTTCCATCATCACGATGTTGTAATAACACGCCTTCCCCGGCTGCGCATATCCCACATTTTCGAAATTCCCGGACATGTTCTTCTGCCGGTAGAGGTAGTAAGGCTCCAGTCCCAGATCCTTCGCCCCCTGCGCGGCGATGTCCATGGTCTCCTCCGTGTTGGAGATGGTCTGGGCGCCGTGCTCTTCGATCCATTTTCCCAGCCCGGATGCCCGTTTTAACGCCAGAGAGTGGACCGTCAGGGAGTCCGGCGCCATCTCCTTTACCTGCCGGATGGTCTCCCGGACCTCCTCCGGACCCTCCCCGGGAAGTCCCAGGATGAGGTCCATGTTGATATTGTCAAAGCCGGCCTGCCTGGCCAGGGCGTATGCCTCCCGCACCTGCTCCGTGCCGGCTCTTCTGCCGATGAGATCCAGGGTTTTCCGGTGCATGGTCTGGGGATTCACGGAGATCCGTGTCACCCCGTGGGATTTCAGGACCTTCAGCTTTTCCGCCGTGATGGAGTCGGCCCGTCCCGCTTCCACGGTGTATTCCCGGATCCCCGCGGGCCCTTCCGTAAGAGGGGTCCCCTCAGATCCGAAGCACCCCTCGATGCCGGAGAGAAGGACCTCTAGCTGCTCCGCGCTGAGGCTGGTGGGGGTGCCGCCGCCGATGTAGATGCTCTCCGGGCGTCTCCTCATCTGCTCTGCCCCCGCCCGGACCTCCCGCAAAAGGGCCTCCAGGTACCGGTCCGCTTCCTGACGGTAGGCTGCAATGGGGTAGGAGGTAAAGGAGCAGTATAGACAGGTGGTGGGGCAAAAGGGGATCCCGATGTAGAGGCTGTAGCGCTTTTTCGTATCTGCCGGCGCGCCCGGAGCCTGTGAGTCTCCCGCATCCGCCACGCTGCGCGCTCCGTACAGGATGTTGTACTCCCTCTTTGCGATCTCCAGAGCCAGTCGGGTTTTCGCTTCGCTGACAAAATGCTCTTCCCGGTAATACGCCCGGATCTTCTCCGGCTCCTCCCCCTTTAAAAATCCGTAAAAGGCCGGTTTTGTGGGCCGCACGCCGTTTAGGTTCCCCCAGGGAAGGCTGCGCCCTGTGCGCCCTGCCAGCAGCCCGTAGAAGAATCTGCCCAGCTCCCGCTTAAACGCAGGCTCCGCATCCGGTGCTGCGGCGCTGCCCTTTTTTTCCTCCGTTGTTTTCGCAGGATCAAAGGAAAAGCAAAGGCTCTCCCCCTCCAGGCAGATGGCAGCTTTCCCCTCCCCCGCATGGCAGGAGACGGTGCAGAAAAACCCGTTTTCCCTTGCCTGCGCCAGCGCTTCCGGCCGGCTCTCCGGCACCAGGACCTGCAGATCCAGCTCCGGATAAAAGGAGCGCAGCATCGCCAGAATGTCCGTGGAATACCGCTCCGGCTCCACATACAGATAGTTTTTTGATACAGCCTT